>NZ_JAAVJC010000088.1 GCF_012033785.1 Streptomyces bohaiensis
CCGCCGCCCCCGCCGCACCGCCGCCGGCACCCGGCGGGCCCGCGCCCCCGCGGACGACCGGCGCGGACTAGGCTTGCCCGCAAGGGCCCGGGGCGCCCGGCAGCCGCGGCGGTGACCGCCGCACGGGACCCGGGCGGGACGCGGGCGGAAGGCAGGGCGGACGAATGCGCTGGAGCGACCTGACCAGCGGAAAGCGGCAGGCTCCGCCGCCGTTGGAGGGGAACGTCTCGCTCGTCGTCGGCATCGGCACCGCCCTGTGGGCGGTGGCTTTCCTGGCGCAGCTCCCCTTCTGGTCCCGGTACGCCGAGGACGGCCGCACCGGCTGGATCTGGACCTGCCTCGTCGGCGTCGGCCTGGGCCTTTTCGGCCTCTGGTTCAACGGTCGGCGTGAGGCGGCCATCCGCCGGGACGCCGCTCGCGCGGCGTCGGGCGACTCCGTCGACTCCCCCGACGCGCCGACCACGGCAGAGCCGGGCGACGGCCGCCACCCCGACACGCCCGCGGGCTGACCCGCGCCGCGCGCGTCCGCGGGCACCGCGCGATCCCGTCCGCCGGGCGGTCGGCCCCGCACCGCGCCGCCGATGACAGCCCGGTCAAGTACGCGCCGGCGGCGGGACGTTGACCCACGGGCCGCTGTAGCGGCACCGCGCCACCGGCCGGTCGGGGACGACAGGTCGACCCCGACCGGCTGCGGACGCGGACAGGGGCCGCTACCCGGAAGGCCCGGAGCCCACCCCCGGCGTGCCCTACCCGGACACGCCCCGACTACGCACAAGCGCACAGATCCTCGTAGTGTCTGCTCCATGATGCAGACCGATACGGAGGCGCCGGTGAGCGTACGCGGCCTCACCAGTGCCGAGGTGGCCGAACGCGTCGCACGGGGGCAGATCAACGATGTCCCCGCGCGGTCGTCGCGGTCCACCTCGGAGATCGTCCGCGGCAACGTCTTCACGTTGTTCAACGGCATCATCGGGGTGCTGTTCGCGATCATCCTGGTCGTCGGCCCGATCCAGGACGGCCTCTTCGGCTTCGTGATCATCGCGAACGCCGGTATCGGCATCATCCAGGAACTCCGCGCCAAGCGCACGCTCGACAGTCTCGCCGTGATCGGCGAGGCACGCCCCAAGGTGCGCCGCGACGGCGTGTCCGTGGAGGTCTCCACCCGCGACATCGTCCTGGACGACATCGTGGAGATGGCGCCGGGCGACAAGGCGGTGGTCGACGGCGTCGTCACCGAGGCCGAGAGCCTGGAGGTCGACGAGTCGCTGCTGACCGGCGAGGCCGACCCGGTGCTGAAGAAGCCCGGCGACCCGGTCCTCTCCGGCAGCTTCGTGGTCTCCGGCGGCGGCACGTTCCGCGCCACCAAGGTCGGCCGGGAGGCCTACGCGGCGCAGCTCGCCGAGGAGGCGTCGCGCTTCACCCTGGTCCACTCCGAGCTGCGCAGCGGCATCAGCAAGATCCTCAAGTTCTGCATCACGCTGATGATCCCGGCCGCCATCGGGCTGATCATCAGCCAGCTCGTCGTGGAGCGGGCCGACACCTTCGAGGCGATCCGGCGCATGGTCGCCGGCATCGTGGTGATGGTCCCCGAGGGACTGGTGCTCATCACCTCGATGGCGTTCGCGATCGGGGTCATCCGGCTGGGCCGCAAGCAGTGCCTGGTGCAGGAGCTGCCCGCGATCGAGGGCCTGGCCCGGGTGAACGTGGTCTGCCTGGACAAAACCGGCACCCTCACCGAGGGCGGCATGGACGTGACCGACCTGCGGCTGCTGCGCCCGGCCGCCGCCTCCGGCACGACCTCCGGCACGACGTCCGGCTCCGGCGAGGCGGGCAGCGACGCGCGCGACGGCGACGAGAGCCACGTGCGGGCGGTGCTGGGCGCGCTCGGCGCCTCCGACACCCGCCCCAACGCCAGCCTCAAGGCGATCGTCGAGGCCTATCCCGCGCCGGACGGCTGGCGCTCCACCGACGCGCTGCCGTTCTCCTCCGCGCGCAAGTTCAGCGGCGCCCGGCTGGCCGGCCCCGACGGCGCGGAGGCGACCTGGCTGCTCGGCGCCCCCGACGTCCTGCTGCGGGACGGCGACCCGCAGCTGGAGGCGGTGGAGGAGCTGAACCGGCAGGGCATGCGCGTGCTGCTGCTCGCCCGCTCCGAGCGCGCCCTGGAGGAGCTGGCCGCGCGGGACGGCAGCGGCGACCCGTCCCGGGACGTCGCCCCGGTCGCGCTGGTCGTCCTGGATCAGCGACTGCGGCAGGAGGCGCCGGACACGCTGCGCTACTTCGCCGAGCAGAACGTCGACGCCAAGATCATCTCCGGTGACAACGCGGTCTCCGTCGGCGCGGTCGCCGCCAAACTGGGGCTGCCCGGCGCGGAGTCCCCCGTGGACGCCCGGCACCTGCCGGACGACCCGGAGGAGATGGCGAAGGCCGTCGAGCGGGGTTCCGTCTTCGGCCGGGTCTCGCCGCAGCAGAAGCGCGACATGGTCTCCGCTCTCCAGACCCGCGGCCACAACGTCGCGATGACCGGCGACGGCGTCAACGACGTCCTCGCGCTGAAGGACGCCGACATCGGCGTCTCCATGGGCGCCGGGTCGGAGGCCACCAAGGGCGTGGCCCAGATCGTGCTCATGAACAACAGCTTCGCGACGCTGCCGTCCGTGGTGGCCGAGGGCCGCCGGGTGATCGGCAACATCGAGCGGGTCGCCAACCTCTTCCTCACGAAGACGGTCTACTCGGTGTTCCTCGCCTTCGCGGTGATCATCAGCCAGGTCCCGTACCCGTTCCTGCCGCGCCACATGACGCTGCTGTCGGCGTTCACCATCGGCATCCCGGCGTTCTTCCTGGCGTTGGCTCCCAACATCGAGCGCGCCCGGCCGCACTTCGTCCGGCGGGTGCTGCGGCTGGCCGTCCCGTTCGGCCTGATCGCCGGTGTCGCGACCTTCGTGTCGTACCTGCTGGCGCGCCACCACTACGGCGCCACCAGCGACACCCTGACCGCCGAGACGTCCGCGGCGACGCTGACGCTGTTCCTGTGCGCGATGGGCGTGCTCGCGATCATCGCCCGGCCCTACACCTGGTGGCGGCTGGGGCTGCTGCTCACCATGGGCGGCGGCTTCCTGGTGGTGCTGGTCACCCCGTTCCTGCGGGAGTTCTTCGCGCTCGATCTGGTGGGCATGACTATGCCGCTGGTCGCCGTCGGGATCGCCGGTGTCGCGCTGGTGCTGCTGGAGGTCTCCTGGCGGGTGGTGCCCCGCCGCTTCCCCGACAAGCCGGAGAGCCTCGAGGAGCGCCGCGCCGCCCGCCGCGCCCGCCGTGAGGCCCGCTCCGGCGGGTAGGGGCACCACGCCTCGACGGGACGCCGCACATCGCCACGGTGTGCGGCGTTCCTGTGCGTGGGGCCGATGGTTTCGCGTCAACTGCACCGATTTTGTTTGGTAGTTGGGGTTCCGACGCGGCGGCGCGTCCTCCTCGCGAGTCGTTGACACCGCCATGACGATGGTGCGCCACGCGGGGCCGGAGCGGCCGGCCTCGGAGGACGCGGAGGCACTGGATGCGCAGCATTCGTAGGACAGGCGCACGTTCGGCAGCGCTGGCGGCGGTCGCGGCGCTGGCCTTGACAGCGTGCGGCAGCGGGGACGACGAGCAGGGCAGCAGCGAGGCCGCGGAGCCCGCGGAGCAGCAGCAGGAGGACGACACGGCCGGGGAGACCGGTGCGGAGGAGGGCACGGCGACCGGCGACGCCGACCCTGACGCCGGCGAGACGGACGACGCGGCCACCGACGAGGCCGGTACCGAGGCCGACGAGGCAGAGGAAGCAGAGGAGACGGAGTCGGCGGGGCTCGGGGAGGACGACGAGCCGGCGCTCCGGGCGATCACCGTCGAGGAGGGCGAGGAGGCCGACACCATCCGCCTGGAGTTCGCGGAGGAGGTCCCCGCGTTCTGGCACGACGTCGTCTCGGAGGTCACCCACGGCGGCGAGGGCACCGACCTGGAGGTCGAGGGCGACTGGCTGCTCTCCTTCAAGTTCACCAATCAGGGGTTCGCGCACCCCGACCCGGAGATCGACGGGCTCAACGACCTCGTCGTGGACGCGAAGGCGTCGTCGGTCTTCGAGGGCGAGAACACGGTCGGCATCGGCCTCAGCGGCCACGGCTTCGAGGGGCAGAAGCTTCCGGAGTACGTGTTCTCCAAGGACGGCAGCACCATGGTCATCGAAGTCGCCCGGGAGAACGACGGACCGCGCGAGCCCACGGAGCTCTGAGCCCCGGCCGCACCGGCAGCACGACAGGTGGCCGCCTCCGCCTCGATCCGAGGCGTGGCGGCCACCGTCCTGCTGAGCTGCCCCAGGGCGCCGCGGCGCGGGGACGCAGCCCGGATCACTCGGTGCTCTCGGCCTCGGGATCGTGGGAGCTGACGACCCCGGCCCAGGTCAGCACGATGTAGATGCCGTTGGCGTGGGCAACGGCGTCCTCACCGTTCGCGGTGATGGTGTCCTCGGCCTCGCCACCGGAGACCTTCGCCTCCCAGTGCGTGTCGTCGTGGTGGGTGACCTCCACCTCCCAGCCGCCATCCACGGTGAAGGTGCCCGGCCCCTGCTCGCCCGCGTCGGTCCAGGCGTGCAGCGAGCCGTCCGTCTCCAGCACGACGTACATCGCGTTGAGCTCGATCCCGTCCACGCCGTCGTCGGCGCGGAGCGTCCCGAGGACCCCGTCCTCGCCGACGATCTCGGCGCGGTAGGTCTGGAAGTCGATCTCGTAGATGTCGGCGGCGGAGCCGTCGGGAAGTTCCTCGGTGCGGTCGAACTCGCCGTCCTCGCCGCTCTCTTCGGCGACACCACCGGCGTCTGCGGCGTCGTCCTCGGTGGGTCCCTCCTGCTCTGACGTCGTGTCGTCCTCGGTGCCGGTCTCGGTCTCGGAGGCGACCGTCTCGGTGGCCTGCGCGTCGTCGTCGGCGGAGTCGTCGCTGCCGCAGGCGGCCAGGGCCAGGGTCGCGGCGAGGACTCCGGCGGTCAGGGCGGCAGAGCGAGTGGTGCGGCGGGTGAGCTGTCGGGGCATGTCGAGGTCCTCCACCGGGTGGTTCGTTGCCGCCGCGCGCGTGGGGCGGCGGCTCGGTCCCCCGCGCCTGCTCCACCTCCAGACGCACAAACACCGGCAGCCCCATCCCGGAACCGGTTGTCCGACAACCGCCCCTCACCCCATGAGGGGGGCGCGCACCGGAGAGCACCGCAGGCCGCCCCGGAACGGGAGCGGCCTGCGGTCACGCACTACGACTCAGCGGGTCAGCCCGCTCTCGCGCAGGCCGGCGACGAAGGCGGCGAACGCACCGGCCGGCAGCGTCAGTACCGCGTCGGCGGGCGCCTTGGAATCACGGATCGGCACGGTGCCCGCGGTGGTGACCAGGTCGGCGGTCACCTCGACGCAGTTGCCGCCGTTGTTGCTGTAGGAGGAGCTGAACCAGCCCAAGCCCTCAGAGCAAGCAGCCGTCATGTCAGCCTCCCCGCGCGCACGCCGCCGACGAAGGCGGCGAACGCACCGGTGGAGAGCGACAGCACCGCGTCGGCGGGCGCCTTGGAATCACGGATCGGCACGGTGCCCTCGGTGGCGGCCAGATCGGCCGACACCTGCACGCAGGCGCCGCCGTTGTCGCTGTAGGTGGAAGTGAGCCAGCGCAGGTCCGTTGACGAAAGACTGGTCATGCCAGCCTCCCGCCACAGAGACCGCCCACGAAGGCGGCGAACGCTGGACTAGGAAGCATCAGCACCGCGCCCGACGGCGCTTTGGAATCACGCACCGGAACGATGCCGTCAGCAGCGGCCGGCTCGGCCGCCACCTCGACACAGTCGCCGCCGTTGTTGCTGTAGGAGGAGCTGAACCAGCGCAGGCCCTCAGGGGAACCAGCCGTCATGCCAGCCTCCCCGCGCGCACCCCGCCGACGAAGGCGGCGAACGCATCAGTCGAGAGCGACAGCACCGCGTCAGCGGGCGCCTTGGAATCGCGGACCGGCACAGTGCCGTCAGGGGCGGCCAGATCGGCCGACACCTGGACGCAGTCGCCGCCGTTGTCGCTGTAGGAGGAAGTGAACCAGCGGAGGATGTGGGTCGTCATGAAGTGCCCTTTCCGTGCTGGGGTTCATGGCCGCGCGGAGCGGCCTCGGCTCAGCGGCTGAGACCGCCGTCGCGCACACCGGTGACGAAGGCGGCGAACGCACCGGCGGGCAGCGTCAGCACCGCACCGGCCGGGGTCTTGGAATCGCGCACCGGAACCGTGCCGTGGCGGGCGACGAGATTGCCCGCCACCTCGACGCAGTTCCCACCGTTGTCGCTGTAGGAGGAGGTGAACCACTGGGGGGTATCGGTCGTCACGAGATGCCCTTTCGTACCTGCTCGATCATGGCCACGGAGTCGGCCTGGCTGAGCGCTTCGGCCTGTAGCTGATGGTAGTTCCTCAACATCTGCGGCACAGCAGTGCTTTCCCGGTCCATGTGCCCCTGCGTCTGCGACTCGGCATAGAGCACCAACGAGCGGTCAGGCAACGTCAGCAAGTTGATCGGCAGATTGAATGGCCGCCGCTCCCCCAGCGTGAACGGCGCGATCTGGAGGACGGTGTTCGGCAGCTCCGCAAATCGGAGCAGTGCCCCCAGTTGCTCATCCATCACCAGCGGACCGCCGACGATGCGCCGGATGCAGCTCTCGTCCATCACCGCCATCACCGTCGGCGGACGGTCCCGAGCCAGTGCGGCCTGTCGCTCGGCGAGGAACTGGACGCGCTCCTCGCCGTGTTCGGCGCTGATGTCGCCGCGGCGCACGGAGCTCTCCGCCAGGACACGGGCGTAAGCAGGTGTTTGCAGCAGGCCCGGGATGATGCCGATCTCGTACAGCCGCAGCTCCTCCGCGCGGGCCTCGTACTCGACGTACTGCGGGAAGCCCTCCAGCAGCGACCCCTGTCGCAGCTCGCGCCATTTGCGTTCGAAGAGCCCCTCGGTGCGCAGCGCCTGGTCCGCATTGCGCGCGAAGCGCAAGGTCGGCAGTTTGCGACCGGTTTCGATGGATGAGAGATGGGTGCTGGAGTACTCCATTCGTCCGGCCAGCTCGTCCTGTTTCCACCCGCGGTCTTCGCGCCACTGGCGGACCAGCGCGCCGTATGCCGCCTGCGGAGAGCTGTCCGGGTCGAGCTCCTTGAGATTCATCGGTCCCCCACGGACTTCCTGTGCCGAAATGCCAGGTTGAGCGGCTTCTGACTCTAGGCCAACCTGACGGTGCCGGGTAGTGAAGTCACTACGGAGAGGAGCGGCCGGTGGTTGTCGTGCCCAGCGGCAGGAATCGCGACCGGGGCGCACGGTGTCCGGATCGCGCGGGTGAGCGGTGAACGAGGAAGCGGCCGAGGGTCCGACGGCCCCGCAGCCATCCGGCCCGTTGAGTGAACTCCTGCGGAAGAGCGCGGCGTTGACGCGCGCCATTGATGACCATCTGGAGGAGTTGCGGACATGCCGCACCACGGACACCGGTTCGCCGGGCGCAGCTGGAACGACGGGCCCGCCGAGTTCACCCGGACCGGGGTCAACTCCGTGACGGAGTCGGTGACCGGCGGGACGCGGGTGGACGGCTTCTGGTGCGAGACCGTCGTGCGGTGCCCCGACGCCGGGGGCGAGTGGTACCTGGGCGGGCACTGGGCCGCCACCCCGGCCGAGGCGTTGCGCTGGCTGCGGTCGCAGGCGCTGCGGCTGGCCGACGCGCTGGACCCGCGTCCGGGCGCGGGACCGCTGCCGGCGGGCGCACTCGCCGCCGTCGCCTCCTCGCCGTGGTCGCCAGGTCGGGTGTTCCGCGACTGGGCGGACGACACCGCCTTTCTACGGGTGCAGCAGGCGGCCCTGGCGGCCGGTCGCCCGGTCAGCGCCAACGCCCGGGGCCCGGACCGCATCCGGGGCGTCGGCGAGGTGGACGTCCTGTACTCGCTCTCCGCCCGGCCCGTACTGCGCGGCGCGCCCGCCCGCCGACTGCTGCGCGTCACCTGAGCCCTGCGCGACCCGCCGGACTCGCCGCACCCCGTCCGACTCGACCCGCCCCAACCCGCCCCGCCCCGCCACGAGAAGGAGAGAGCCGTGTACGAGGAGATCAGCTTCGCCAACTCCGACCGGGAGGCGGTCGAGGCCGCCGCCCAGGAGTTGTTCAACCACGTCAAACGGTTGGGCGTCCGGCTCGACGACATCGACGTCGTCGACCCGTGCGACGTCTGCCGCCGCCCGGAGTACCAGGTGCACCTGGGTCGGCTCACCGCCGACGAGGTGGTGACGCTCAACGCGGCGCTTTGCGCACACGTTCCTCCCGCGTGAACCGCCGCAGCGGACCGCCCGGACCGTCCGGACCGCCCACGCCGTCCGCCGGCGTCAGCCCAGCGGCCAGGCGGTGCCGGTCAGTTCCTCGGACACCTCCCACAGCCGAGCGGCGACCGCCGCGTCCTGTGCGGCGGCGGAGCGTCCGACCGGCTTGGGCGCGCCGCGGCCCTGGAGCAGACCGCCGGGCCCGGCGTAGCTGCCGCCGGGCAGGTCGGCGACGGCCGCGTACAGGGTGGGCAGCGCTCCCCCCTCCTCGCTCTGCGCGAACACGTTGGTGAACGCGTCGCGGACCCTGGTGCGGACCCCCGGCCGGTCGTTGGCGCGCAGCAGGTTGGTCGCGGCCATGCCCGGATGCACCGCCATGGCGAGCACGGAGGAGCCGGCGGCGGCGAGGCGGCGGTGGAGTTCGGCGGTGAAGAGGAGGTTGGCGAGCTTGGACTGCGCGTAGGCGGCCATGGGCCGGTAGGGCCGCCTCGTCCAGTTGAGGTCGTCGAAGTCGATCGCCCCGACGCGGTGGCCGGAGGAGGAGACGGTGACCACGCGGCCGGTGACGCGCGGCAGCAGCAGGTTGGTGAGGGCGAAGTGCCCGAGGTGGTTGGTCCCGAGCTGGAGCTCGAACCCGTCGGCGGTGCGGGTCAGCGGCGGGATCATCACCCCCGCGTTGTTGACCAGCAGGTCGACCGGCCCGTCGAGCCCGTCGGCGAAGGCGCGCACGGAGGCGAGGTCGGCGAGGTCGAGCCGGGCCACCTCCACCTGCCCGGTCATGTCGGCGGCGGCCGCCCGACCCCGCCGGACATCCCGCACGGCCAGGACCGTCCGCGCTCCCCGCGCCGCGAAGACGCTCGCGGCAACCCGGCCGATACCGCTGTTGGCTCCGGTGATGACGACGGTGCGACCCGCCAGGGGCGGCACATCCGCCGCCGTGAATGTAGTCATGGACTACAAAGTAGCCGCTGACAACAAAGTGGGCAACGCACACACTGCGGCGTGTAGGCTCTGGGCTGTGTCGGAGACCACGGCCGAGCGGCCCTACCACCACGGCAACCTGCGGTCCGCGATCCTGGCCGCAGCGGAATCCCGCCTCCGCACGGCGGGGGCGGAGCAGATCTCGCTGCGCGAGCTGGCTCGGGAGGTGGGAGTCAGCCACGCCGCGCCGCGGCGGCACTTCGCCGACCGCCAAGCACTGCTCGACGCGCTCGCCGAAACCGGCTTCGAGCGGCTGGGCGACGTACTGCGGGAGGCGCTCACCGGCGCCTCGGACACGTTCCCGGCGCAGGTGCTCGCCGTGATGACGGCCTACACGCGCTTCGCCACCGAGAACGGCGCGCTGCTGGAGCTGATGTACGCGGCCAAGCACCGACCGGGCGCGACACGGATCGCGGCGGCGGCCGAAGGGCCGTTCGGCCTCATGAACGACCTGGTGGCGCGGGGGCAGACGGAGGGCGCCATCCGGGCGGGGGACCCGCTGCGGGTCGGCATGGTCGTCTTCGCCACGGTCCAGGGGATCGCCTCGCTCATCAACGGCGGCTTCGTGGAACGCGCGGCCCTCGACGGGTTGGTGGCCGACGCGACCGACCAGTTCCTGCGCGGCGCCGCCCCCCTGCCGTAGGGGTCCCGGCGCTGCTTCCGGCCGCGCCGGGGCGGTGAGCGGGGCGCGACGCGCGGAAGGCCGCCGACCGGGTCACCCCGGCCGACGGCCTTCCGCACCGGCGTCCGCGTCAGTCGAACCAGCGGGCGGTGGCCAGTTCCGCGGTGCGGTCCGGGTCCTCCAGCAGCGCGGCCAGCTCGAAGCGACGCGGCCACTGCCCGGCCGCCCAGGCGAGTCCGGCCGCCAGCCCCTCCACCGTCGCGGCGTGGACGATGCCGTCGAGGTGCCGCCAGTCCACCGCGACGCCGTCCACGAGCAGTTCCTCGTGCTCCCGGTAGGTCGCCGGAGCGGCCTCGCCCAGCAGCGCCCGGGCCGCCTCGGGCACGGGGTGCTCCGTGCCCGGTCCGCTGACCGGGGCGGGCAGCAGGGACGACAGCAGCGGAACGTCCAGCACCGCCGCCAGCTCGGCGGCGTGCCGGGGGTCGACCGGCAGCAGCGGCCGGTCACCGGCGGAGGCCAGCAGGTCCGGGGCGTCCGCCACCGCGGCGTCCCCGGCCGGCACCACCACGGTGCGCCCGTCGGCGGCGACGGCCCGCACCTCGTCCGGGAGGGTGACCTCCTCCGGGTCGAGGGCCGCGAGCAGCGTGTACAACCCGTGCAGCTGCTCGGCGGCGACGGGGAGTTCGGCGTCGGCGAGGCGGGCGAGCAACTCCGCCGCACCGCCCGGCTCGGCCAGCAGCGCGTCGGCGCTGGTGCGGACGCCCAGTGCGCGCAGCACCTCGGGGTCGGCGTCGGCGGTGTCGGCCGGCTCGTACAGCCCCGCGAGGAGCGGATCACCACCGGCGGCGCGCAGCCCGGCGGGGCGGCGCCCGCCCAGCACCGGGGCGCCGCGCAGCCACCAGGCGGTGTACGGCCGGGCGGTGGCCACGGTGCCGTCGGGCATCCGAACCCGCAGCGGACGCACCAGCGCGTCGCGCAGCGGCGGCTCGGAGAGCATCGCCAGCACCCGCGGCCACTGGTCGTCGTCGACGAGTTCCAGGTCCCGGACGGCGAGCAACTCCCCCGCCACCGGCGGGAGGTCGGCCTCGGGCAGCGCGTCGAGCAGGTCCTCGCACCAGACCTCGACGGCGTCCAGCAGCCCGGCGTCGTCCGGCTCGGGGACGTCGGAGTCGCCCGGCACCAACTCGTCCGGGTCGAGGACCACATCGGCGGCGCGCACCAGCGGGAAGGCGGCCTGCACACCCACGGCGGTGAGCGGTCCCTCCCCCCAGCGGTCCGCGAACGCCTGATCACAGGCGGCGAGTTCCCCCTCGCGGATGACCTGCTGGAAGGGGCTGCCCGGCAGCACCAGTTCGTAAGCGGGGGTGAGTTCGCCGTCCTCGTCCGGCAGCGGGAGAGCGGCCAGCCACGGCAGGTCGCCGGGCGCCAACTCGGCGTCGGCCACCAACCCGAGCACGATCTCGGCCAGTTCGGCCGCATCCGGGGCGTCCTCGTCCCACAGCTCTCCGTCGTGAGCGGCGGTCACCAGCGCCCGAACCTGCGGCGTCTCCAGCACGGCACGGCCGGTGGCGGGGGCGGCGCCGAGCTTCTCCAGCAGCGGGTGCACCGCGTCGGGGTGCGCGACCCGCAGTCCGAGCCGCGCCGGACCGGCGGGGTCGCCGCCCGGCAGCGGCAGCAGCACCTGCCGGGGGCCGACCACCGTCCGGCCGTCCGCCAGCGGCACGGGCAGCCCGGTCAGCCGGTCCGGGTCCACCCCGGCCAGCGAGTCGTACAGCTCCCGCCACCAGGACGGCGGCCGGTCGGCGCCCGCGACGCGGTCCACCGCCTCGCCCAGCGACACCCGCGCCACGCCCAGCAGCCGGGGCGCCGGGTGCCGCTCCAGGCCGGCGGGCAGCAGGTGCGGGAAGAGCCGGGCCAGCACCGCGACGGTGGCGGCACCGGCGTCCTCGACGAGTTCGGCCTCGGTGGCGCGCAGCGCCTCCCGGCGGCCGTCGGTACCCGCCGCGCCGTCGTCACCGGGCTGCTCGGCCTCGCCGGCGGGCGGCGCCGTGAGGGGCGCGGCGGGCGGCAGGAACGGCACCTCGGGAAGACGGGCGGCGAGTCGCTCCCGCAGCCCGGAGTCCAGCACCCCGGAGCCCAGCGGGCCGGGGACCAGCTCCAGCGTGCCGGGGCCGACCGGGCGCCATGCGGCCAGCAGCCGGGTGTAGCCGTCGGCGGCCCGGTCGAGCAGGAACTCGGTCAGCGGCCCGGGCGCGACCTGGCGGCGGGTGGAGTCCAGCGGGAAGGACGCGATCAGCAGCGCGGGCAGCGAGAGCGGCTCCCCGGTCGGCGTCGGGGCGTGGACGACGGGCTCGGCGTCGGGCCGCGCGGGGGCGCCGTCCGGGGCGACGGGGACGGCCCAGGTGACTGTCCACAGCGGGCGCTCCCGCTCCTCCAGCGGGCGGTCGGCGAGCAGCTCCGCCTCGGCCCGGCCACGGGCGGTGACGGTCCGCCAGCGCGTGGTCCGTTCGCCCTCGGTCACCACCACCTCCGCCACCTCGACGGCCTCGGCACCGCCCTGCGCGTCGGCGGCGCCGGTGCCAGTGCCGGTGCCGGAGGGGTCGGCGTCGGCCCGGACCAGCGTCCGGGTCCCGGTCGGGGTCACCACGGTGACCTCGGTCAGGGCGGGCAGCGCCAGCAGCAGCGGATCACCGACCTCGGCGAGCAGCCGCGCCGCCAGCTCCTCCGCGGCGGCGTCCCGCAGCGGCAGCTCCACCACGGTGTCGTACCCGTCGGGCACGGTGAACGCCCCGGCGGGGAACGGCAGTCGCAGCAGCGGAACGGCGTGCCGTCCGTCGCCGCGCCGCTCGACCTCCTCGGCCAGACCGGCGGCCCGGCCGGCGACCTCCGCCGTCAGCGCCAGCGCCTCGGTGAGCGACCAGCGGACACCGCCGGTCCGGCTGTGGACCGCCGGGGTGTCGGTGACGGTGAGCGTCGCGGCGAAGCCGACGCCGAACCGGCCGACGCTGGGCGCGTCCCGCTTGGCGGAGGCCCGCAGCGAGGACAGCGACCCGGCCCCGGCGGCGGTCAGCGGCTCGCCGGTGTTGGCCGCACGGAGCACGCCGTCGGCCAGCTCCAGTCGCAGTCTGCCCGGAACGCCCGCGCGGACGGCGGCATCGGCCGCGTTCTGCGCCAGCTCCACGACGATCCGGTCCCGGTAGCCGCCGCGCGCCAACTCCTCCTCGGCGTTGGCGTCCTCACGGAACCGTGCGGGGGAGGCCGCCCAGGCGTCCAGGACGGCGCCGCGCAACGCGGCGGTACCGAAGGGGTCCTCGGCGGTGGTGCTCTCATCGCTCAGATCGGCAGTCACCTCGGTGACAGTACTCTCAGCCCGCCCCTCGCGTTCCGGTGGAGGCGCTCGGTGAGACGGTCGGCACAGCACGCACCCGGCGGACGGGGCGGCGGCGTCCCCGACGGCGCCACGGACCGGGGCCGCGGGGGCGGCTGTGACAGCGGAGGCGAGGGCCGTACGGTCGGCTCCGGCGCGGGCGGCTGCTAGCGTCAAGGCCCGTGCCCGACATAATCTTCCTGCTCATCGCCGGTACCGCAGTCTTCGCAGGCGCCCTCGTCCAGGGCACCGTGGGCCTCGGCCTCGGTCTGCTGGCGGCCCCGGTGGTGGCGATCGCCGACCCGTCCCTGATGCCCGGCTCGATGCTGGTCGCCAGTATGGTCACCCCGCTGATGACGCTGTGGTCCGAGGGGAGGCACGTGGACTGGCGCGGCCTCGCCTGGGGGCTGCCGCCCCGGATCCCGGGGTCGATCCTCGGCGCGTGGCTGGTGGCCGTCCTGGAGCCCCGGCTGCTCGGACTGGTCGTCGGCGTCATGGTGCTGCTGGCGGTGGCGGCCACCATCTCCGCCGTGACCGTGCGCGTCACGCCGGTTTCGCTGATGTCCGCCGGGATGGTCTCCGGCGTCACCGGGACGGCCACCTCGATCGGTGGGCCGCCGCTCGCCCTGCTCTACCAGCACTCCCCCGGCCCGACCGTGCGGGCGACCCTCGGCGCCTACTTCGTCATCGGCGCCGCGATCTCGCTGGCGACGCTCCAACTGGGCGGCCAGCTCACCGGCGAGCAGTTGATCGCCGGCGCCGCGCTGATCCCGTTCGTGGTCGCCGGCTACTTCGTCTCGATCCCGGTGCGGCGGCGCTGGGGCGCCGGCGGCATCCGCGCCGCGCTGCTGGGCGTGGTGTCGCTGTCGGGCGTCGTCCTGATCGTCCGCGCCCTGACCTGACACACGCCCTGACGCCCGCCGGGCGGCGCGTCGCGGACCGGGGTCCGGCGCGGGGCCGCACCGCGCAGGCCCGCCGGCCGGCAGGCCGGGGGCCCGGCAGGCGGCAGCGGTCAGAGCGGGTCGGCGCCGACGTGGTCGATGACCGGCGACGGCCGGGGCGCAGGCTTCGGCATCAGCGTCGCCGCCTCGGAGTGGGCACCGCAGCCGAACCCGAGCGAGACGACCCGCCCGTCCGCCGGCGCGTACTCGTTGGCGCAGACGCCGAACCCCTGGCGCAGCGAGCCCGCCAGCGGCACCAGGAAACCGCAGCTGATGCAGGAGGCGGGCGCCCCCTGCGCCATGGGCGTCCCGGGCCCGTAGTTCTCGTCCCAGCGCTCGGCGGCCTCGGCGAGACCCAGGCGGGACAGGACGTGGGTGCGGCCCAGCCCCAGCTCGTCGGCGAGCGCCGCCGTCTCCGCCCGCCGGTTGTCCGAGGGCCGCACCCCGGCGGCGGCGACAGCGGTCGCCTCCGGCGTCGCGTCGGCGGGGACCCGCGCCCCCTCGGCCTCCGCCTCGGGCTCGGCCGCCTCCTCGACGAGAGCGAAGCCGGGCTCCAGCCGCGGGTCGCCCTCCTCCACGGGCAGGAGGTCGCCCGGGCCGAGGTCCCCGGGGCGCAGCCGCTCGCTCCACGGCAGCCACTGCGGCGCCAGCAGCGCGTCCTCGCCGGGGAACAGCGTCACCTCGTCGACGGTCACATGGCGGGCGCGGGCGGCGCGGACCACCGTCACGCCCCAGCGCCAGCCGCGGTAGGCCGGATCGGCCGACTCGAAGAAGTGGGTGACGACACGGCCGCCCTCCCCCTCGCCCTCGGCACCGAGATGCGGGCCGACCGGGTGGGGGAAAGCGGCTTCCTCGGCGACCTCCCGTGCGAGCGGCACGGCATCCGCACAGAGCCGGTCAGGGGTCCGGCTTCGGGTAGCAGCACTCACTGGATATCGACTCTTTCCTACGCGTTGTGCGATGCGAACGCCAACGGCGAGCGGAGCTGACGGAGCGGCTACGGGGTGTGAGACCCGCGCCGCTGCGACGTCGTGCTGCTGCACGTGGGCACGAAGCACCGGTCGGTCCACGCTACCGCACGTGTGATCCGCGCGACGCCCGCCCCGGAAGAAGCCGTCCGCGATCGCGGCGCCGCACCCCCGGACCGCCGTGGCACCACCGGCCCGCAGCCGGGAGCGGCGGCGGGCTCCCGACGCGCCCGGGCGTGTCGCGTGCCGCCGTCCCCCTTTCGGCGCACCCTGACCGCGACCGCGCGACGCGCGGGGCGGTACTCGTTCGACGCATCGCGACCACGGGCGCGCCCCACGCTCTACGCTTACGCACGTGGCCGCTGACAGCTCGTCCGATCGGGGAACCGGGGCCGGGGCACTGCTCCGGGGTCTCCGGGCGACCGGCCGTGCCGTCGCCACGCCGCCGAAGCTCGTCGGCCGCCGCATCCGGAAGGCCACCCACGCGCAGGGCGCCGGAGAATCCGGCCTCGGCAAGCTGATAGAGGTGCACGCGGTGCACTCGATGGGCGACATGCTCATCACGATGGCGCTGGCCTCCACCATCTTCTTCGCCGTACCGACCGACGAGGCGCGCGGCCGGGTGGCCCTCTACCTCGCCGTCACCATGGCCCCGTTCGTCCTGCTCGCCCCGGTCATCGGGCCGCTGCTGGACCGGCTGCCGCACGGGCGGCGGGCCGCGATGTCGGGCGCGCTGGCCTTCCGCGGGGTGCTGGCGCTGCTGATGACCGGCGCCGTGGCCACCGGCGGACTGGAGCTGTACCCGGCGGCGCTGGGCGTCATGATCGCCTCCAAGGCGTACAACATCGTGCGGGCCGCGGTCGTGCCCCGGCTGCTGCCGAGCCAGATCTCCCTGGTGAAGGCGAACGCGCGGATCACCCTCACCGGCCTCATCTCCGCGGGAGCGGCGGCACCACTGGGCCTGGTGCTGAACCTCATCAGCCCCGAGGCGCCGCTGTACGGCGCGTTCGTCATCACCCTCATCGGCGCCTTCATGTCGTTCCGGCTGCCGCACAAGGTGGACCTCGCCAAGGGCGAACGGACCCTGCACCTCCAGGAACTGGCCGAGGCGCGGGCCGCCGGCCGGGACAGGGACGGTCGCGGCCGGTCCCGGGTGATCCGGGCGACCGGCACCACCGTCTTCAAGGCGCTGGTCGCCAACTCCTCGCTCCGGGTGCTCTCCGGTTTCCTGCTGTTCTTCCTGGCGTTCCTGCTGCGCGAGCAGCCGCTGCCCGGGATGGCGTCCGCCGTCTCGCTCGGCCTGGTCGGCGTCGCCGCCGGTGTCGGCAACGGCCTCGGCAACGTGCTGGGCGCCTGGGCGCGCGACCGGGCGCCGGAGTTCATCCTGCTGGTCATGATGATCCTCGCGGTGACGACGACCACCGCGGCGGCCGTCGCCTACGGCACGGTGACCGTCATCCTGGTCAGCGCCGTCGCCGGGCTCTGCCAGGCGATGGGCAAACTCTCGCTGGACGCGCTGATCCAGCGCGACGTGCCCGAGGTCGTCCGCACCTCCGCGTTCGCCCGCTCCGAGACGATGGTGCAGATGGCGTGGGTGCTGGGCGGCGGCATCGCCATCGCGCTGCCGCTGAACGGCAGCATCGGCATGGCCACCGCGGCACTGCTGCTGTTGGTGGGTCTGGTGGTCACCTTCCGGGGGCTGGCGGCGGGCGCGCGACGCGGCTCGCCGCACCCGCGCGTTCGGTGACGGGCGGCGCCCGGTAATCTGCCCGCATGACTGCGATCTCCAGGAGCCGTGGCCGCCGGGCCGTCCGCACCACTCTCGCCGCCGGCGCCGTGTCACTGGGGCTGGCGGCCCTCACGGCGTGCGACAAGCCGAGCCCGAACGCCCACTTCACGCTCGGTACCGCCACCTCCACCTCGGAGACCGCGACCGACTGCTACGGCCACGGCGAGGCCCTGGGCGTCGACGAGGCCCGCGCCTGCCTGGAAGACACCTCCGACGTGCGCGTCTTCACCACCGAGGGCGGCGAGACGCTGCGCGTCGGCGTGGACCCGAAGATCGCCGAGAACGGCTGGCTGCTGTTCGTCAACGGCAACCCCCACGCCATCGACCCCTCGTACACCACCTACCGCAGCTTCCCGGCCGACCAGCTGTACGCCGCCTCCGACGCCGCGACGCTGCCCGGCCAGAACGAGGAAGCCTTCGCCGACGTCGTCCAGATCACCGTCGCGCAGGTCTCCGAGGACTACGACACCGAGGCCCTGATGGCCGCGTTCGGTGCCGCGCAGACCGGTGACTTCGGCCCGTTCGACGACGCGCTGTTCGGCCAGTTCGAGGGCGTGTGGAACCTCCAGCTGGAGCAGAAGGAGCACTGACGGCCGCCAGCGCCGCCGGGCACCGCGTGAACGCGACCTCCACCCCGCAGCCGCCCGACCCGGGCGGTGCCGACCCCGTCGCCCCCGCCGCGCAGCGGCCGGGCGGGCGGGGTCTGCCGCGTCCGGGTGACGGCGGGGC
>NZ_JAAVJC010000089.1 GCF_012033785.1 Streptomyces bohaiensis
CGCGGGAGGTGGCGGTCTCGGCGTCGACCCCGACATCGTGCACAAGATGGCCCGCGAGACCGCCGCGGTGTCCGGCCTCGCGCTGTCACGGCTCTCACGCATCGTCGTCCCCCGTCCCGGCGGCGTCGGCCGCCTCCTGGCTCTCGGCCGCGGGCTCGCCGCCCGCGCCGCTGTCGCCGGTGGTGCCGTCGCCGCGGTGTTCCCGTGCGGCGGCGTCCGGGTCGAGCACGGGCCCGGTCGGCAGCAGACCGACGAAGCTCTTGGGCACCGACGGCGCCTGCGCGGGGTCGTACCGCAGCCGCTGCACGGCGTCCGGGGAGGCGAACGGGTACGCGGTACCGCTGTCGGTGACCAGCGTGTAGGTGCCGCCCGCGGCCGCGGAGGTGGTGGCCTGCACCACCGCGCCGGACCCCGCCGGCACGTACACCCGGTCCAGCAGCCCCAGCCGGTCGCCCGTCCCCGTGGTCACCGGCGTCGTCCCGTCCGGCTCGGGCATGGTGCGGGGCAGATGGACCGTGGCCTGCCACGGAGCGTCCCCGGGCTCCGCGCCCGGAGGCGTCGAGACGCACACCGGCTGGTTGCGCGACGGCTCCTGGGCCCGCGGCAGAGCGTCCGGCCAGGCCCGGTCCCCCGGGGCCGGCTCCCCGCTGCGCGGCGCCCGGGCGGCGTCGGCCGCCGTCAGGACGTGATCGGCGCCCGCGCCGGGGAGCAGCAGGGTGTGGACCAGTTCGGAGACCGACACCAGCCCGTCCTGCCGGACGAGGTAGAACTGCGGCGCTCCACCGGACGCCGTGTGGGCGAGGTCCCCGACCCGGGCCTCGGCGGGAAGCGGTACCGCGGGGAGGTCGCCCGCCCCCGCGGGCTCCTCGGGCAGGACCAGCGCCGGGCCTTCCGGCAGCGTGGCGACGATGTCGGTGGGAAGCTCCACCGGCTGCGTCCTGCGCAACTCCAGGATGTCGCGCACGGTGTCCGACAGTGCGTACCGCCGCCCCTCTGTCAGCAGCCACAGCGTGTCGTCGTCGGCCCGCACCAGCACGGTGGCGCCGTCGCTGCCCCCGTCGGCCGGCGCTGCACCCGGCTCCGCCACGAAGAGCGCGGTGTCGGCCGGCGCCCCGCCGCTCTCGCTGGGCACCGCGCACACTGTCCAGACCTCGTCGGTCAGCGCCTCCCGGTCGGGAAGCGCGTCGGGTGCGCCGGGGATGCCGACGGGGAGTCCTCGCGCCGCGGAGTCGAGCACCGACTGCCGGACCGCGGTGACCTCTCCCCCGCCGACCAGGAGGGCGGACGCCAGGTTCAGCGCGGGATGCACGACGGCGTCGGCGACGACGTAGCGGTCACCGTCGTCGCCGACGACCACGGCCCCGGCCGCCGGCAGCGCCGGGCCGCGCCCCCCGCCGAGGAAGCCGGCGATCCCGAAGCCCGCCATGATCAGGACACCGACGGCCGCGCCGCCGCCCAGCGCGCGGTTGAGTCGGCGCCGGGGGTCGTGCTGCGCCTCGTCCGCGCCGCGCAGCAGCGCGGTGACGCGGCGCCGGTGGTCGTAGCCGTAGGCCTCGGCCTGTTCTCGGGTGGTGGCCATCGCTAGCGGCTCCGGTGGGTCGTGGGTGTGCGGGACCGGGCCACGGCGGCACGGTTGCGGCCCGGTGGGACGGGCGGGGGGACGTCCGAGCCGTCGAGCCGCTCCAGGGCGGCGCCGCGGGGACGTGTCGGCGCGGGCGCGGGCCCGCCGGCCGGTGCGGTGTCGGGCAGCGGTCCGGTACGCCAGCCGCGCGTCGCCGCCCTGCGCACCCCGGGCGCGGCAACCAGTCCCAGCAGCAGCGCCAGCAGCAGCGCCCCGGCCGAGGCCAGGGCGAGCGCCTCGGTTCGGTCGAGCAGCGGCGGTGTGGTGGGGAGCGGTTGGACGGCGATGCCGGCCCCCTCGCCCTCGGGGTCGTCGGGGCCGAGGTGAGGGAGATGCGTCAACGCGCCGAACGGGTCGACGATGCCCGCGCCGGTGCGGTCGTTGCGGGTCCCGCCGACGGGCGCCGCCGAGGCGACCAGCCGCTCCGCGGTCTCCGCCGCGGTCAGGTCGGGGTACCGGGCGCGGACCAGCGCGGCCGCACCGGAGACCTGCGCGGCCGCGAACGAGGTGCCGCTGTCGGTCCGGTAGCCGGAACCACCGGGCGCGACCAGCGGCAACGGCCCGCCGTAGGCGGCGAGATCCACCCAGGGACCGCGGTTGGAGGCGTCGAGCGGGCGGCCGGCGGCGTCGACGGCGCCGACGGCGAGGACGTCCGGGTAGGCGGCGGGGTAGACCCGCCCGCCACTCGGTCCGCTGTTGCCCTCGTTGCCGGCGGCGGCCACGACGACGATGTCGGCGGCCACGGCCCGGGCCACGGCCTCCCGGATCGGGGCGTGGTCCTCGACGACGGCGAGCGAGAGATTGAGGACTTCCACCCCGGCGTCCACGGCGTCGTCGATCATCGCGGCGACGGTGTTGTGGGTGGCGCGGTCCACCCCGTCCACCGACCGGATCGGATGGACCCGGGCGGCGGGCGCGACCCCGGTCATGCGGTCGCCCTCAGCGCGGCGGGCCGCCACCAGGCCGGCGATGCCGGTGCCGTGACCCTCGCAGTCCTCGTCGGCGGCCGGTGTGGTGCGGGTGAACTCCGCCGCGTCCCGGGTGACGTCGAACCTGCTGCCGCCGGTGACGGCGCCGGCGAGGTCCGGGTGACGGGCGTCCACACCCGAGTCGACCACCGCGACGGTGACGCCGTCGCCGGTGGACAGGTCCCAGGCGTGGCGCAGTCCGAGCAGGTCGATCAGCGGGTGCGGACCGGCGGAGTCCGGCAGCTCCTCGCCGCGGACCTGGGTCCGGCAGCTCTGCGCGTGGGCCGGGGCCGTGGCGCCGGGGACGGACAGCGTCACCGCGGTGACGGCTGCGGCGAGGAGCGCGGCGACCGCGCCCCGGTGGGCACGGCCCGGGTACCGGGCGCGGAAGCGGCGTCGGGTCCGGGCCGAGGGGCGAGGGCGTGGCGCGGTGGCGCGGGCGGTGGGCGTCACGGCGGCTGTCACCGGGCTCACGCCGTCAGGTTCAGCAGGGCACCGTAGACGCCCCACACGGCCAGGACCAGCGGCACCACCGACAGCAGGACGGCCGCCTCCAGCAGGTCCAGCGCCCGCAGCGCCCGCGGGTTGGGGGTACGGCGGCCGGAGAGCAGGCCGACCACCCCGGCGACCAGCGCGACGACCAGCGCCACCGGCAGGGTCACCCCGAGCAGGGCCGGGGCGCGGCCCGCGAGCGCCGACACCAGGAAGAACCCCGCTCCGGCCACCCCCACCACCGCGGTGACCAGCGGAATCAGTGCCTGGGCCGCGTCCTTGAACAGCCGGGAACGCAGCAGGACCAGCACCAGCAGCGCCCCGCCGCAGACGGAGGCCCACAGCTCCCCGGAGGCGAACAGCACGAGAATCCCCGCGCCGATCACCAGGTGGCACCCCGCGACCATCCCGACCAGCAGCAGTCGCGCCTGCTCGATGCGGGCCCGCAGCGCGGCGTGCTCCAGCTGACTGGGCAGCCGCTCCAGGTCGTCGGCGTCCCCCGCGACCTGCGGCGCCGGGGTGCGCGCCAGCCGCAGCGCGAGGGCCGGCAGCGCCGTCGTCAGCGCGAGCGCCAGCGGCGCGGCCACCGCAGCGGACCGTTCCGGCGCCACCCCCCACACGGTGGAGACCAACGCACCGACGCAGGCCGACACCCCGGCGACCACCAGCGCGGTGAAGACGCCGTCCCCGCCGCCGACGGCGACGAACCCGAGCGCCCCGACCACCGCCACGACCGCGCAGGCGAGCAGCAGGTGCGCCGCGCCGACGCCGTCGCCCACTCCGAGCAGCAGCACCGCTCCGGTCGTCGCGGGCGGCGCGGCGAGCACGGCGGCGCAGGTCCCGGCGACGGCGTCCCCGAACCCCCGGGAGAGCAGGACGGCGACGCCCAACGCCGACGCGGCGACGCCCAGTCCGAGCGCCCCGGCGACGAGCCCCGGGGCGGCCGCCAGCGCACCGCAGGCGGTGAGGACGGCGAGAGCCGAGAGCACGGCGGCGACGGTCCGTCCGGCGCGGGTGGTCCATGCGCCGGCCGTGCCGTGCTCGGTGATGACCTCGACCACGTCGTCGTAGAGCGGTTCGGAGGTGTCCTCGTCGCCGTGACGCACGAACAGCAGATCGCCCTCGACCACCTGCTGGGCGGCCAGCGACCGCGCCGGGTCCAGCCGCGAGCCGTCGATGCGGCAGAGCACCCAACCGCCGTGCAGCACACCGCCGTCGGCACCGGGCTCCTCACCGGCGTGCCGGAGGAGCGAGGGCATCAGCCGCGCCAGCGGGAGCGCCGCCGGGACCGCGAGGTCCGCGCGCCCCGTGCCGCCCGCGACCCCGATGCGCACGAACTCGGCGGCACCGCCGAGCGCGGCGGGGCCGGTCTGCTGCGCCGGCAGGGAGGGGGCGTTGCTGGGTGGGGCGGTCATCGGGAGTCCTCGTGGTCGGGTGCACCGCCGGAGGGGCGGCAGCGGGCGGCCGGGGCGCGGGACCGGTCTGCGGTCTGCGGTCTGCGGTCTGCGGTCTGCGGTCTGCGGTCTGCGGTCTGCGGTCTGCGGTCTGCGGTCTGCGGTCGCGAACGGGCGGGTGGCGGAGGAGTGTCGGGCGGAGGGCGGCAGGAACCGGATCAGCCGTCCGCCAGCGGGGACGGTTGGTGCACGAGCTGCGCCGAGCGGTTGCCGAGTCTGCGGTGCATCAGCAGTGCGCGGCCGCGGGCCCGCTTCGCCGGACGCACGCCCCAGATCGGGGTCTCGTCCCGGGGGATGCTCAGCAACGCGGCGGGGTAGTTGAGCTCCTTCATGCGGCCGAGGACGGGGTCGCTGACGGCGCGGGCTGCGCCGCCGGCCTGCCGGGTGATGTAGATGTGCAGCCCCATCCCCCTCGCCTGCGGCAGGTACTCGACCAGTGCGCGGAGCGGGTTGCCGGCCGAAGTGGCGACCAGGTCGTAGTCGTCGACCAGCAGGAAGATCTCCGGCCCGGTCCACCAGGAGCGGTCACGCAGCTGCTCGGGGGTGACGTCCGACCCGGGCAGCCGTTTCTTCAGCCCCTGGGCGATGCCGCCGACCACCTCCATGGACCGTTCGTGGGTGGTGGAGTACCCGAGCAGGTGCGGGCCCTCGAACTCGCGGAGCATCGTCATCCGGTGGTCCAGGATGATGAGCTTCGCCTCCTCGGGGCTCCAGCGGTCGACGACCTGGCGGGCCACCGAGCGCAGCAGCGAGGTCTTGCCGGTCTCGGTGTCGCCGATGAGGAGGAGGCCGGTGTCACCGCCGGGGGCGAAGACCACGGGTTCGAGGCGGTTGCCCTCCAGCGCGACGACGACGCCGTCCCCCTGGTCCGCACGGCTCACCGAGGAGAGGTCGTAGCGGGCGGGCAGCATCCGGACCGCGGGGGCCGGCGCGCCGGGCCAGGCGTCGGTCACGCGGCGCACCAGGTCGGCGACGCCGTCGGCGAGCCCGTCCGAGGTGCAGCGGCCGTCGGCGCGGGGCACGGCGGTCAGGAAGTGGGCCTTGTCGTGGGTGATGCCCCGCCCGGGCCGGCCGGCCGGGATGGTGCGCTGCAGTTTGCGGTCGACCTCGGAGTCCAGCGCGTCGCCGAGCTTCAGCTCGACCTTGGTCCCCATCACGTCGCGCAGGGCCATCCGCAGGTCCATCCAGCGGTTGCCGGTCACGACGAGATGGACGCCGTAGGTGAGCATCCGCCCGGCGAGGCCCATGAGGTTGGCCTCGATGGTCTCGAAGCTCTGCCGCAGCACCTGCCAGCCGTCGACGACGAGGAAGACGTCGCCGTACGGGTCGTCGCCGTGCTCGCCCCGGGCACGAGCGGCGCGGTAGGTGGCCATCGAGTCGACGCCCAACTCCCGGAAGCGCGACTCGCGGTTCTCCATGATCTCCAGCACCTCGGAGACGGTGCGGTGGACGCTCTCGGCGTCGGTGCGGCCTGCGACCCCTCCGACGTGCGGCAGACCGGCGAGCGGGAACAGCGTGCCGGAGAAGTCCAGGCAGTAGAACTGCACCTCGCGCGGGGTGTGCCGCATCGCGAGCGAGGTGATCATGGTCCGCACCGCGGTCGACTTGCCGCTGTGGGGGCCTCCGACGATCGCCGTGTGGCCGCCCGCACCGGAGAGGTCCAGCTGCATCGGGTCGCGGCGCTGGTGGAACGGACGGTCCACCAACCCGAGCACGGCGGTGAGAGCGGGCCGGTCCGGGGAGGCGCCGAAGCCCCGGCCCTCGCGGACGGCCAGGTCACCGAAGAGCGTGTCGAGGGAGTCCGGGTCCTCCAGCGGAGGCATCCACACCTGGTGGGCCTGGGCGCCCTGACCGACCATCTGCTCCACCATGACGCCCAGCACCGTGCTGCCCAGCTCCTCGCCCTCGCCGAACTCGTCGGCGGCGCGTACCGGCGCGGCCTCCGGCTCCCGCAGCTCGGCGGGGACCGGCACGTCGCCCACCGGGAACGGCCGGACCGCGAGCGCCCCGCCCAGCCCGAGACCGCCGGCCGCCTCCTCGTCCGCCCGGTACGGCCCGGAGACGTAGGCGGCGCGGAACCGCTTGAGGGAACCGGTGTCGGTCTTCAGGTAGCCGTGCCCGGGGGCGCTCGGGAGGTGGTGGGCGTCGGGGACGCCGATCGCGGAGCGGCTCTCCTGTTCGGAGAAGGTCCGCAGGCCGATGCGGTAGGAGAGGTGAGCCTCCAGGCCGCGCAGCCTGCCCTCGTCCAGCCGCTGCGAGGCGAGCAGCAGGTGCAGGCCGAGGGAGCGGCCGAGTCGACCGATCTGCACGAAGAGGTCAGCGAAGTCCGGCTTCTGGGAGAGCAGTTCGGAGAACTCGTCGACGACGATGAAGAGACTGGGCAGCGGGGCGAGGTCGGCACCGCGCTGGCGGGCGCGGTCGTAGTCGCGGATGGAGACGAGGTTCCCCGCGTCCCGCAGCACCTCCTGGCGGCGGTTCATCTCGCCGGAGAGGGCCTCCTTCATGCGGTCGACGAGGGTGAGGTTGTCCTCCAGGTTGGTGATGACCGCCGCGACGTGCGGCAGTTCGGCCATGCCGGCGAAGGTGGCGCCGCCCTTGAAGTCGACCAGCACGAGGTTGAGCTGGTCGGAGGAGTGGGTGGCGGCCATGCCGAGGACGAGGGTGCGCAGCAGCTCGGACTTGCCGGAACCGGTGGCGCCGACCAGCAGGCCGTGCGGGCCCATGCCGTTCTGCGCGGACTCCTTGATGTCCAGCTCCAGCAGTCCGCCGTCGGCCGAGACCCCGATGGGGACGCGGAGACGGTCCCGCATCGGACGCGAGCGCCAGAGGGTGTCGAGGTCCAGGCGCCCGGGGTCGGGAGCGTTGAGCAGCGAGGGCAGCGTGTTGTCGGCGGTGGCCAGGTCCTCGACGTCGCCACCGGCCGAGGAGACCTCGGGGCGGAAGGGGGCGAGCTGGTCGGCGAGGGCCGCGGCCTCGGCGACCGAGAGCTGATCGGCGGTGCCGAGCTCGTCACGGGAGTCACCGGCGAGCACGGCGAAGGTGCCGTCCTCGGCGATGTCGAGGTGCACGCCGTGGCCGGCGGTCAGCGCCGGCGCGGCGCCTGCGACGTCCAGCACCGTGACGCCGTGCAGGCCGCCCGGGTCCAGCACCGCCTCGGTGCCGAGGGCGAGGCCGTCGTCGAGGACGACCAGCAGGTGCGGCATTTCGGGGTCGGGGTCGGCGTTGCGGTTGAAGCGGGTGCGGCGGGAGAGTTCGGCGCCCAGCCGCTCCTCCAGGACGGAGAGGTGGGAGTGCATCATCCGGACCGGTCCGACGTGGTCGCTCTCGTCGGGGTGGTGTGCGTGCGGCAGCCACTTCGCCCAGGACCACGCCTCGCCGTCGGGGTCGCGGGCGCAGATCACCAGGCGGAGGTTGGTCGGCGAGTGGAAGGTGACGGCGTGGGCGACGATCGCGCGGAAGGCGGCACGGGCGGCGTCGGGGTCGTGCGGCGAGGTGATCGTGACGGCGGCGAAGCGGCGGAGTGCCAGCTGCACCGGGAGCGCCGGCACGACGGAGTGGGTGTCGATGAACCGCTTGAGCGCGACGGAGGACAACGGGTCGAGGTCCTCGGCGGGCGCGGACTCGCCGGGGACGAGCGGGGTCGCCAGATAGCGGGGTCCACTGCCGACGCGGACGACCCCGAAGTCGGGGTCAGCGGCGCGACGTTCCCACAGCCGGGGGCCCGCCGCGACGCACCACAGCGCCGTAGCTGCGGGCGCGTTCCACTCCAGCGCGGTGCGCTGGAGGCGGGCGGTCTCCCGCACGTCGACGCGGGTCCGCTCCAGGTACCGCAGGAACTGGCGGCGCTCGTGGCGGATCTTCGACTTGGCGTTGCCCTTCTGGCGAATGACGGTGCCGATGACCATCGCCAGGCAGGAGACGAGGAACATCGCGCCGATGACGTAGCCCATCGCACCGCGGCCCATGGTGAGCATGTACAGCACGGAACCCAGTCCGGAGACGGCCGGCAGCGCGACCATCCAGACGTTGCCGTCCTCGGGCTCGGGCAACTCCGGCGGCGCCTTGAGGACGAGGTCCTCCTGCGGCACGGAAGGCTGCACCGCCCGCGGCGGCCTACGGAATACGGTGGTGGGGGTCATGTTTGGGGGAGTTCCATATCTCACTGCCAGTGAAAGTTGAGTTCAATTCATCCAGGAACTGTCAAACTCCCTGTGGAGTGGCGCGGTGTCATATCCAGCCTCCTTTTCGATCTTTGATAGCTCCTGTCGAACCCTGTCAAGCTCGAACGAATCACCCTCCTCGAGGCTCGGGAGCTCCATCTGCGCAAGCGGACTGGTCGGGTCCTCAGCTTTTGCGTGTTGAATGGCAGCATCTGCCACGGCGATACGCGCACTCACCGGCCCTTCTCTCACAAGCTCAGCAATCTCCGCAGCTTCGGGCGGCGTGATGTTGGCATACTTCATGGCTTCGCTGACGGCGAACGTGCCGGTCGCATGAAGAGCGGTAGCCACCGGCCCGCCACCTGCCAACGTCATGACAAGGCCAGAAGCCGCGAGGGACGAAGAGACCAGCTTCTCCGGACTGAAACCATTCTTTGCTGCTTCAATGTCGGAAGCTGAAATGAATCCCTCCACGGTGCCGATGCTCTCCATGCGGTTACCGATGTCGTTGGTACCGAGACCGCCCCTCGCGACCTCATGCTGCCAGAGGGCGACACCGCCACGGAATTGGTCACGCACTTCATCCGTGGACTGATTCATCAAGTTGAATAGATCTTCACGGTCAGACTTCGACAAGAAGAACGCCGTTGCGTAATCTACTCCATGAACAGAGTGCCCGTCATTGTTCATCTCTGATGCGTCAGCCCCTCCCCCGGACCTCGATATAAAGTCCATGTACGACATCGCCGTCTCACCGATCGCCAAGTGCAGTCCTTCGTGGTCAACACCCTCCCAGGAGCCTTCCGCCCGCCCGGAATTTGTCAGCACGTTGAACGCCGCATTGAACCATTTTCGAGACTCGACACTCTCCGGATCCACTCCTGGCGGCGGAATCGTTCCGCTCGCCACAAAAGACCCGACTCCCGAACTGTCAGACCATTCGAGCGCAAGCATCCTCTCGACAAAGTCTTCATTCCCCATGACGGTTGCCGCCGCCGCGCTGTTCAAACTCGCAGCTGCCAGCATTCCACTGCTTCCCACGAACGATGAATTTGGATTACCGAGTTCATCGATACCCTGATGATTTGCGAGCAACTGCATGTCGACCGCCGTCTTTGCCATATTCATCGAAAAATCAGATCCGGCCGGGACGGTCGCGTGCTGCATGACAGCACCAAACGCATCGAACCTCTCGAGCAGTTCGTGATCAGAGTAGCCACCGGGCCGCTCGTCATCGAAGGGATCGTAATATACGAGATCTCGCAGAGACTCAGGCAGCCACTCTCCTTCCGTAGAGAGACCGTCGCCACCCATCGGGTCAAGACCACCGGCCTGCGGGTTCGAAAGCGCGTGGGCTCCGTTTGCGAGTGCGGCGTAGAAATTTCCGTCTTCCAGACCGAGCTCCCCCAGGGCGACAATGTCATCCGAAGAGAGCCGGCCGAATACAGCATGCAGGTAGTCACGTTCGGCGGCAGTCATTTGTCTATTAATGCTGCCGTCGGCGTTGAAAATATCCGACGTTGCAGATGCCATAATCGTCGCGATGCTATCGAGCGTGTTCAGGGCAGTCGCATCGTCGGGGTCCTCCCGCAGAGCGTCCGCAGCCTCCCTCACCTGTTCAGCGTGATAAACACCCATCTCTGGGGTGTTCCAAACACCCAACGGGCTTGCCGATAGATCGTAGCCCGCTTCGGCGAGTTCGGAACCATACGACGTGAGAGAGGAGCGGTAATCATCGATCAGATCGTCGATCACCTCGGCAGCGGCATTGGCGTCGTCAACTGCTTTACCGAGGTGATACTCCCGAATCGCAGTTCTCACAGATCCCGGAATCTCCAAGAATCCGTTGGCGTTTTCGTACGCTATCACCGGATCAGGAAGACCAGGGGTACGCGACTCACCCGGCGGAGGCACGATTACATCGACACCCACTTCGTACGCAGAATCGCCGAGCGCTTGCCTCGCAGACACAAGACTTCCGTGCCAAGCATTGAATTCCTCGAACGAGTTGCGGCTGTGATCCAGAATCTTGAGGTTGACCCCCTCTTGCCCACTAATCTCGTCCGATATGTCACTCAGCGCGTCCTCGGCAAGGGTCAGCACCTTACCCAGTATCTCCACGGCGGTTTCGAGCTCCGGCGTGGCCAGGCTTCCGCTGGTAGCCGAGAGACGCTCTTCCACGTCCGCCAGACTCTCATGCTGCCATTCACCAGCCTCCGCGTGCTCTTCGGACGCCAGCCTGGCGAGCTCCTCGGCGCCACTTGCCTCCCCGGCCGCATGAACATATGAGGTCGCGGCCTCTGCAATATCCGCAGGGTCGACTTCGGAGAAGAAATCATCCTGGATCTTCCAGGGGTCGGCAGAACCGGCCTCTCTGACGTCAGCCATCGTGAAGGTGACCGGAATTGCCACTGGCGCTCCATCGTTCGCGATAGGTGATCACCAACAGATTTCAGGTGTCACCGAGTTGGTCATCCGGCGTTCAGAATGCGTCCGAGATCCCTGGGTCGGCTACCGTCGGGCCACTGACCGCAAACGTCGCCGCAGCATCGAGGTGAAGCGCGTGTGCTGCGGCTCCGCGATCGCCATCGCCCATCGCGTCCCGCCCTTCGGCAGCGGATTCCGCGCCGCGGACGTGAAGCTCCCTGGCTCCGTTGAAGGAGCTGACGAACTCGGTGGCGCCCCCGTAGCTGCCGCTGCTGGCGACCACTCCGCGCAATGTCCGTTGTACGCCCTCGGCCTCGTCAGCCGATCGGTAGCTCGTCCTGCCCGAGGCTTCCAGCATGCCGGGGTCGACATACAGGCCATCACTCATGAAGTCAGCTCCCTCAAGTCCGGCACAGCGGTCTACTCGCCCAGTACGCCGCCGGATGCGCGGCGGTCGGACTCCCACACGGAACGGCGTTCGGTGAGGTCGGTGGGCTTCTGGTCGGTGCGTCGCTCTTCGTTCGGTCGCGTGGTGTTCTGCGGTGGGGGCGCACCCAGTCGGTCTCCGGGCACCCGGCCGGCGGCCCGGCTCCCGGTCGTCCCGCGAGTTGGCTTCGTGTCGCGGGCGCCCGAGCGGGCCGGGGTCGTGCTCACCGGTGGCGGCGCGAACCCTCTCGCCCCCGTAGCCAGTGGCGCGCCGCCCCGGTGGCCCACCGGGCTCCGTCGGTCGACGGCCCCGGCCTTGCCGTTCGGCGGCGCCGCAGCCCGTCCGGCCACGGCCCCCGCGGGACGTCCCGTCACCCGCCCGCCCGGGTTGTGGGCGGGCGGGGCGGTGAAGGGCCGTCCGCCCTGGGCGGCCTCGGCCGCCGCGAAGCGGCCGGCGACCCCTGCCCGATGCGAGAGGTTGCGCATCGCCTGACCGGTCGTCTGCCCCCGCATGGGCCCGGCCTGCGCCACGCTGGGCGGCACGGTCCCGCCGTACAGCCCGGCGAGACCGCCGGCGGCCCCCGCCCCCACCAGTGCCGTACCGCCGCTGATCCCCGCGACCGCCCCGGGACCGCCCCCGAGCCCGGACAGCCGGCTGGCGTACTCGGTGACCTCGCCGAACGGCCGCCCGGTGACCGGGTCGATCCAGCGACCCGCCACCGAGTCGAACTCCCGCCCGGTGGCGGGGTCCGTCAGGAAGCCGGTCGTCGGGTTCTGCACCCAGCCCGCGAAGTCGCCGCGCTCCGGGCCGAGCACCCGGCCGTGCGGGTACTCGCCCATCCCGATCACGCTGCCGTTGCCCGCCGCGAAATCCGCGACGCCCGCAGCGGTACCACCGGCATGGCCGACTGCCCCTCCGACTCCCCCACCGGCCACGCCTCCAGCACTCGGGGCACCGCCTCCCGCTGCGCCGCCCCCACCCGGCGCTGCGGGAGCCTCGCCGCCCACCACCAGGGCGAACTCGGCCGACAACTCGTCGACGATCCCCTGGGCCTCGTCGATGAGCTCCTGCTTCCGGCTGATGCCGTTCTCGCTGATCGACGCGAGCACCATCCCGTCGGCATGCTGCATGCGCTCCTTGAGGTCCGCCGCGGCCTCGTCGTACCGGCCCTGGACCTCTTCCCCGCGCCACAGCGCCTCGGCCGCGCTGTTCCCGGCGCGCACCAGCTGCTCGGCGATGGTCTGCGCGACGTTGCCCGCGTCCGACAACCAGGCGGACGCGCCGTCGATCCGCTCGGCCAGGCTCAGCAGTCCGACGCCGTGCTCCGCCGAGACATTGGCGGAGATGCCGCCCATCTCGGTGTTCTCACCGAGCGCCGCCTGGGCGAGGAGCAGCCACGCCCCCGAGGACGCGGCGATCCGGTAGTGCCGAGCGCTGCGGATGACCCGGATCCGCTGCTGGAACTCTTCGTCGGTGGTCACTCCCCCGTATCCCTCCTGTTTACTGCAGGCTGACGTTGTCCGGCGGTTGACCGCCGGTGCGCAGCTGGTCCTCGAAGGCCGTCATCGGGTCGGCGAACACCGGTTCGGCGAACTTGTCCTCCTCCAGGAGGCTGCCGTCGCTGCCCGCCACCTCCTCGCTCCAGCCCACGTGCGGGCCGATCCGGAGGACCTCGGTCCAGGCTTCGTCGGTCCCGGTGGCGATGGCCGCCGCAGCGCCGGCGCTCTCGGCGATCTCCTGGACGCAGACACCCGCGAGGTGCAACTGCTCCAGCATCGACAGGGCCGCCCGCTCCAGCGCGGCGGAAGCGGCCTCGCCTCCGGGTACGTCGCCGAACAGGCCCTGCGCCGAGGCGATCTGGGCGAACCGTTCCTTGACCGAGCCGAGTTCGCCCCTGCTGTTGAGGCTGGTCTGCGCCTCACTGCACGCGGCGTGCGGCAGAATCACTTCGCCGTCGTCCATCGTCTCCCCCACTCCCGTGTCCTGCGGTGGCTAGCGGAGCGCCCGCACCATGCCTGCGCCACCCTCGTTGCCGATGCCCTGGGCCCGTGTCATGGAGAGGTGCGTGGCCTCGTGTTCGGCGCGGAACTGCGCCGCGCGGGCCCGGAACTCCTCGTTGCGGGCCTCCAGCGCGTCACCGATCTGCGCGTCGACCATGCCCTGCGCGACGAGGGCTTCGAGGTTCACCCGCACCTGGTTCCAGATGTCGGTGCATGCCTCCACCTGCGCGGCGCCGTGCTGCTTCAGCTCGTCGAACGAGGCGTTGTCGAAAGCGATCCGGTCGGTCATCGTTGCTTCCTTCGGGTCTCGGGGAGTCGGCTCAGAACGCGGCGGCGATGTCGCCGTCGGGGGCTCCGCTGCGGACGGCCGCCGCGGCGTCGCTGTCCGTCTCCCGGCCGATGTCGACGGTGACGCTCAGGTCGTCGCCCAGGCCGGCGAGCACCTCAGCCAGGACGACGCCCATGCCGCCGAGCCCCTCGAAGTTCTCCATGGCGAGCGCGGTGCCGGAGCCGGTGAGGGCACGCGCCGCCACCTCCGAGTCGCCCGCGATCTGCCGGGAGACCAGTTCCATGTCCCCGAAGGCGTTCATGATGACGCCCTCGACCCTGGTGGCTTCCTCGGTGCTCAGCTTGATCTGTTCGACCATGGTCTTCCCTCCGCTGCCCGCGCGTCGTCGTTCCCCCTGCGCGGTCGAACCGTCGGCGCGCGGCGAGCCGACGGCCGCCCGCGCCCGGGTGGGGCAAGCCTAGGAAGAGGGGCGTATCAGGTGCGTATCGCGCCGCAGCGGCGCCGGCTTCCGCGCCCGTTCCCCTTCCCCGTTCACGTTCCCGTTCCCGTTCCCGTTCAGCGTTGCTTGCCGCCGCCGTCGTCAAGAAGGGTGCGCAGGCCGCGTCCGCCGGGCGTGGAGCTCTCGGCGTAGTAGAAGGTGACCGTCCGGGGCGCACGGGCGTTGAGCGCCTCCATCTCGGCACGGATCTTGTCGTCGTGCCCGTCGGCCGCGGCGGTCCGCCCCTGGTGGCGCAGCGCAGTGGCGAGCAGGTTGCGCGCGTGGGCGGTCGTGTAGGGGTCGACGGGGTGGCCGGCGGTGTGGCGCAGCGCGCTCTCCGCCCAGCGGGCCGCCTCGTCGTACTCGGCGCACCCCAGGTGGTACTCGGCGATCAGGCAACTCAGCATGATGCGGTTGTAGGGCAGCCTCGCCAGGTCCAGCGCGTGCCGGGCGAGTGCACGCGCACCGTCCGGGTCTCCGGTCTTGAGGCGGAGGTAGGCGAGGTTGGCGCAGATGGTCACCTCCGTGTCGCGGAATCCCAGCCGCTGCGCCTCCGCCCGCGCTGCCTCGCCGACGCGCTCCGCCTCGGCGGGCCGGCCGCCCATCGCGAGGCAGGCGATGCGATTGCTCATCGTCGCCAGGAGCTGCTCGGACTCGCCGAGCTGCTCCAACAGCTCACCGGCGCGTTCGAGGAGTTCCGAGGCGCGGCCGAGATCCTGGAACTGGCCTGCGGAACGACCGAGTTGGCTGAGGGCCACTGCTTCCGCGCGGGTGTCCCCCCGCCGGCGGGCGACGTGGAGCACGGTGGCGCAGAGCCGTTCCTGCTCCGTCCAGGCGAGGCGGAGGCCGAAGTAGGTCTCCTGCGTCGCGGCGGCGTAGTAGGCGAAGCGGGACAGCGGTTCACCGGCGAGGTCGTCCGTCGCGTCGTACGCGGGAGCGGCGAGCAGCTCGGCGAGGAGAAGCACGTCCTCCGCCACGTCGTCTGCCCAGCGCATCGCCTGCTCCGTGCCCGTGAACGGCTCGGTCTCCACCGGGAAGCGGGCGGCGACGCTGTCGGCGCGCGCGATGAAGAGCCGACTGACCGGGTAGTACCGGACCAGGGTGTTCAGGCGGGCGATGAACCAACCGGCGAGCCGACCGAGGACTGCGTGGCGTTCCGCGGAGGGCAGGGCCCCCGCCTGCCAGGCGGCGGCCGACCGCAGCAGGTCGTGGAGCGTGTACTCCCCCGGGCGGGGACTGTCGATGATGCGTGCGTCCACCAGCCGCTCCAGGGCGTCCTCGGCCTGCTGGGCGGTGCAGTCGGCCGCGGCGGCCGCCAGGCCGGCGGTGTACGTCGTCAGCGGTGCGACGCCCAGGCGCGGGAAGAGCCGGGCCGCCAGGAGGTCGACCGGGTTGGCGCTGTCGGCCAGCTGCTCGATGCTGACCATCAGGCTGGCGCGGAGGTCGAGATCGGCGACGCGCAGTTGTTCCATCCGGCCGTGCTCCTCACGGAGGACGGCGATCCAGTCGGTGAGTTGCCACCGCGGTCGGGCCGCCATGCGGGTGGCGACGATCCGCAGGGCCAGCGGCAGGTGCCCGCAGAGCCGAACGAGCTGGTACCACTCCTCGGGAGCGGGTCGGGGATCCGCGCCGCCCACGGCGGAGCGCAGGAGTTCCACGGCCTCGTCGTCGTCGAGGCGGTCCAGGTGCACGTGGTGGGCGTCGGTGAGCCCCGTGAGGACGGTGCGGCTCGTCACCAGTGCGGCGCTGCCCGGCTCCACCGGCAGCAGCGGTCGTACCTGCCGGGGGTCGAGCGCGTTGTCGAGCAGGATGAGGACCCGCCGGTCGCGGAGTCGCTCCCGGTAGAGCGCGGTGGCGGCGTCGAGGTCGGTGGGGAAGTCCTTGACGGGGAGGGAGAGGGCGGACGCCAGGAGCCGGAGGGCCGCCTGGGCGGAGAGCGCCGGGTTGTGGGGGTCCGCGCCGCGGAGGTCGACGTAGAGCAGTCCGTCGGGGAACCGCTGCGCGGCACCGCGCGCCGCGCGGACCGCGAGAGCCGACTTGCCGACGCCGCCCGGGCCGTCGATCAGGCAGATGGCGGGGGCGGCGTCGGCGCCGTCCAGGGTGCGGTCGATGCGGTCGAGCTCTCGTGCCCGTGCCACGAACGTCGAGATGGCGGCGGGAAAGTCGGGGGTGGCGGGGCAGCGGGCGGGCCCCGGCCCGGGGCCCGGCTTCGGGGAGAACCGCAGCTGCGGGTCGTCACGCAGGATCGCGCCCTCCAACTGGCGCAGCTCCAGGCCGGGTTCCAGACCCAGTTCGTCGATCAGCCGCTCCCGCACCGTGCGGTACACCACCAGGGCGTCGGCGGTACGCCCGCTGCGGTGGAGCGCCAGCATCAGCTGCCGTGCGAGGCGTTCACGCAGGTAGTGGTGGTGCAGGGCGGCCGTCAGTTCGTCGATGATCTCGCTGTGCCGGCCCAGCGCGGTCATGACGTCGAAGCGCTCCTCCATGGCGGCGAGACGCATCTCCTCCAGCGCCGGCTGCTCCGCGTCGCGGAGCGGGCAGTCGCCGATGTCCTCGAGCGGGGTGCCGCGCCAGAGGCCGAGGGCGCGGTCCAGCAGCACCAGGGCCGCGGCGGGGTCCTGTGCGGTGAGGTCACGGGAGCGTCGGACGTGGGTGCGGAACTCACCGAGGTCCGTGTCCTGCTCCGCGAGCACGAGCCGGTAGCCCCCGGCGTCGGTTCTGATCCACCCCTCGGGCAGCGCTTTGCGCAGGCGCATGACGTAGTTGCGCAACGTGGTGCGCGCGCTGGGCGGCAGCTCCTCGCCCCACAGCTGCCCCAGCAGCTCCGCGGCGGACACGACCTGACCCGGTCGGAGCGCGAGGGCCGCCAGCAGCGCCCGCAGCATGGGCGCGCTGACGCGGGCGGTCCCGCCCGCCGCGTCGTGGACCTCCAGGGGGCCCAGCAGCCGCACTCTCACCTTCGTACCTCCCGGTCCGCTCCCCGACCCGGCGCGCTTCCCCGCGCCGCGTGGTTCCCGGCCGGTGCCTCCCCTGCCGGGCGGCGGGACGGCGCGGGACACCGGCTCGCAGCCCGTGGCCGACCCGTTCCGCCGCACAGAACCTCCCTGCACACCCTCTCACCAGGGAGAACGCGACGGCGACGCGGCAGCGGTCGGCGCCCCGGGCCGGTTGTGCCGCCGTTGTCAGAGAACGAGACGCCACAGTCCGACGACGCCGGCGCCGAGGACGGCGATCCCCGGATCATCACCGTCGAACAGCATCTCGCGCCCGAACTACCGGCCTCGCTCTCGCCCGACCAGCGCCACTACGCGGCGGCCGTCGCGGTCGCCGTCCTCGACGGCGACCGCG
>NZ_JAAVJC010000008.1 GCF_012033785.1 Streptomyces bohaiensis
GCCGGAACGGCCGCGGCGGCGACGCCGACCGCGGCTGACGGCGGACCGGGTCGAGGCCGGGCGCGGCGGCGCCGTCCGATGCCGTGCCGCGCCCGGAGGGTGGGGTCCCGGTGCGAGCGGCCCGTCCCCCGTGCGGTCAGGAGGAGAAGTCCACCCGGCTCGTCTCCCGTCACGTGCCCTCCCGCACCCGCTCCAGCTGCTCCGGGTCAGCGCAGCTCGGTGGCGGTCGCTCCGGTCTCGGTCACCACACCCACCACCTCGGCCTCGGTGTCCGCCGACGCCGGCACCGACAGGGCGCGCCCGTCCGCCGCGCCCTCGACGTCGCCGCGGACGGTCAGATCGCCGACCCCCGGGCTGGCGGCGGCGATCAGGTACCAGCGGTCCTCCGGCGACTGCCAGAGCGCGGACGCCGTGAAGTGGTGCTCCCGCAGCGTGCAGTCGGCACCGCCCCGGGCGCGGGCGGTCACCACCCCGGGCTCGCCGAACTCCCGGCCCGCACCGGCCTCCTCGTCGGAGCGGTCGACCGGCGGGAGCTGGAGCTGGGTCATGGTCCGGACGCCCTCGCCCCGCCAGGTCTCGGCCCGGGTGCACACCCAGCTCGCCCGACCGCCGTCGTCGGGCAGGTCCTGCGAGGCGAACTCCCAGCTGTTCACCAACCGGACCCCGCTGCCGACCAGTTCGGGCAGGTGGCAGGCGGTGCGGGCGAGCCGGTCCGCGGCCGGGCCCCGCAGCGGGTGCCCATGGCCCACGCCCGGGGCGGCGTCGGTGACCGCCGCCGGAACCAGCTCGCCCATGTCGACGAGGACGCCGGTCGGCAGACCCGGCGGCGTGGTCAGCTCCAGCAGCGGGGACGTGGCGCACTCCGCCGCTCCGACCGACGTGGGGACCGGTCCCGTGACCCCGTCCTGGTCCAGGTCGACCCGCGCGGGGTCCGCCCCGGGGGCCAGCAGGTCGTGGACGTCGGCGCGCTCGACCCAGGGCGCCGTCAGGTAGCGGACGCCCGCCGCCTCGCGGTGCAGGACCACCGCGGGGTGCCCCCCGCTGGCACCGTCCACCCGCGCCAGTTCCAGGCCGGCGCCCGGGGCGGGCTGCCCGCGCCCGCCGTCGGAGCGGTCGGCGCGGCCCTCTTCCGTTCCGGGAGTCCCGGCCGAGCCGTCCGCGGGCTCGGTGTACCGCGCCAGCCGGAGGCCGTCGTGCAGCAGCACCAGTGAGCGGTCCGCCACCCGGCCCGCGTACAGCAGCCTGGGCGCCGCCGGCGGCGGGCCGGTCGCGGTGCCCGGGGTGGCGGTGACCGGCACCGCCTGGTCGCCGCCGGCCCAGGCGGCCAGCGCCCGGCCGAGCAGCTCCTCGTCGTCCACGGACGACCCGCGCGGCTCCCAGGAGGAGAAGTCCACCCGGCTCGCCTCCCGCCAGGTGCCCTCCCGCACCCGCTCCAGCTGCTCCGGGTCGGCGCTCGCGACGAGAGCCGGGTGGCGGGGCGCCGCCTCGCCGGGCCGCGCGTCGTCCGCCGCGGACGGGCCGCCGGAGTCGTCCCCGCCCCCCACGGCCGTCAGCAGTCCCGCACCGAGCAGCAGCGCACCGGCGGCCGCGACACCCGAACGCCGGTACTGGCGACGGCGCAGCAGGTCGCCCGGGCGCGCGCGGAGCGCACAGGGGTCCTCCAACGGCGGGCGGTCGCCGCCGGGGAGCGCCGCCGCGTCGGCGATCGCCGCTCGGGCCTCCTGCGGCCGCAGCCGGGCAGCGGTCAGCAGCCCCTCGACGTCCTCGGGTCCCAGCCGATCCAGTCGCGCCAGCGCGAACGCCGCCCGCACCGCGGGCGTGGCGCCCAGCAGCGCCTGCTCCATGGACAGCGCCTCCGCCCCGCCGGGCAGCGGGGAGAGCCGCAACCCCAGGACCTGGGGGAGAAGGCGGGGCCCGCGGCCCAGGCGCCGCAGCGCGCCGGCCGGGCCGCGGCGCTCACCTGCCGACCGGCGGGCCACCGCCAGCGCGGAGGTGACCAGGCGTTCCCGGAGGCAGCCGTAGCCGGGGTCGGCGTTGGCGCGCCCGGTGCCGTCCTCGTCCTCGGGCGCGTGCCCGGCGGCGGGCGGCGGGGGGAGGGGCCGGGTCACCTCGGGGCGCGCCGGCCGTGTCCTCCGGGAGCGGGGCAGCGCCCGTTGCGCGAGCGCGTGGGCGGCGACGACCCGGCGGTGCCGTGCCAGGTCGGGCGGCAGGATGAGGTACCCCAGCCGGACCAGCCGTGCGTAGTGCTCGACGATCGCGGCCTCTGCCACCTCCAGACGCACGACGGTGCCGGCCGTGCGGGGCGAGGCCCCGGTGCGGGGAGCCGGGTCGGTGGGCGAAGGCTGAGAGGGAGTCACATTGAGCTGAACGAGTGGTCCGGCGGGCGGTTACTTCACGCCGGTGTGTTGACGTTGGTCACCCGTCCGGACGCACGCGGCGGTCGCGCCGCCGGAGGGCCGGGCGCACGCCCGCGCCCGGCCCGAGGGGAACGCGCCGCCCGGGACGGTCCGCCGGGGGCGCACGCCGCGCCCGTCCGCCTCAGCCCTTCACGCAGACGACCTGCTTGAGCTCGGCCTCGACGGCGACCAGGTCGCCCTGGCGCGAGATGACCTCCTCGATGGACTTGTACGCGCCCGGGATCTCGTCCACCACCCCCGCGTCCTTGCGGCACTCCACACCCCGGGTCTGCTCCGCCAGGTCGGCCGGGCCGAAGGCCCGCTTCGCCGCCGACCTGCTCATCCTGCGCCCCGCCCCGTGGGAGGCCGAGTTGAACGACGCGGCGTTGCCGAGTCCGCGGACGATGTACGAACCGGTGCCCATCGAGCCGGGGATGATCCCCCGGTCGCCGCGGCCCGCCCGGATGGCGCCCTTCCGCGTCACGAGCAGCCGGACGCCGTCGTGGACCTCCTCCGCGACGTAGTTGTGGTGACAGGAGATCACCTCGCCGAAGCGGGGGGCCGCGCGGCGGAACTCCCGGCGCACCACGTCCTGCAGCAGGGCCATCATGAGCGACCGGTTCAGACGGGCGTACTCCTGCGCCCAGTACAGGTCGTGGCGGTAGGCGGTCATCTGGGGGGTGTCCGCGACGAAGACCGCGAGGTCGCGGTCGACCAGCCCCTGGTTGTGCGCCAGCCCGCGCGCCACCGAGATGTGGTGCTCGGCCAGCTCCTTGCCGATGTTCCGGGAGCCGGAGTGCAGCATCAGCCAGACAGCGCCGCCGGTGTCGGTGCACACCTCGACGAAGTGGTTCCCGCCGCCGAGGCTGCCCAGCTGCTTCTCCGCCCGGTCCCGCCGGAAGGAGACCGTGCTCGCCACGTCGTCGAACCGCTGCCACAGCTGGTCGGCGTCCCCGGTGGGGACGCCGTGCAGCCGGGACGGGTCGACCGGGGTGGCGTGCATGCCGCGGCCGACCGGGATCGTCGCCTCGATCCGGGACCGCAGCCGGGACAGGTCCTCGGGCAGGTCGTCCGCGGTGAGGGAGGTCCGCACCGCGGACATGCCGCAGCCGATGTCCACGCCGACCGCCGCGGGGCAGACCGCGCCCTCCATGGCGATGACCGACCCGACGGTGGCGCCCTTCCCGTAGTGCACGTCGGGCATCACCGCCAGCCCGCGCACCCAGGGCAGGGTGGTGACGTTCTGCAGCTGCCGCGCGGCGCCGTCCTCGATCGATGCCGGGTCGGCCCAGCTCCGGATCGGTATCCGCACGCCGGGTATCTCGGTGTGTCCCATGACGTGTTCACCCCCGTGGTGTCGCTGATGGGAGGCCCATTGTGATCACCGGGACCGCCCACGGGGCAACGGGTTTTGGGCCGGGCGGGACCACCGCACCCACGGACCCCGACCGGGCCGCCACCCGCCGACGGAAGCCCGCCGGCCGTCCCGGAGGATGGCTTCCATCCGGTGGGACCGGGTGCCGGCCAACGGCGCCGGTCCGCACCGCCGTGACCCGAGAACGGAGCCCGACCGCCATGACCGACCCGATCCGCCGTGTCCTCGTCCGCGCGCTCGACGACATCACCCTGGAGGAGGTGCCGGCGCCGCGCCCCGCCGCGGGGGAACTGCTGGTGCGCGCCGTGCTCGTCGGTATCTGCGGCTCCGACACCCACGCCGCGCAGGGCCACCACCCGTTCGTCGCCCTGCCGTACCGGCCGGGGCACGAGGTGGTCGGCGAGGTTGCCGAGGCCGGGCCCGGGGCGGGCGCGTACGCGCCCGGGGACCGGGTGGTCGTCGAGCCCGGCCTCGTCTGCGGACGCTGCCCGCAGTGCCGCGTGGGCCGCTACAACATCTGCCGGGAGCTCGCGGTCTTCGGCTGCCAGACCCCGGGCGGGATGGCCGACCTGTTCACCATCGCGGCCGACCGGGTCCACCCGGTGCCGCCGGGGCTGACCGACCGTCAGGCGGCGCTGATCGAACCGCTGGCCACCCCGGTCCATGCCGTGGCCAAGGCCGGGGACCTCACCGGTCGCACGGTCCTGGTGCTCGGCGCCGGCCCGATCGGGCTGCTGCTGGTGATCGCCGCCCGGCTCGCCGGCGCCCGGCGGGTCGTGGTCACGGACCTGCTGCCCGCCAAGCGGGAGCGCGCCCTGCGGCTGGGCGCCGACGCGGCGCTGCCGGCGGACGCGGCGGACCTCGCCGAGCGCGTCGCCGCGTCGCTGGACGGCCCGGCGGACGTGGTCTTCGACTGCGTGGCCCGGGCGGCCTCGATCGCGCAGGCCGTCGAGAGCGTCACCAAGGGCGGCCAGGTCGTGGTGGTCGGCGTGGGGGCCCCGGGCCCGACGCCGGTCCGGCTCGACCTCGTGCAGGACCGCGAGATCCGGATCGAGGGCACTCTGATGTACACGGCCGACGACTACCGCCGGGCCATGGAGATCATCGCCTCCGGGGCCGTCGACACCGACGAGCTCGTCACCGCCACCTTCCCGCTGGACGAGGCGGCGGCCGCCTTCGCCGCCGCCTCGGACCCCGCACACGTCAAGGTGCTGGTGGCCGTCGGCGACCCCTCGGGTACCGGTCCCGCCCCGAGCGGGGAGTGAGCTCAGCCCAGTGACCGGTCCAGGTTGGTCGCCGCGCTGATCAGCGCGAGGTGGGTGAACGCCTGCGGGAAGTTGCCGAGGTGTTCGCCGGTGAGCCCGATCTGCTCGGCGTAGAGGCCCGTGTGGTTGGCGTAGGTGAAGATCTTCTCCAACGCCAGCCGTGCGCGCTCGACCTGGCCGGTCCGGGTGAGCGCCTCCACCCACCAGAAGGAGCAGATCGAGAAGGTGCCCTCCTCGCCGCTGAGGCCGTCCGGCGTCAACCGCGGGTCGTAGCGGAACACCAGCCCGTCCGTGACGAGTTCCTCGGCGATCGCCTCCACCGTCGAGTGGAACCGTGGGTCGTTGGGCGAGACGAACTTGACCATGGGCATCAGCAGCAGCGAGGCGTCGAGCTCCGCCGGAGGTGTCCCGCCCGGGGCGTCCGCCAGCCGCTGGGTGAACGTCCCGCGGTCGTGGTTCCACCCCCGCTCCATGACCTGGCGGTAGATCGCGTCCCGCTCCCGCCGCCATCGCACCAGGTCGGCCGGCAGCCCGCGCTGGTTGGCGATGCGGATCATCCGCTCCACCGCCACCCAGCACATCACGCGGGAGTAGGTGTGGTGCTGCTGGCCCGCCCGGGTCTCCCAGATCCCCTGGTCCGGCGTGTCCCAGTGGTCCAGCAGCCAGTCCAGGATGCGGCCGAGGTTGGTCCAGGTGTCATGGGAGACGCCGCCGCCGTACTTGTTGAACAGGTAGACGGAGTCGATGAGTTCGCCGTAGATGTCCAACTGGAGCTGCCCGGCGGCGCAGTTCCCCGCGCGCACCGGGCGCGATCCGCGGTACCCGGCGAGGTGGTGCAGCTCCTCCTCCGGGATGCGGGGGTCGCCGTCGATGGTGTACATGACCCGCAGCGGCCCCAGCTCGCCGTCGTGGGATCGGTCCAGGCAGCGCGAGAGCCAGGCGATGAACGCCTGCGCCTCCGCGGTGAAGCCCAGCCGCAGCAGCGCGTACAGCGAGAACGCCGCGTCCCGGATCCACACGTACCGGTAGTCCCAGTTGCGTTCGCCGCCCAGGTGCTCCGGCAGCGCGGCGGTGGGAGCCGCCACCACCGCGCCCGTGGGCTCGTGGGTGAGCAGCTTCAGCGCCAGCGCCGAGCGGTGCACCATCTCGCGCCACCGTCCGGTGTAGGCGGACCGTGCCAGCCAGCCGCGCCAGAACGCGACGGTGGCGTCGAACAGCTGCTGCGCCGCCTCCGGGGCCAGCGGGCCGCGCTCGTCCCCGGCGGCGCCGGGGCGCCCCGGCGCCGCCGCGCCTCCCTCGTCGCTGCTGCCGGTGCCGGTGTTCGTCCCGGTGCGGACGGCGTGCCGCCCGCGGTCGGCGGGACCCGCCGACTCCGTCACCGACCCGCCGTCCCCGGACCCCTCCCTCCCCTCGCCCGACTCGGTGTCGGGCTCGAGGACGAACAGCACGGACTCGCCCTGGGCGATCCGGAAGACACCGTGGGCGTCGCCCCCGCGGTCCTCCAACGCCACGTCGCTGTGCAGCGTCAGGGAGGGAGCGGCACCGACGAACCGCACCCCGGTGGCCGTCGGTTCGATCCGGTGGCGAGCCCGGCCGTAGTCCGGCCTGGGCGCCACCTCCACCCGCATGCGCAGGTGCCCGCGCACGCTCACCACCCGCCGCACCAGCCGCTGCCGGTGGTCGGGGTCGTGCTCGCGCAGCACCGGCATGAAGTCCTGCACCTCGACCATGCCGTCCTCGGTCAGCATCCGGGTGATGAGGATGTTGGTCTCGGGGAAGTAGAACTGCTGCCGCGTCGCCACCTCGCACTGCGGTTCGATCGCCCAGAAACCGCCCTTCTCGGCGTCCAGCAGAGCGCCGAACACGCTCGGGGAGTCGAACCGCGGCGCGCAGAACCAGTCGATCCGCCCGTCGGTACCGACCAGTGCCGCCGTCCTGAGGTCGCCGATCAGCCCGTGCTCACCGATCGGCAGGTAGGGCGGGTCCAGCCGGCCGGGGGCCGCGTGCGGAGCCTCGCCGCTCATCCGCGCGACACCCGCCAACCGCGCTCACCGGCGAGGTCGAGCGCGGCCTGCGGGCCCCACCCGCCCCGCGCGTAGGACACCGGTGCCGGCGGGTCGGCCAGGACCGGAGCGCACACCTCCCAGAGCCGTTCGATCTCGGCGGCGCCGGTGAAGAGCGTCTGGTCGCCTCGCAACGCGTCCAGCAGCAGCTTCTCGTACGCCTCCAGCGGACGGGACCGGGCGAACGCCTCCTCGAACCGCAGTTCCAGACTGGCGGACGCCAGGGCGAAGTCCGCCCCGGGTCGCTTGGCCCGCAACTGCAGGGTGATCTCGGGCTCGTCGGTCAGTTCGAAGACCAGCTCGTCCGGGCAGGTGTCCGCGACCCGGTCGGCGAAGAGCCCGGCCGGCGGTTCGTGGAACCCGATCGTCACCACCCGGCGCGAGGCGCTCAGCGCCTTTCCGGTGCGCAGCAGGAACGGCACGCCCCACCAGCGCGGACTGTCCACCCAGGCCCGCAGCGCCACGAAGGTCTCGACACGCGAGGCGTCGTCGACGCCGTCCTCCTCCCGATAGCCCTCGTACTGCCCGAACACCACCTCCGACGGGTCCAGCGGACGCATCGCCCGGTAGACGCGGAGCTTCTCGGCACGCAGGGCAGCGGCGGTGAAGGACACCGGCTGTTCGAGCGCGACGAACCCGAGCAGCTGGGAGAGGTGGGTCGTCAGCATGTCGCGGAAGGTCCCGGTCGACTCCATGAAGCCCGCGCGCCCCTCGATGCCGATGCTCTCGGGGACGTCGATCTGCACGTAGGCGATGTGGTTGCGGTGCCAGGCGGGTTCGAACAGGCCGTTGGCGAACCGCAGCGCCAGGATGTTCTGGACCGCCTCCTTGCCGAGGAAGTGGTCGATCCGGAAGACCCTCTCCTCGGGGACCACGCGGTGGACCGCCGCGTTCAGGGAGCGTGCCGAGGCCAGGTCCTCGCCGAAGGGCTTCTCCATGACCAGCGAGGCGCCCTCCGCGATCCCCGTGCTGCCCAGCATGGAGATCATGGTCTCCGCGGACGCGGGCGGCACCGACAGGTAGACCAGGGTCCGCACGCCCGCGCCGAGCCGTTCCCGTTCGCGGCGCACCCGCTCCGCCAGCGCGGCACCGTCCTCGGCCGAGGAGGTGCAGAAGGTGATCCGCTCCGCCAGTTCCCGCCACGCCGCCGCGTCGAACGCCTCCGGCGGCAGGTGGTCGGCCACGGCCTCGCCCAGGGTGCGGCGGAACTCCTCGTCGGTGCCGGGGGAGTGGCGTCCGGAGCCGATGACGCTCAGCCGGTCGGGAAGCATCCCCGACCGGTACAGCCGCAGGAGTCCGGGGAACAGCTTGCGCCGGGCGAGGTCGCCGGTCGCACCGAAGATCACCAGGACGTGGGGGTCGGAGGCCGGCGTTCCCGTGGGCCCGTCGTCGGTCATGGCTGCTGCTCGCTTCCAGCGGTGGTCGGTGCGCCGCCCCGGCGCCCCGGTGGCGGGGCTCGCGTGCCCGCCTGCCTCCTGGATAGCTCTCGACCCGGTGGTGCGGCGGCACACCACGCCGGGTGATCCGGCGAAGCACGGGGAACGACGGCCGGACGTGCGGCCGTCCGGGGGACCGGGGCCCCGGACGCGCGGAGCGGCGGCGGCCCCCGTGCGCTCCGGTGCCCGGTGGCCGCGGCGGGTGACGCCGGCGGTCGGGAATCGGCGAGAATCCCTCGACGCGTTTCAACGAACGGCCACAGAACGCGGTTAGCTGATCGCAGGGACAGGACGATCGACCGTCCCGCGACCGCGCATGGGCGCAACCGTGCCCCCGAAAGAGTGAGTTGGAGACCCCGTGACCCACGAAGACCGCCACGGCGTCAGGTCCGGCCCGGTCGCTGCGGCGCCCACCGTGCCGCCGTGTCATCCGCCGGGCGGCAGCCCCCGCCTGCCCGGCGCCCGCCCGGTCCGCTCCGGAGTCGTCGGCGAGGGGGGCGCGTGAACGACCTCCCGCGCCGTTCCGCCCAGACGGTCCCCGACCTGGTGCAGTTGCCTCCCGCCTTCCACGCGTTCCACGAGCTCCACTACCCGGCCTACCTCTCCTACGTCGAACTGCAACTGGGCGACCCGAGCGAGGCCCGGGGCGTGGTGGAGGACGTCTTCGTCTACCTCGCCGTCAACTGGCAGGCGCTGATGCGCACCGAGGTCCCCGCGGCCGAGGCGTGGGCGGTCGTCAGGACGGTGGTGGTCAGTCATCTCGAGGAGCGCGGCCGGCAGCCCGCCATGCCGGAGACCGCCGTCTTCCGCCGGGTCGCCACCGACGTGCTCCGGCAGACTCGCGGCCAGTTCGAGGTCATGGAATCGGTCATAGGGCTGTACCCCGCCATCGCACGTCTGCCCGAACGGCTGTTCGATGTGGTGGTCCTCCGCTTCGTCCTGGGCTATCCGACCGGTCAGGTCGCGGCGATCATGGGGTTGGAGGAGGGCACTGTCCGCAGCCACATCCACCACGCGCGGGGCAAGCTCTCCCGTGAGCTCGGCTGCGACGACCCCGGCGGACGGAGGACACCGTGAGGACCGCATCGCAGGACTTCGACGCGTTCCTGGCCAATGCGGCGATCCCCTTCGCCACCACCCGCGCCGAACTCGACGAGTCCCGGCGCCGCATCGAGGAGCGCCTCGCCGCGTCGCTGCCGCACCGGGCCGCGCCGGCGCCGTCGGCCGGCCCGGCGGTCGGCCGCGAACTGCCGGCGCACCGCCGGGCCGGCGAGGATCTCCGGCAGCTGTGCGCGCTCGTGGTCCGCGACGCCCGGGCGGCCGCCAGTATCGCCGGACTGGTGAACTCCGTGCGGATCGAGCCGGACGGCGCGCTCGTCTTCGCCTGCCTGCTCCATCTCGCCGACCGTCCCGACGGCGCGCAGTTCTGGTGGCAGTTCAGCGCGGGCGCCGGGAGGGGCACCTCGGCCGTCTGCCTGCACCTGCTGCACCTGCAACGCGGGGAGCACCGCGATGCGCGCTACTGGGCGGCGCAGTTCGCAGCCCTCGCGCAGGAGGCGCCGTGGTTCGTCCACGACATGCTGCGCGCCCACGCCGCGCTCGGCGACCGCCGCGGCGCCCCGGCGACGACACCCGCGCTGGCCGACGCCATCCGGCGGCTGGACGTCGCCACCGACCAGGACTTCGGCCCGGTGCCCCGCCCGGACCCCGGCCTCGCCGCCCAGCTCGGCCGCTGACCGGGCGCACCCGCCCCGCACGCGGGGGCGAGTGCGCCCGGCCCGCCGTCACGGCCCGGCGGGCGCCTGCTCGGGGGCGACGGGGTAACCACTGGTGAGCGCCACCCGGTTCCAGGCGTTCATCACGACGGCCAGCCAGGCGACCGCCGACGCCTGCTCCGCGCCGAGGGCCTCCCCCTCCGCGGTCGCCGTCGCGGCGGCCGGGGAGGTGACCGACTCCGCCAGCCGGAGTGCCGCGCGCTCGTCGTCGCTGAAGTACTGCGACTCCCGCCAGGCGCCGAGCACGGCCAGTCGGTCCGTGGTCTCGCCGAGCGCCAGCGCGTCCCTGGTGTGCATCCGCAGACAGAAGGCGCAGCCGTTGATCTGGGAGACCCTGAGCTTGACCAGTTCGGCCAGCAGCGGGGGCAGCCCCGCGGCCTCGACCCCCGCGTCGGCCTGCTCGCTGAGGCGGAGGAGCCGGCGGTAGGCGGCGGGGTCACCGGTGGTGAGGTCGACGGTGGTCATGATGTTCCCTTCGGAGCAGTGGCGGACGGTGGGGAGGCGCGGCGCGATCGGTGCGCCGTGCCGCCCCGGTACCTTCGACGAGACAGCGCGCCGGAATGTGAGGTGCCGACCGGATGCGGCGCCGCGGCCGGTCCCGTGAGGACAGGGGGTCCGAGGTGGCTCAGGAGCGCGGAGCCGCCCCCGAGGGGGCGGACACCGGCGGCCCCGGGTTGCCGGTCGACCGCGAACGCGCCCGGTTGACCGGCATGGCCCACCGCGTTCTCGGCACCGTCGCCGAGGCGGAGGACGCGGTCCAGGAGGCGTATCTGCGCTGGTACCGGCTCGACGTCACCGAGCGGGGGCGCGTCGTCAACCCCGCGGCCTGGCTCACCCGGGTCACCGGCCGTATCTGCCTGGACCACCTGAACAGCGCCCGGGTCCGCCGGGAGCGGTACGTCGGACCCTGGCTCCCCGAACCCGTGCCGGAAGGCACCTTTCCCGGGGTCGGGGACGGCTCCGTGCGACCCGTCGCCATGGCGCCCGCGGCCGACTCGCCGTCCGAGCGCGCGGTGGCGAACGAGCAGGTCGGCACCGCCCTGCTCGTCGTCATGGAGTCCATGACACCGGCCGAACGCGTGGTCTTCGTGATGCACGACGTCTTCGCCGTGCCGTTCGCGGAGATCGCCCGTGCCGTCGACCGCACCCCGGCCGCGACCCGGCAGCTCGCCCGCTCCGCCCGGGGACGCCCGGGCTCCGGCCGCCGGACCCCCGCCGACCGGGCCGAGTACGCCCGGGTGGTGGCGGCGTTCGGCGCTGCCTGCCGTGACGGGGACCTCGCGCGGTTGGTCGCGCTGCTGGACCCCGCGGCGGTGCTCCGCTCCGATGGCGGCGGAGTCGTCCGGGCCGCCCGGCGCCCGGTGTCGGGGGCCCTCGCCGCCGGCCGGTTCCTCGTCGGCGTTCTCGCGAAGAACCCGACGCTCCGCCTGGAGCCCGTCGCGACCGCCGACGGCCCGGGCCACCTGCTGGTCGCCGACGGCACGACGGTGGGCGTGCTCACGCTCGGCGTCCACCGGGAGCGCGTGACCGACGTGTGGATCCAGCAGAACCCGGCCAAACTCACCCGCTGGCCCCGCACACGCGCCGTGCCCGACGCCGCCCGCCCCTCCGACCCCGGCCCGGCCGCATCGCGGGGGCGGCACAGGGACCGCCCGTAATCGACTACGCTCGGTGCCGAACCCGGGACACCGTGTCAAACCCCGGTGCTCCGGCCTGCCGTCCGCCCACTGGGAGAAGCACGTGACCGCCCCGCACCCCGCACCCAGCCGTCGCGGCAGACTGTTCCCGGTGGCGGTCATTGCCGTCACCGCCGTCGTCGTCGCCCTGCTCCTGCTCGGACAGCGCGGCGCAGGCGAGGCGGACGCCGGCGCCGGCGGAGACCGGGCGGCCGCCGGGGCGGAGCTCCCCGACCTGACCGGCCTGGAGCGTCGCGAGGACGGCGACCCGCTCGCGGAGGGCCCCACCGATGCGCCCGTCGGGCTCATCGTCTACTCCGACTACCAGTGCGGCTTCTGCGCCGCCTGGACCTCCGACACCCTCCCCGCGCTGCGCGAGTACGTGGCCGCAGGCCACCTCCGCATCGAATGGCGCGACATCAGCATCTTCGGCGAACCCTCCGACCGGGCGGCCAGGGCCGCCTACGCGGCCGGCCTCCAGGGCGGGCACGACGCCTTCCACGGCGCGCTCTTCGCGGGGGGCGGGACCCGCGGCGCGGACGGGCTCGAGCAGCAGGCGCTGGTGGACCTCGCGGCGGAGGTCGGGCTGGACGCCGAGCGCTTCGCCGAGGACCTCGCTGCCGACACCACCCGGGCGGCCGTCGCCCGCAACGCGGCCGAGGCGGAGAGCCTGGGAGCCGTGTCCACCCCCTCGTTCCTGCTCGCGGGGCAGCCGGTCGTGGGGGCCCAGCCCCCCGAGGTGTTCACCGCCGTCATCGACGAGGCGCTCGCCGCGGGCGACGGCCGTCGATGACGGACATCGGCCCGGCCGCGGCGTTCGCGGGAGGCGCCCTCGCCCTCCTCAGCCCGTGCGGCGCGCTGCTGCTGCCGGCGTTCTTCGCCACCACGGTGGGCGCCGGACCGCGGCTGGCGGCGCACGGCGCCGCCTTCTACGCCGGACTGTGTCTCACGCTGGTGCCGCTGGGCATCGGCGCCGGGGCCGTCGGCGCGACGCTCGTCGGCCACCGCGACACGATGGTGCTCCTCGCCTCCGCCGCCCTGGTGGCCACCGGTTTCCTCCACGCCGCCGGGTTCGGATTCGACCCGGCGCGACTCCTGCCAGGTGTCCGGGCACTGCAGCGGCGGACGGCGACGACCCCCACCGGGCTGCTCCGCAGTCTGCTGCTCGGCGCCGCCGGCGGCGTGGCGGGATTCTGCGCCGGCCCGATCCTGGGGGCGGTCCTGACGCTGGCCGCCGCGCGCGGTGACGCGACCACGGCGGGTCTCCTCCTCGCCGTGTACGCGGCCGGGACCGTCCTGCCGCTGCTCGCCCTCGCGGCACTGTGGCACCGCCTCGGGGAGCGGGGCCGCCGGCGGCTGCGCGGACGGGAACTCCGGTTGGGCGGACGGCGGCTGCACACCACCTCGCTGGCGACCGGCGGGCTCATCGCCGGGCTGGGCGTCTACTTCTGGGCGACCGACGGCCTGCTGAACGCCCCCGACCCGGTGCCCACCGCGATCCAGACCTGGTTGCAGTACGGCGTCACCCGATGGGCCGGCCCCCTCGTGGACGTCCTGCTGGTGCTGCTCGCCGCGGCCGTCCTGCTGGCCGGCTGGGCGCTGCGCTCCCGGCGGCGGCCGGCCCCGGCCCCCGCCGGGGACCCGGCGCGGGAGCACCCATCGGGCGCCGCCGCGGGGGCCGGCGCCGAGCGGCGCTGACCAGCGCGCGGGAATGCTCCCGGCCGGCGATCTGTTGGCACCCCTCATGCACGAAGCCGCTTCCCAACTCCCTCCCGCCCCGTCCGGGCGGATGCCCGTCGCCGTGTACGTGCTCGGCCTGTCCGTCTTCGCGCTCGGCACCAGCGAGTTCATGCTCTCCGGGCTGCTGCCCGCCATCGCCGACGACATGGACGTATCCATCCCCCAGGCCGGTCTTCTCATATCGGCCTTCGCGGTGGGCATGGTCGTCGGGGCTCCCCTTCTCGCGGTGGCCACCCTGCGATTGCCGCGCCGCACCACCCTGATTGCGCTCATCTCCGTCTTCGCCCTCGGCCAGGTCGCCGGCGCGCTCGCGCCGACCTACGAGACGCTCTTCGCCTCCCGCGTCGTCAGCGCGCTGGCCTGCGCGGGATTCTGGGCCGTGGGCGCGGCCGTCGCGGTGCAGACCGTGCCGAGGAACGCGCGGGCCCGAGCCCTGGCCGTCATGGTGGCTGGGCTGTCGATCGCCAACGTCCTCGGGGTTCCCGGCGGTGCGTTCCTCGGCGAGCACCTCGGATGGCGCTCCGCCTTCTGGGCGGTCGGCGCGGCCGCCGTCGTCGCGCTCGTGGGCGTGGTCGCGCTGGTGCCCCGCATCCCGCTACCGGCGGAACGGCCCCGGATCCGGCGGGAACTGGCCGTCTACCGCGAGGGACAGGTGTGGCTCGCGATCACCGCGACCGCGCTCGCCGGCGGCGCCGTGTTCTGCGCCTTCTCCTATCTCGCCCCGCTGCTCACCGATGTGGCCGGACTCGACGCCGGGTCGGTACCCCTGGTCCTCGCGCTGTTCGGCGCGGGCGCCCTGGTGGGCGCGACCATCGGCGGCCGGTTCGCCGACGCCCACCTGTTCGGGGTGATGGTCAGCGGTGTTGCCGCCTCCACCGTCCTGCTCGCGGGTCTGGCGGTCCTCGCGGCGCACCCGGTGGCCGTCGTCGCCCTGTCGTTCCTGATCGGGGTGTCGGCCTTCTACACCGCGCCGGCGCTCAACACCCGCATCTTCGATGTCGCGGCCGCGGCGCCGACGCTGGCCGGCGCGACGGCCACCGCCGCGTTCAACGTCGGCAACACCGGCGGGCCCTGGCTCGGGGGCGCGGTGATCGACGCCGGTCTGGGGTACGCCGCGCCGGCGTGGGCCGGTGCGGGGATGGGACTCCTCGCCCTCGCCGTGGTCGTGGTGGCGCTGCTGCTGCGCCGGCGGGGCTCCGCAGGACCGGACGGCGGTGCCGTCCCGCTGGAACGGGCGGCCGTGACCGGGGACGCCGCGGCGGAGCGGGGCGCGGCGCTGAACGGCCCGCGGTGACCGTCCGGCTTCCGCGCCCGGCTCAGGGGGCGATACCGACGCCCGGGAAACGGGACCAGAGCGCTTCCTGGAGCGCGTTCATCGCCGGCCAGTGCCCTCCGGCCGGGCGGACGTTGACCCGGTCGTGGTAGCCCGCGGGCCGGTAATCGGGCTCGAAGTGGCAGCCGCCGGGGTGGGCGGACGCGAAGGTGGCGCAGGAGCGGGCCACGTCGCCCGGGGTGGGGCGCTGTCCGGTCCCGACCCAGCCGGCGAGCGCGTCGAGCGCGGTGGCGTACCCGGCCTTACTGAGGCCGCTGTGCTCCGACTCGCGGGTGAAGGTCTGCACCAGGTGCCGTTCGCGCCCCGCCCCGCGGAGCGTCGCGCGGTAGGCGGCCTCGTGCTCGACGAACGCCGTCGCGTCCCCGACGGCGTGCAGGGTGAGGACCGGAACCGTCACCCGTCCGGTCAGATCGCTGTCGTAGGAGAGGTCGCGCCGGGCGGCGGGGTCCGCCGCGAAGCGCGCCACGCCGCGGTTGAGCGCCGCGTCGTCGTGGGAGCCGCGGTAGCGCACGCCGACGGTGGAGAAGGGGTTCCGACCGTCCAGTCGCTTGTGGACGATGTCGGCGAATGTCACCGTGGCGAACCGCAGGTGGGACTCGAGGGAGGACTCCGGGATGCCGGTGACGGCGGTGATGTCGTCGAGGTTCCGCTGCTGGAGCGGGGTGCGGTCCTCGGGGGCCAGGGTGTGGCCGGTGCACTCCAGCAGCCGGGAGCGCAGGTCGGCGGTGGTCATCGTCTCGCCGGCCGGCAACCCCTGCCAGAGCGGGTACTGGCGCTCCTGCGGGCGCGGGTGGTTGTTGCAGTAGTACTGGTGCACCACCCGGAGGTCGACCCGGTAGTCGTAGCCGCGGGAACCGCCGGCGAGGACGCCGTTGGTCAGCAGGAGGCCGTCGAACGGGCCGCCGTCGCGCGTGCCGTAGACCTCCGCTGCCTTCGCCGCGACGTTGCCGCCCCAGGACTGGCCGTGCAGCAGCGTGAGCTCGGGCTCACCGAACCGCTCGACGAAGACCTGGCGGACCGTCTCGGTGTCCTCCGCCGCCATGCGGGTGCCGTAGCCGCCGCGCCGGTAGGAGGAGCCGGCCCACGCATAGCCCTCCTCGACCATGACGGTCCAGCGCTCGAGGTCCCCGGCGCTCCGCTCGGGGTCCGACCCGGGCGTGAGGCTCGGCCCGCCGTGGGCATGGACGACCAGCGAACCGTTCCACTCGGTGGGGACGGCGAGCGTGTAGTACGACCCGTTGCGGTCGATCCCGCCGTAGCAGGTGGCGCTCTCCGCGATCGCCTCCGGGCAGGCCGCCGGCTCCGGTCCGGCGGGCTGCCCCGAGGCCGTGGCGGTGGAACCGCCCGCCAGGCCGGCCGCGAGGGCGGCCGCGGCGGCCACGGTGGCGAGGGCGGTACGCAGATACCCGCGCGCCGTGTCACGGCGCGCGGGTCGCGTGGGGGAGGTGCTCTTCACGTGGGGTGCTCCTCGGCTGGCGGCCGTCCGGGGCGACACCCGGACGGCCGATCGGTGCGAGTGGGCATGCTACGCACCGCCTGCCTGTCCTGACCATGACGACGCGCACCTCACCCATGTGATCCGGTGTGCACGTCGACGATCACTCGTGGTCGATTCACGTGTGAGAACCATGGAGTTCGGATCGGTTCTGATGCGAACTCCGCCTCCCCGGGCGGGGGAGGAGCGCCCCTGCCCGGGGAGAGCCGTCGCGCGGTCGCCTCAGGGGCGGAAGACGACCTTGACGGCGCCGTCCGCCTTCTGCTGGAACATGTCGTACGCGTCCGACGCGTCGGCCAGCGGCAGGTGATGGGTGGCGAACTCGTCCACCCCCAGCGGGTCCTGGTCCGTCAGCAAGGGCATGATCTCCGGTACCCAGCGCCGGACGTTCGCCTGACCCATGCGCAGCGTCACCTGCTTGTCGAAGAGGGTGAGCATGGGCATCGGGTCGGCCATGCCGCCGTACACCCCGGAGAGTGAGATGGTGCCGCCGCGGCGGACCATGTCGATCGCGCTGGTCAGGGCGCTCATGCGGTCCACGCCCGCGGTACCGGCCAGTTTCGCTCCCGCGTTGCCCGGCAGCGCCGCCGCCGCGTCCTGGAGGAACTTCCCGGTCCTGTTGCCGTGCGCCTCCATCCCGACGGCGTCGATGACGCTGTCGGCGCCGCGCCCCTCCGTCAGCTCGCGGACGGCCTCCGCCGGATCGTCCAGCTCCCGCAGGTCCAGTGTGCGGACGCCGCGGGCGCGCGCCCGCTCCAGCCGCTCCGGCACCAGGTCGATGCCGATGACCTGCCGCACCCCGCGGTGCAGCGCGACTCGGCATGCCATGTCGCCGATCGGGCCCAGGCCGATGACCGCCAGGGTGCCGCCCTCGGGCACCTCCGCGTACTCGACCGCCTGCCACGCGGTGGGCAGCACGTCGGAGAGGTACAGGAACCGGTCGTCGGGCGCGTCGGAGGAGATCCGGATCGGCCCGTACTGGGCCTGCGGCACCCGCAGGTACTCGGCCTGTGCGCCGGGCACGGCCCCGTACAGATTGGTGTAGCCGAACAGCGCTGCGCCCGCGCCCTGCTCCCTGACCTGTGTCGTCTCGCACTGGGTGGGCAGGCCCCGATCGCACATGAAGCAGTGGCCGCACGCGATCTGGAAGGGGACGACCACCCGGTCGCCGACCGACAGGTCGCGGACTCCGGGGCCGACCTCCTCCACGACGCCCATGGGCTCGTGGCCCAGGATGTCGCCCTCGTTCATGAACGGCGCGAGCACCTCGTACAGGTGCAGGTCGGAACCGCACAGGCCACTGGAGGTCACCCGGATCACCGCGTCGGTGGGTTCCACGATGCGGGGGTCGGGCACCTCCTCCACCCGTACGTCGCGCTTTCCGTGCCAGACCGCTGCCTTCATCGCACCGCACCTCCGGGGCCGTCGTGTGGCCCGGCGCCCCGTCCCGTCCCCGCGCCCGGTCAGCGGCCGCGGGGGAGACCGCGCCGGTCTCGTCCGTTCCTCCCGGGTTGCCTGGATACGGGGGGATTACACGTGCGGAGTCGTGGCAATACGCACAGCAGGCACCGCGTCCGGAGTACGGCGCCCCGACGGGTGCCGGTCGTCACGGCCGGGCCCCTTCCGTCCCTCGGCCGCGGAGCGCCCGCGCTACGCGCCGGCCCCGGCGAGGAACTCCGGTTCGGTCGTCGCCACGGCGCGCAACAGCGCCCGGACGCCCGCGCGTGCCCGGGGGTAGGGGGCGTCGGAGCCCGTGAGGACGGACTGGGTGTTGGACGACTCCCAGAGTGCCGTCAGCTCGAAGGCCAGTTGCTCGGCCGACCGGTGCGAGGCGATCTCACCCGCCTCCTGCGCCTCCAGCACCGTCTGCTGCACGAAGGTGCGCCACGCGGTGTCGGCCGCCCGGACGGCGTCCTGCACCGGGCCGGGGCGCGAGCTGTACTCGACCCGGACGCGCTGGAAGAAGCAGCCGCCGGGGAAGACCCGCTCCGCGGAGTACCGGAGCCACACCTCGCTCAGTCCCCACAGGCGGGCCAGCCCCGGCGGCCGGGCGAGGGCGGCGTCGATCACGTTGTCCTGGTAGATCCGGGAGGCCGCCCTGACCGTGGCCAGCTGCAACTCCTCCTTCGAGCCGAAGAGGGCGAACACGCCGCTCTTGCTGAGCTTCAGCTCGGCCGCCAGCCGGCCCAGGGAGAGGGCCTCCAGGCCCTCGGACGACCCGATGCGGACCGTCCGCTCCAGCACCAGCCGCCTGGTCTGGTTCCCTCGTTCGACCCGCCCGTCGAGACGCCGTTCGGCCACGTCGGTACTCCTCGCTCCGCGGGGCGCCGCGGGCCTCGCTCTGTCCGGGTCGCCAGGGTACTGACAAAACGACCGTGCGGTGAGTTTCGACCCCGCCGAAGCGCTGTGGGGCCGGCGCGGCGGGCTCGTCGGCTCGCCCCGTCCGGCACAGCCGCGCCCCGGGGGCACCGCTGTGCCGGATGGGGGCGATGGGTGGCGACGGGCGGAGAAGGACGTGAGAAGCGAACTTTCCGTGGCCGGGGTAAAACCCCCGTCCCGGCGATAAGAAGATGTTATTGGCCTCCGGTCTGGCCCTTCTCGTAGTGTCGGGTCAGCCGCCGCAGACGCAGAGCGGTGCTATTCGGTATTCCGATGTCGGCACGCCTGCGTCTGCTGTCTTTTCGGCTTCCGTTCTTCATGGGAGGGGAACCATGATTGTCGCGAAGCAGCCCGGCAAGACGCTGGGCGTCACCATCTCCGATTTCGACCCGGCGACCGCGTCGGCCGCCGATTTCAGCGCGCTCAAGAAGATCGTCCACACGGAGAAGATCGCGGTCCTCCGGGGGCAGGACCTCACTCCGTCGCAGTACGTGGAGCTCGGGCGCAAGCTGGGCCGCGTCGAGCGTTACTACCAGAAGATGTACTGGCACCCCGAGGAGCCGGACGTTTTCGTCTCCTCCAACGTGCCGCACAACGGCGAGCAGATCGGCGTGCCCCGGACCGGCAAGTTCTGGCACGCCGACTACGAGTTCATGCCCGAGCCGTTCGGGCTGACCCTCATCTACCCGCAGGTCATCCCGAAGGTCAACCGTGGCACGTACTTCATCGACATGGGGCGGGCCTACGAGGCGCTGCCGCAGCGACTGAAGGACGCGGTCGCGGGCACGGTCTGCCGGCACAGCGTGCAGCGGTACTTCAAGATCCGCCCGACCGACGTCTACCGGCCGCTCGTCGAGGTCCTCGCCGACGTGGAGGCCGAGACCCCCACCGTCACCCACCCCACCGTGACGGTCCACCCCGTGACCGGTGAGCGGATCCTCTACCTCAGCGAGGGGTTCGCGCTCTCGCTCGCGGACGCCGAGGGCAACGAGCTCGACGGCGGGCTGCTGCGGGAGCTGCTGGAGGCGACCGGACAGACCGACGACACCTTCAGCCACCCGGGTATCCACCTCCAGACGTTCGAGCAGGGCGACATCCTCGTCTGGGACAACCGGTCGCTCATCCACCGGGCGCTCCACACATCGCAGCCGGAGCCGACCTCGTCGTTCCGCGTGACCGTCCACGACGAGCATCCCTTCTACGAGGGCATTCGGGTCTGATCGCCCCGGGCCGGGCCGCGAGGGGAGGGGAGCGATGCCGGGCGACGGGATGTCACCGGGACAGCGCAGGGAATTCGCCGCAGGGCCGCGTTTCCGTGCCCCGGCCGTACGGATTCCGGGTATCCGGAAGTACATGACGGAAAATGTCCGCTGCCTCCCGGGAGAGGGAGCGCGGGAAACTCGTGTCGAATTCACCGTCGTGCCGGGTGTGTCACCGCCCGCCGCGACGGAGAACCGTTCGCCGGCCGCCCCGCCCCGGTGCCGCAGCACGCCGCCCGCGCCGCCGACCGCCGAGCGGCCCCCACCGACGGGACCCTCTGTCGCGCCCGGCCGCACACGCTGCAGGACCACTCCCTGTCGCCGGGTGGGCTCCGCCCGCTCCGCCCCCGCATCGAGGCGGTGGCCGAGGAGCTCGTGGACGCTCTCGTGGCCCGTGGGGCGCGGGAGCAGTCGGTCGACCTCGTCACGGCGCCGGCGGTCCCGCCGCCCCTCATGGTGATCGCCGAGGTGTCCGGGGTCCCGGCCGAACGCTGGGCGGAGTTCCGGCGCCGGGGACGCCGGAACGGGGCGACGGCCGGCAGCGCGGGGGCCGGCGAGGGCCTCCCGGGCCCGACCGGCGGAACCGACCCGGCAGCCCTGCGCCTCGACCCCGGCGACGAGCCGGCCCGGGCGCAGATCTCCCTCGCCGTCTCCACCCTGTTGCGCCGCGCCGGCGGTCTGCGGCTCACGGTCGCACCGCAGGACGTCCCCCGGCGCCGCGCCCACTGCATCCGCACACCGCTCCGACTGCCCGTCACGCTCACCGTTGCCGAGAGAGGGCGAGAATGACCGAGACGAGACCCGCACCGGCCGATGGCTGCCCGGTCGCTCATCGGACCACCGAGCCCGTCTTCGACGAGGCGTACTTCGCCGATCCCTACCCGCTCTACGACCAGCTGCGCACCGCCGGTCCCGCGCACCGCGTCACCGCGCCCGACGGCTCGGCCGTGTGGCTCGTCACCCGCTACGCCGACGTCCGCCAGGGGCTGGCCGACCAGCGCCTGGCCCGGCATCCCAAGTACAACAAGGGCGGGTACTCGGGCATCCCGCTCCCCGAGGACCTGCGGGTCATCCTCGCCACCACCGACCCGCCGCACCACACCCGGCTGCGGTCCCTGATCAACGCCGCCTTCACCCGCCGACGCGTCGAGTCGCTGCGGCCGCGGGTGGACGAGGTCGTCGACAGGCTGCTGGACGCCATGGCGGACACCGACGGCACCGTCGACCTCGTCGCCGCACTCGCCGCCCCCCTGCCCATCACCATCATCTGCGACCTGCTGGGCATCCCCGAGGACGAGCGCGGCGCGTTCCGTGCCTACACCGACGGCATCGTCGGAACCGATCCCGCCGGCGCCGCCCAGGGCTGCCAGGACATGGTCGCCTTCCTCAAGCGGATGATCGCGCTCAAGCGCACCGAGCCGGACGACGCGCTGATCACCGGGCTCATCGACGCGCGCGACCAGGACGACAGGCTGACCGAGTCCGAGATGGTCGGCATGGCGTTCATGATCCTCATCGGCGGGTACGACACCACGCTCAGCATGATCAGTTCCGGGGCGCTCGCCCTGCTGCGCGACCCCGAGCGGGCGGCGCAGCTGCGCGCGTACCCCGGGCTCATGCCGGCGGCGGTCGAGGAGCTGCTGCGCTTCGAGGCGCCGGTCCAGAACGCCATCCGCCGCTTCGCCACCGAGGACCTGGTCATCGGCGGCGTGCCCATCGAGGCCGGCAGCGCCGTGGTGCTGTCCATCGGCTCCGCCGGCCGCGACCCCGAGCAGTACGCCTGCCCCGGCCGGATGGACTTCGAGAGGGACGACACCACCCACGTCAGCTTCGGGTTCGGCCCGCACTTCTGCCCCGGCGCGCAGCTGGGCCGGATGGAGGTGGGCGCCTCGCTGCGGCAGCTCCTGATCCGGTTCCCGGAGATGACGCTCGCCGACGAGGCACTGCGGTACCGCCCGGGCTTCACCTTCCGGGAGCTCTCCACGCTCCCGGTCGTCCTCGGGAAGCAGGCCGGCCGATGACCACCGCTCCGTCGCTGCCCGCCGGCGCCGGCGCCGCCCCCGACGCGGCCGGCCACGCGACCGACGAGGCGCTGCTGGCACGGGTGCTGCGCGTCTACCGCCCCGACTGCCGGTACCTCCGGACGGCCGTCGTCGAGGAGACCGAGGACGGACTGGCCCGGGCGAGGTGCACCTTCTCGATACCGGCGCCGTTCTACATCGATGACACCGGCCACTTCAACGCCGTCGAGTTCAACCTCTGCTACAACCAGATGATGTACTACGCGGTCGCGAAGGCCGTGAAAGAGGGCATCATGCCGCCGTTCGCCGAGTGGTCCCTGGAGGACTACTGGCAGCGGCAGCTGCCCGCCTTCCTGATCGTCGACTTCCGCAGCACCTTCGCCAAGGCCATGGGCTCCCACCGCTTCCACGGCGAGATCACCTTCACCCGCGCCCGGCGGTACACCGGGGGGCGCGACCGCCGACCGATGATCGTCGCCGACACGGCCTGCCGCTACTGGGACGACGACGGCGGTCACTGCCACGGCGAGGTGCGCCTGGTGGTCACCGACCCGCCGGCACCCGCGGGAGGTGCGGCGCCGTGACCGCCGTCCCGACCCCCTGGCTGCGCCGCCTCGCGGCGACACCGCTCCCGGAGCGCGCGGCACTGCTGGAGGACCTCGTCGTGAGCGAGTTCCGCACGGTGCTGCTCATGGGCGAGGACGACGTGCTGCCCCGGGACGAGAGCTACTTCGCCCACGGGCTCACCTCGCTCGGCGCCACCGAGGTGGAGCAGCGGCTGGAAGCGGCCATCGGCCGCCCGATCGACGCCTCCGAACTTCTCAACAACCCCACCGTGGACCACCTCCTGACCCACCTGCGGACCGACGTGCTCTCGGACCACTTCCCCGCGCCCCCCGCGGATCCCGCGTCCCCGCCGGACGGTGCCCCCGGCCCGGCGGACCGCACCACCCGGCTGCTGGTGGACGACCTCCTGAAGTCGCTCTACTCCTGAGTGCGCCCGCCCCCTGCCGGCGGACCCCGGCCGTCGAACCGCCGTCTGCCGCCGGCGCGGGCCACCGGAGCGCCCCCTCCGCCCGGTGCCCCGCACCGCCACCCCCTTCGACCCCATCCACGCGCCGCACAGCGGGAGAGACGCCATGACTGACTCGGTTCCGGCCTCCGACAAGGACCACCTGCTCCGGCGACTCCTGCTGGAGAAGTACGAGCCCATCGCGGTGGTGGGAGTCGGACTACGGCTGCCGGGGGACAACACCACACCCGAGGGGTTCGCGGAGTTCCTCGCGCAGGGGCGGGACGGCACGGGGCCGGTCCCCGCCGCCCGCTGGGACACCGAGGAACTGCACAGCACGGAGCGCGGCACCCGGGGGCGGATCACCACCGCGGGCGGCGGCTTCCTGCGCGACATCGACCGGTTCGACCCGCAGTTCTTCAACATCGCGCCCAAGGAGGCCGCCTACGTCGACCCCCAGCAGCGGCTGGTGCTGGAGGCGTCCTGGCACGCGCTGGAGTCGGCCAACATCGATCCCGCCGCGCTGCGCGGCGGCAACGGCGCCGTGTACATGGGCGTCAGCTCCGTCGACTACAGCCTGGAGATGAGCGCACTGCGGGCCGAGGAACTGGAGGCGGCGGTCGGCACGGGCACCGCCCACAGCGCCGTCTCCGGGCGGCTGTCGTACGTCCTCGGGTGGCGCGGCCCCAGCATGAGCATCGACACCGCGTGCTCCTCCTCGTTGGTCGCCCTGCACCTGGCCGCCGGCGGACTGCGTCGCGGTGAGTGCGACATCGCGCTGGCCGGCGGTGTGAACGCCATCCACCACCCCCGCAACCACATCGTCTTCTCCCAGGCGAACATGCTCGCCGCCGACGGCCGGTGCAAGACCTTCGACGAGAGCGCCGACGGCTACAGCCGCAGTGAGGGAGTCGGGGTCCTCGTGCTCAAGCGGCTCTCCGACGCCCGGCGGGACGGCGACCGGGTCATGGCGCTGGTGCGCGGCTCCGCCGTCCGGCAGGACGGCGAGAGCGGCGGCCTCACCGTGCCCAACGGCATCGCCCAGGCCGCCGTCATGCGCGCCGCGCTCGCCGACGCCGTGCTCGAACCCGCCGACATCGGCTACGTCGAGGCCCACGGCACCGGCACCTCGCTGGGCGACCCGATCGAGATCGGCGCCATCGAGAAGGTCTTCGGAGCCTCCCGCACGCCCGACGCGCCGCTCCCCGTGGGGTCGGTGAAGACCAACATCGGCCACATGGAGGCCGCCGCCGGCGCCGGCGGCGTCATCAAGACCGTCCTCCAGCTGCAGGACGCCGCCTTCTACCCCCACCTCAACGTCACCGTCCCCAACCGCCACGTGCCCTGGGACGACTACCACGTCACGCTGCCCCCGGCCGGCCGGCCCTGGACGGACGCGCCGCGCCGCGCCGTCGTCAACTCGTTCGGCTTCGCCGGCACCATCGCCTCCGTCGTCCTCGAGCAGGCGCCGCCCGCGCTCGGCGACGCGGACGACCGGGACCCGGCGGAGCCCACCGCCACCGAGGCGGTGCTCACCCTCTCCGCCCGCGGACCGGCGGCCCTGCGCCGGCAGGCGGCGGCCTGGCGTGCGGCGCTGGAGGAGCTCGACGAGCGCGACCTGGCCGCCTTCTGCCGCACGGCCAACCTCGGCCGTTCCCACTTCGCCACCCGGGTCGCCGCCCCCGTCGCGGACCTGGGGCAGGCGCGTGCCCTGCTCGACCGCGTCGTGAACGCCGACGAGCGGACCCGGCCCGCCGGCGGGGACGACGACCTGCGCGACGCCCCCGTGGCCTTCCTCTTCACCGGGCAGGGCTCCCAGTACTCCGGTATGGGGCGCCCGCTGTACGACCGCTACCCCGCCTTCCGCGAGCAGGTGGACCGGCTCGACGCCCTGTTCCACCCCCACCTGGGGTCCTCCGTGCGCGCGGTGATGTTCGGAGAGGGCCCGGAGGCCGAGGCGGACATCCACCGCACCCGGTACACCCAGTGCGCGCTCTTCACGCTGGAGTACGCCCTCGCCCACCTGTGGGCCGCATGGGGGGTGCGGCCGAACGTCCTGCTCGGCCACAGCATCGGCGAGATCGTCGCCGCCACCGTCGCGGGGCTCTTCGACCTGCCGGACGCCGTCCGGCTGGTCGCGGCCCGCGCGCGGCTGATGCAGTCCGTGACGGCGCCCGGCCGCATGATCGCGGTCCGTGCCGCGGCCGACGCCGTCCGCCCGTTCCTGGCCGGCGTCCCCGACGTCAGCTTCGCCGCGGTCAACGCGCCCGAGCAGTGCGTCGTCTCCGGCGGCCGCGACTCCGTCGACCGCCTGGAACGGCAGCTGCGCGAGCAGGGCCTCGACGTCAAGGGCCTGCCGGTCTCCCACGCCTTCCACTCGCCGCTGATGGCCGAGGTCTTCGACGCCTTCCGCGCGGAGATCGCCGACATCGAGTTCCACGAGCCCACGATCAGTTTCGTCTCCAACGTCACCGGGCGGATCGCCCAGTACGACGAGGTCGCGACACCGGACTACTGGGTCCGCCACATCGGGGAGCCCGTGGCCTTCGCCGCCGGGGTGCGCACCGTGCAGCAGCGGGGGCGCCACGTCTTCGTCGAGGTCGGCCCCTCGGGAGCACTCACCGCCATGGGGCGTCGCAGCCCCGACGCGGCCGACCACCTCTGGCTCGCCAGCCTGCTCCCCGCGGACACCGACGGCAGCACGCTCCGCACCGCCCTCGCCCGGTGCTACACCGCAGGGATGGCGGTCGACTGGGCCGGCCACCACCGGGGCCGGCCCGGCCGGCTGCTCGACCTGCCGACCTACGTCTTCGACACCAAGCGGTACTGGCTCCCCACCGGTGACCGTCGACTCGGCGTCCCCGGCGCCCCGCCGCCCGCGGCGACCCTGCTGGGCGCCGAGAGCACCACCGACGCACAGCGTGCCGCGGGCACCACCGAGTTCCGCGCGCTGATCGGCCCCGACGCCCCCGCGCACCTCGCCGACCACTGCGTCATGGGACAGGTCGTCTTCCCCGGCGCCGGCTACGTGGCCCTCGCCCTCGACATCCAGGACGCCGTCCTCGGCGAGACCTCCCGCCCGGTGCGGCAGCTGCGCATCCACGAGCCGCTGTTCCTGCCCGAGGACGCCGCCACGGAGCTCCGCACCCGGTTGAGGGCCGACCCTGCGGGCGGCCACTCGGTCGACGTCGTCAGCCTCGCCGACGGCGGCATCGAACGACTGCACGCCACCGCCGTCCTCGCCGACAGCGCCGACAGCGCTGCGGGTACCGCCGCCGAGACCGCCGCCCGGGACGCCCGGGCGCTGCTCGCCCAGGCGGGGGACGCCGACCGGCACCACCCGGCGGACGAGCTCTACGCGGACTTCACCGAGGTCGGACTCGCCTACGGCCCGCACTACCGGCGCATCGAGCGGGCACGCTCGCACCCGGACGGCCTCGCCACCGCCGAGATCCGCGCGGCGGGGATCGGCGACGGCGGCCGCCTGCACCCGGCCGTGCTGGACTGCGCGATGCAGACCCTCGCCGTCGTGGCACCACCCGGCGCGACCTACCTTCCCGTCGCGTTCGACGAGGTGGTCCTCCACAAGAACCCCCGCGGCACCCTCACCACCGTCCTGCGCCTGCTGCCGCAGGAGAACGCCGAGGAGCTCACCGCCGACCTCTTCGCCCTGGAGGGCGACCGACCCGCCCTGACCGTGCGGGGGCTGCGTCTCAAGCGGGTCACGCACACCGGCGCCGCCCGGCACCTCGTCCACGAGCCGCGCTGGACCCGGCGTTCGCTGCCCGCGGCCCGGCCCGCGCAGGACCGCCGCGTCCTCGTCCTCGGCACGGACCCCGCGCAGTTGCCGCCCGCCCCGGCCGGCGTCACGGTGCGGACGCTCGACGCGGCAGCACGCGTCGACGGTGCCCCGCCGGTCGACGCGCTGCCGGACGACCTCACCGACATCTGCTGGTTCTGGGAGGGCGGCGACACCTCCCCGGCCCCGGACGACCCCGCGGCGGAGGCCGCGGTCCTGCGGGAGGAGAGCCGCCGCAACTACACCGCGCTGCTCTCGCTGCTCGCAGCCCTGGGCGACCGCGCCCCGCGACTGCTGCTGGTGACCCGGGGGGCCCAGCGGCTGCCCGAGGACGACCCCACCGAGCCGCTCGACCCCCGCCGCCTGGCGGCCGCGTCCCTGTGGGGCTTCGGCCCGGTGCTGCTGAACGAGCACCCCGCGCTGCGGGCCGCCCTGGTCGACCTGCCGGCGCAGGCCTCACCGGAGGACCTGGCGGCGCTGTGGCAGGAGTGCGCCGCCGGGGACACCGGCGACCACCGGATCGGCCTGCGGGCCGGCGCCCGGCGGGTGCAGCGCCTGCACCGGACCCGCACCGACGCCGGCGACGGCACCGGACCCACGGTCGAACTCACCGTTCTCGACCACGGGTCGTTCTCCGGCATCGCGCCGGTGCCGGTGCCCGACCGCGCCCCCGAGGGCGACGAGATCGAGGTGCGCGTCCACGCCGCCGGGTTGAACTTCAAGGACGTCCTCAACGCGCTGGGCATGCTGCGCCGGCACGCAGAGGAGACCGACACCGCCTACGTCCCGCTGCCGCTGGGGTTCGAGGCGTCCGGCACCGTGCTGGCCGCCGGACCGTCCGCGGAGTTCGCCCCCGGCGACGAGGTGCTGCTCAGCCACCTGGGCTGCATGCGGTCCCGGGTGACCGTCCCGTCGGCCGTCGCGGTCCGCAAGCCCGCCGCCCTCGGGTTCGCGGAGGCCGCGGCTCTCCCCACCGCCTACGTCACCGCCTGGTACTCGCTGCACGACCTCGCCGGGATCAAGCCGGGCGACACGGTGCTGATCCACGCCGCCGCGGGCGGGGTCGGACAGGCCGCCGTGCGGATCGCCCAGCTCGCGGGCGCCGAGGTCCACGCCACGGCGAGCCCCGGCAAGTGGCCGCTGCTGCGCCGGGCCGGCGTCCGGCACCTGATGAACTCGCGCACCCTCGCCTTCTCGGAGGAGGTCCGCGAGGCGACGGGCGGCCGCGGCGTCGACATCGTCCTCAACAGCCTCAACAAGGACTTCGTCCCCGCCGGGCTCGACTGCCTGGCCGAGGGCGGCCGGTTCGTCGAACTCGGCAAGATCGGCATCTGGTCGGCGGAGCGCACGGCGGAGTACCGACCGGACGTCCGCTACCACAACTTCGACCTCAGCGAGCTCCCCGAGGCGCAGCTCAACCGGCTCAACAAGGAGATCCTCACCCGGGTCGTCGCCCACATCGAGGCCGGAGAGCTCGGTGCGCTGCCCACGACCGCCTACACCCTGGAGGAGACCGAGGAGGCGTTCGGCGTGCTCAGCCGCGGCGCCAACGTCGGCAAGCTCGTCCTCACCTTCCCGACGCCGGAGCCCGCGCCCGAACCCGTCCGGCTGACCGCCGACGAGACCTACCTCATCACCGGCGGACTCGGCGCCCTGGGGACCGTGGCCGCCCGCAGACTGGTGCGGGACGGCGCCCGGCATCTGGCCCTGGTCAGTCGTCGCACCGTCGAGGAGGCGGACGTCACCGACCTGGCCCGCTCCCTGGGGGACGGCGTCACGGTGCGCGTCCTCACCGGCGATGTCGCCGACCCCGCCGACGTCGTCCGCATCGTGGCGGAGGCCGACACCGCGACCGCTCCGCTCGGCGGCGTCCTCCATGCCGCGGGCGTCCTCGCCGACGCACCGATCGGGGGGCAGAGCTGGGAGAGCATCGACACCGTGCTGCGGCCCAAGACCTACGGGGGCTGGCTCCTGCACCGGGCCACCGCTGAGCTGCCCCGCGTGCGCTTCTTCGTGGCCTACTCGTCGGTCGCCTCGGTCATCGGCTCCGTCGGCCAGAGCAACTACGCCGCCGCCAACGCGTTCCTCGACGCGCTGATGCGCGAGCGCGCCGTCCGCGGCCTGCCCGGGCTGAGCGTCAACTGGGGCCCCTGGGCCGAGGTCGGCATGGCCGCCGACCTCACTGCCCAGCAAATCCGTGCCATCGAGGGACGCGGCCTGAAGTTCCTCACGCCCACCGACGGCATGCGTCAGCTCACGCGCGCCTGGGACCGCTCCGCGCCGCAGGCCGTGATCGGCGAGTTCGACTTCGAACGCCTGCTGTCCGGCCCCGCCGCCGCGGACGCCTTCTACACCGCGGTGCGACCCCGCGCAGCGGCCCGGGAGGACGAGATCGACCTCGCCGAACTCGCCGGCCTGCCGCCCGCCGAGCGAACCCGGGGCGTCACCGACATCGTGCGGGCGAAGGTCGCCGCGGTGCTGCACTTCGAGTCCGGCGACGACATCGACCCCGCCGCGAAGTTCCTGGAGCTCGGCGTCGACTCCCTGGCGGCGGTGGAACTCAAGAACGCGCTGGAGAGCGCCTTCCGCACCGCGCTGCCGACCTCGGCGCTCTTCGACCACCCCACCGTCGCCGACCTCGCCGGCCACGTCGCCGACCGCCTCGCCCCCGAGGCCGACGCCGCGGACGCGGCCGCGGACGCCGTGCGGACCGAGGACCCGCCGCCGGCCGCCGCGCCCGCCGACCTCACCGACGAGGAAGCCGACGCCGAACTCGCCGAACTGCGCGCGCAGACCTTCTGACGGGGCGGGGAGGAGAGACCGTGAACGACTACATCGACCAGCTGGACGGCCTGACCCGGAAACAGCTCATGGTCCTGCTGGCCCGGCGCCACCAGGAGAGCACCCAGGGCATCGCGGTCAGCGGGATGGGATGCCGCTTCCCGGGCGGCATCGACACCCCCGACGCGCTGTGGGAGGCGGTGCGCGGCGCCCGGGCCGTGCGCGCGGCCGGGTCGCAGCCGCCGACCGACAGCAGCGGCCGCCCCCGCTGGGACACCACCGCCCCCGACCTCGCCCCGCTGGCCCCGACGCTCGCCGCCGGCGCGTACCTCGACGACGTCGACCTGTTCGACGCCGACCGCTTCGACCTCACCCCCGAGGAGGCCGAGCACCTCGACCCCCAGCAGCGCCTGCTGCTGGAGGTCACGCTCCAGGCGCTCGCCGACGCCAACCTGACGCTCCGCGCCCTGCGGCGCCGCCGCGTCGGCGTCTACGTGGGCATCAGCACCGCGGAGTACAACTTCGCGGGGCTGCGCAACGGCATCGGCAAGGACGACCTCTCCCCGTACATGGGCACCGGCACCGCGCTCAGCGCCGCCTCCGGGCGCATCGCCCTGGCGCTCGGAGTGCGGGGGCCCGCCCTCACGTTGGACACCGCCTGCTCCTCCGCCCTCACCGCCGTGCACCTCGCCGCCGGAGCGCTGCGCGCCGAGGAGTGCGACATCGCCGTCGTCGGCGTGAGCCACCTGCTGCTCTCACCGTTCACCAGCGAGGTCTTCGCGCAGGCCGGCATGGTCTCGCCCACCGGCCGGTGCCTGCCCTTCACCGCCGAGGCGGACGGCTACGTCCGCGCGGAGGGGTGCGGGGTGCTGGTGCTGGAGCGCTACCGCGACGCCGCGGCCGACGGACGGCAGCCCTACGCCGTCGTGCGCGGCAGCGCCGTCCACCAGGACGGCGACCGGGAGCAGTTGGCCGCGTGGTCCGCCGCGTCGCAGCGCACCGTCATCGACCTCGCGCTGCGCCGGACCGGGGCGGCCGCCCACGACGTGCGGTACGTCGAGGCGCAGGCCAACGGCTCCCGGGTCGGCGGCGTCGTCGAGGCCGAGACCCTCGCCGCGGCGTACGACCGGCGCGGAGCCGCCGCGCCGGAGTTGTACGTCGGCTCCGCCAAGGCGAACCTCGGCTACCTGGAGACCGCGTCCGGGGTCGCCGGGATGATGAAGACCGCCCTGGCCCTGGCGCACCGGGAGATCCCGCCCCAGCCCGGCGCCGACCGCCCCGACCCGGCCATCGCCTGGGAGCGCACCGGCCTCCGGCTGGCCACCGCCCCGCGCCCCTGGCCGACCACCGCCCGCACCCTCGCCGGTGTCAGCGCCACCGGCTTCACCGGAACAGCCGCGCACGTGGTCATGGAGGCGACGCCGCTTCCCGGCTCCGCCCCGCCGGAGCGCGGCGGCCCGGCGCTGCTGCTGCTCTCGGCCCACACCCCGGCCTCGCTGTCGGCCACCGCGGAGCGCCTGCGTGCCCACCTGCTCGCGCGGGGCGGCTGGAGCCGCGGCGCGGTCTGCCGCACCCTGGCCGAGCGCCGCGACCACCTCGCCCACCGCCACGCCGCCGTCGTCCACTCCGACGAGGAGCTGCTGGCGGCGCTGGACCGTGCAGCGACCGCCGGCCCCTTGGTCCGGGCGCTCCCGGCCCCGCCCGGGGTGCTGCTCGACCTGCGGCGCGGCGCGCCGCAGGCAGGGCTCGGCAGCTCCGGCGCCCGTCGGCCGGCACCCGGCAGAGCACCGGGGGAGGACGCCGGCGACCCGACACCCGCCTGGCTCGACCGCGTGCGCGCCGCCGGGGCGCCGATCGCCGGTGTCGTGTGCGCCGCGGCGGTCGCCGCGCCGTGCCTGGCCGCCCTCACGCGGGACGGGGCGTCCGCCTGGGAGCGGAGCGAAGACGGCGACACCGTCACGCTGCGCCGCGCGGGCGCGGGGGAGGTGCCGCTCACCGATCCGGCCGCGCTCGACGAGGCGGACTGGTACGGACTGCTCGCCGCCGCCTACCTCGCGGGGGGCGACGTCGACCCCGGTGCCCTCACCCCCGACGACCCGCCGCCGCTGATGCGGCTGCCCGGCCCCGCTCTGCTCGGCAGCCGCTACTGGACCGACGTCAACATCTGGCGCTGACAGCAACCGGAACAGGACTCCTGATGTACTTCCCCGAGCTCCAGACGGTCACCGACACCGTGACGTTCCACGCCCGGCGCACCCCCGAGGCCACCGCCGTGGAGTGCGAGGGCCGCACCGTCAGCTACCGCGCGCTGGACCGGGAGAGCAGCCGGGCCGCGCACGCGCTGCTCACCGCCGGGCTCTCGACCGGGTCCCGCGTCGCGTACCTGGGCAAGGAGTCCGAGCTCTACTACGAGCTGCTCTTCGCCTGTGCCAAGAGCGGCACCGTCCTCGTCCCGGTGAACTGGCGGCTGACCACCCCCGAGGTCGACCACATCCTCCGCGACTCCGGCAGCGAACTCCTCTTCGTGGAGGAGGAGTTCCTCGCCGCCGTCCCGGAGCGCGCCGCGCTGCCCGCCCTGCGGGACGTCGTCCTGGTCGAGGCCGGCGGCCCGCCCGGCACCGGCTACGCAGCCTGGCGGGCTCCCCACCCCGACGTGCCGCCCGCCGTGGCGACCGGCCCGGAGAGCCCCGTCGCGCAGCTCTACACCAGCGGTACCACCGGCCTGCCCAAGGGCGTGGTCCTCGCCCACCGCAGCTTCTTCCGTGTCCGGGACGCTCTCGCCGGCGCCGGTCTGGACTGGATCGACTGGCGGCCCGGCGACCGCAGCCTCATCGGCATCCCCGGCTTCCACGTCGGCGGCCTGTGGTGGGCGGTCCAGGGCTTCGGCGCAGGAGTCACCAACGTCTCCCTGCGAATGTTCACCAGCCACGACGCCGTCCGCCTCATCCGCGACGGCGGGGTGACCACGGCCTGCGTCGTCCCCGCCATGCTCCAGATGATCCTCGCCGAACCCGGCACCGGGCCCGAGGACTTCCGCACCCTGCGCAAGACCGTCTACGGCGGGTCACCCATCTCCGAGAGCCTCCTCACCCGGGGCATCGAGGTGCTCGGCTGCGACTTCGCCCAGATCTACGGCCTCACCGAGACCGGCAACACCGCCGTCTGCCTGCCGCCGCAGGACCACGTCGTGGGAAGCCCCCGGCTCACGGCGGCCGGACGCCCCTACCCGGGCGTCCGCGTGCGGATCGTCGGCGAGGACGGCACCGGGCTGCCGCCGGGGGAGGTCGGCGAGGTCCACCTCCACACCCCGGCCGCCATGCTCGGCTACTGGGAACTGAAGGACGCGACCGACCGGACGCTGGTCGACGGCTGGGTCCGCACCGGCGACGCCGGCTACCTCGATCCCGACGGCTACCTGTACATCTGCGACCGCATCAAGGACACCGTCATCGTCGCGGGGGAGAACGTCTACCCCGCCGAGGTCGAGAACGCCCTGTGCGCCCATCCCGCCGTCGCCGAGGCGGCCGTCATCGGCGTGCCCCACGACCGGTGGGGCGAGGCGGTGCACGCCTGCGTCGTGCTGCGCCCGGGGCACCGGGCCACCGCCAGGGAACTGATGCTCGCCCTGCGGGACCGCGTCGCCGGGTTCAAGATCCCGACCTCCTACGAGTTCATCGACCGGGTGCCGCGCAACCCGAGCGGCAAGACGCTGCGGCGCGCGCTGCGCGAGAGGTACTGGGCCGGCCGGGAGCGGCAGGTCAACTGAGCCGCGGCGGCATGCGGCGGGCAGAGCCGAGAGAGGAGACGGTGGTGACGACGACCGACGGCACACCAGGCTGGTTCCCCTGCGGGCCGCCGCGCCCGGCGCCGGGCGTTCGGCTGTTCTGCCTCCCCTACGCCGGGGGCGGTGCCTCCGCCTACCGGGACTGGCCGGAGGTGTTCGGCCCGGAGATCGACGTCGTGCCGCTCCAGCCGCCGGGGCGCGGGGAGCGCCGTGACCAACCCCCGCACCGGGACATGGCGGAGCTGGTCTCGGATGCCGCCGAGGCCCTCGTGCCGTGGCTGGACGGTGCGCCCTACGCGCTGTTCGGGCACAGCATGGGCGCGCTCGTCGCCTACGAACTCGCCTGCCACCTGCGGGAACGGGGGACCGCTGCACCCGAGCAGCTCATCGTCTCCTCGCACCGCGCGCCGCAGGCCCGCTGGCCCGGCTACACGGACGACGCCGTCTCGGAGGAGCAGGCGGAGGAGATGCTGCGGCTGTTCGCCGCCCCGTCGCCGCAGACGCCCCGTCCGGTCGGGCCGGTCCGCCCGCTGCTGCTCAGCGATCTGACGCTCTGCGCGCGCTACCGCCACCGCGCGCGTGACCCGCTGGCGATGCCGCTCACGGCGCTCGGCGGGGCCGACGACCCCCTGGTGCCGCCCGCCACACTGGCGGCGTGGCGGGTCCACACCACCGGGCCGTTCCACCGGCGGCTGCTGCCCGGCGGGCACTTCCCGCTCCGGGACCGGCGTGTGACCGTCCGCGATCTCCTGCGGCCGGCACGGCCGGGCCCGCACGCGGACCGGCCGCCGGGCGAGCCCCGGCCCGCCACCGCCGCCGGCCGTGCGCGCGACCCCCACCGACACCACGCCGCCCGGGGGACCCGGGCGGCCGAGGAACACGACAGGGCAGGAGGAGAGGGATGACCGCCGCAGTACTGAGTGGGCTCGGGGGGTGGCTGCCGCCGCGCGTCGTCACCAACGAGGAGGTGGGACGGGAACTCGGTGTCACCGACGAGTGGATCCGCCGGCGGACGGGCATCGGGCAGCGCCACGTGTGCGACCCCGGCACGTCCACCTCCGACCTGGCGGTCCGGGCCGGTGCGCGCGCCCTGGCGTCGGCGGGCGTCGTCGCCACGGATGCCGTCGTCCTGGCGACCGCCACCCCCGACCACCAGATCCCGGGCACCGCGCCCGCGGTCGCCGCCCGCCTGGGCATGACGGGCGCCATCGCCTTCGACGTCAACGCCGTGTGCACCGGGTTCGTCTATGCCCTCGCCACCGGCGCCGCGCTGGTGCGCGGCGGGCTCGCGGAGACCGTCCTGGTGATCGGCGCCGACACCTTCTCCACCGTCCTGGACCCGGCGGACCCCGTGGTCCGGCCGCTCTTCGGCGACGGCGCCGGGGCGGTCGTGCTGCGGGCGGGCACCCCGGAGGAGCCGGGTGCGCTCAACGCCTTCGACCTCGGCAGCGACGGTCGGTACGAGGACTTCATCATCGTGCCCTCGGGGGGCTCGCGCCAGCGGTCCGGCGGGCGTCCCACCGACCCCGCCGGCTCCTACATGACGATGCGGGGCCGGGAGGTCTTCCGCGCCGCCGTCAGCCGGATGGCGGAGTCCTCCCGCACGGTGCTCGCGGAGGCCGGCCGAGACGTGGCGAGCGTGGACCGCATCGTCGGCCACCAGGCCAACATCCGCATCCTGCGGGCAGTGGCCGACCGTCTGGACCTGCCCGAGGACCGGTTGGTCAGCAACATCGACCGCGTCGGCAACACCTCGGCGGCCTCCATTCCGCTCGCGCTGGCCGACGGCCTCGCCGACGGCGGCGTGAAGGAGGGCGCCGCTGTGCTCCTCACCGCCTTCGGCGCAGGGCTGACGTGGGGCTCGACCGTCCTGGAGTGGCCCGAGATCCTGTTGAACGAGGGAGAGATGACACCGTGAGCACGAACCTGGAACGCGTCCGGAAGGTTCTCGCCGGGCACTGCGAGCTGCCCCCGCAGGGCATCGACGCACAGACGTCGCTCGTGGCGCTGGACCTGGACTCACTCACCATGATGGAGATCGGTTTCGGGCTGGAGCGGGAGTTCCGCACCAGCGTCGACGACGACGCCCTCTCCGAGGTCGCCACCGTCGGCGACCTGGTCCGGATCGTCGAGTCCTGCCCCTCGCCCGGTTGAGCCCGGGCCGGCGTGCCCGCGGCCCGCGCGCCCCGACGACACCCGCCGTCCCCGGTCACGGGCCGGGAGCGGCGGGTACGCACACCGCGGTGGCGACCAGCCGTCCGAGCAGCGCCCAGCGGCCGTCGAGCACGGTCGGGCCGTTCGCCTCCCCGGGCGCACCCCGCAGCCGTGCCCGGAACGCGCCCTGCGCGCCACCGTCCGAAGGCTGCCCCAGTGCGACCTCCGCGTCCCCGAATCCCAGGTGGCGGCGGGTCAGGGGGAACCACGCCTTGTAGACCGATTCCTTCGCGGAGAAGAGCACCTTGTCCCAGGGCACCAGCGGAGCGTGCGTCAGCAGCTCCCGCACCGAGTGCAGTTCCCGGTCACCGGAGCAGACCCGCTCCAGCACGCCGGGCCGCAGCCGCACGGCAGGCTCGGCGTCGACACCGACGGCCAGCAGATCACGCTGCCGTGCCACGGCCGCGCCCCGGTATCCCGCACAGTGCGTCAGGCTGCCCACCACCCCGGGCGGCCAGCCGGGGGCGCCCCGTGCGCCGGGCAGGATCACGGCCGGCGGCAGCCCGAGCCCTCCGAGGGCGGCGCGGGCACAGGCCCGCGCCGCGGCGAACTCGCCCGCCCGCCGCCCCGGGAACCGCGTGACGAGCGCTGCCTCTTCGGGCGGAAGGGCGGCCAGGTGCCCGGTGTCGCGCGCGTCGTCGGTCTCGGCGGTGCGGCAGACAGCGGGCACGACCCGGGCCAGCAGCCCCTCAGGTGTGCGCACGGGCGGCTGCGAACGGTGCGGGGACCCCCTCCGCGATGTCCTGGGCGAGCGAGACCAGCCGGTCGACCTCCGCGGGACTCGCCCATTCCGGCCAGCTCAACCGCAGCCGGTACGGGGCCGTGGCGCTCGCGTGGCCCGGCGCGGCGCGGACGACGATGTCCGCGGAGCCCAGCCCCCGCACCTGCGGTTCGTCGTCCGCGGGGCATATCCCCAGCACCGCCCGGCCCTCGTGCAACGCCCTGCGGTGCTCCTCGCGGTCGTGGCGGGCGATCCGCACCGTGGTGCGGAACAGCTGCTCGGCCAGTGCGGCGCCGAAGTCCTCCACGAAGGTGCCGATCCCGCTGTCCGCGTGCGGCACATGACTCAGCACCAGGGGCAGCCGGCTGCCCGCCCGGCGCCGGGTGGCGTCGGTCGTCTCGTCCAGGGCCCGGACGGCCGCTCGCGCGCCCCGGAGGAACTCGCGCCCCGCCGGGGTCAGCCACACCGTGCGGTTGGTGCGGCGCAGCAACGGCGTGGCCACGTCCTTCTCCAGCCGAACGATCTGCTGGCTGAGCGCGGGCTGGCTGATGTGCAGCCGCTGGGCGGCACGACCGAAGTGCAGTTCCTCCGCGAGGCAGATGAAGGAGCGCAGGCGGCTGAGGCCGAGGTCGGCCGACGGCTGCTTCACGGCGTGCCCGGGTGTTGCCTCTCGTACAGCGTCGGTGATCGACATTTCGTTCCCCCACGAGTGGTGATGAACGCCCCTGACCTGCGGCGGGCGAGAGCCGGACGAGAACCGGGATCAGCTGTCGGAGCGGTCGGGTTCCGTGTCGATCCATCGGTACGGGTGGCTCGTGGACGCGCCGGTCGGGCCCGAGACGCCGTGCTGCGGTCTGAGTTGGTGGAAGCTCTCCGGAGCGGCCGGGTCGTCGCTCGGGGACGGTGGCTGTGCGGTGGGCGAGGAACGCCCGGTCGGGCTCGGCACCGGCAGCGCCATCCCTACTATGCGAACGTTCGTGCGCATAGTAGGGTTCGCGATTCCCGGCGTCAAGGAGTGGCTGGTCGCGTGCGGGTCGGTGCGCCCTCGGGTGGTCCGGGCGCTCCGAAGAGGGAGCCTAGCGGCGGCTGTCCGGAGCCGGGGAGTGAACGGTGGGCCGCCTGAGGGGGAAGGGGATATTCCGTCGTTCCGGAATGTGAGGCCGCCCGCGGCGAATGTCCCGTCGGGTGTCGACGAGAAAGGACAAGGGCAATGGCGGAAGGTTGGCGACTGGAGGTCGATCGGTCGCGGTGTGTCGGCTCCACCATCTGCATCTCCACTGCTCCCGGCGTTTTCCTGCTGCGGGAGGACGGCCAGTCGCGCGCGGTGCGCGCCGAGGTGGCGCCGGACGCGCGGATTCTCCGGGCCGCGGAACTCTGTCCGGTGGAGGCGATATCGGTCATCGACGGTGCGAGCGGTGAGCTCATCGCCCCGGGGGATGACTGAGAAGCGCCCCCTGCCCGGTCGGTTGACGGGGTGGGGCGATGCGCACCAATAAGTGCGAACGATCGTGCTACTATCACGCGTCGTGATGCGGCTCCAGAAGGGCAGGACGATGGATCCGACCGTAGCAGTGAGCGCGGCCCTGAATGTCACGGCGAAGGTCGCCCCGGGGCTCGCCGGCAGGGGCGCGTTCGCGCTCTTCCGCCGCCCCATCGGCAAGGCCCGGGTCCGCCCCGTCGACGCTCCGCTGGTCGAGCGCGCCGACCGCGGTCGGTTGACCGTGGCGGGCAAGGGCGTGGAGACCTACCGGTGGGGGGACGGCCCCCGGCCGGTTCTCCTCGTCCACGGCTGGGGGTCGCGCGGGATGCGCTTCGGCGCGCTGATCGCCGAGCTCCAGGAGCGCGGACACAGCGTCGTCACTTTCGACGCACCCGGGCACGGCGAGTCCGGCGGCACGAGCACCACCATCCTCGAGTACGTCGACATCATCCGCGAACTCCAGCTGGAGCACGGCGTCTTCGGGGCGGCGGTCGGGTACTCCTTCGGCTCGCTCGCCACCTTCCTCGCCGTACGGGAGGGCGTGAAGACCGAGGCGCTGGTGGGGATCGCGGGAGTCAGCCGCTTCGACCACCTGGTCTCCGGCTTCATCGAGGAACTCCGCCTGGACACGCGCCTGGAGGGGTACCTGCGCCGCCATGTCGAGCGCGACCTCTTCCCCGAGGAGCCCGACCTCTGGCGCCGGTTCGCCGTGCCCCGTGCCCCCGAGGAGGTGGCTGTCGAACGGATCCTGCTCGTCCACGACGAGGACGACCGCCGGGCGCGCGTCCACCAGTTCCACGAGACCGCCGAGGCCTACGGGTCGCGCGCCGACCTGCTGCTGACGCAGGGGCTCGGGCACCATCGCGTGATCACCGACCCCCAGGTGGTCACCCGCGTGGCCGACTTCGTCGACGGCGCACGTGGGCCGGGCGCAGCCGGCTGACCACGCGTCGCATGCGCCGGAACCGCCCCCGGCCCGCTTCGGCGCATGCGGCGCGAAACCGGCAACGGCCGGTGGTGATAAACAATTCGAATGACCGAGGCGGTCGTCGGCCGTGCCGCCGACGGTAGGCTCCCATGCCATGGATGCGACCGAGCTCGATTCCTACATACGCCGGAAATTCGCCGAGCACGCCGAGGTTCCCGAGGCGGAACTCTTCACCCCCGACGTCACCTTGGCCGACGTGGTCGGCAGAAGTCCGCGGATGACCAACAGCATCGACCTCATGGAGTCGTTCGCCCGCACCGCGAATTCGCTCCGCAAGGACCACGGCATACGCGTGCGCCTCCCCGCTCTTCCGCTCGACACCCCGCTGGCCAAGGTCGTCGAACTCTTCCTCGCCGAGTGCGAGCAGCAGCGAGGGGCGACCGCATGACGGCCCCCGCCCGCACCGCCGCCCGGGACGCCGGCCGCACCGGCGCGCAGCCCGCGATCATCACCGACCTCTACGCCGCGCTGACCGAGCGCGGCATGTCGCTGGTCGACGTCACCTGGGAGCAGCACCGCCTCCACGAGTCCCGCCGGTGGAGCGTCGTCGACATGCTCTCCGCCGTCGATCTCGACAGCCTCACCGCCCGCGACCGGATCCTGGTCTGGAACGCCGGCCGTGCCGAGCTGACCACCAAGCCGGGCGCCGACCGCCTCGAACGCCAGGCGGAGGCGGAGTGCCGGCGCTGGGGTTCCGTCAACCCGTCGGTCGCCGCGGTGATGGAGGCGTGCGGCACCTGGAGCCGGTACTGGAACGAGGAGGAGGCGCATCACGAGACCGTCTTCATCCAGCTGGCGCAGGCCACCGGGATGGAGCCCATCTCCGACGAGACCTTCATCCAGTTCCGCCAGGTCTTCCCCGACGACGACATGCTGCGGACCCTGGTCCTGCTCGCGATCTCCGAGATCACCGCGGCCGTCAACTACGGCCAGTGCCAGCACGTCGTCGAGGACGCCGGGCTGCGCCGCATCTTCAAGCAGGTCGCCGCCGACGAGATCCAGCACCGCAACTACTTCGTCTCGTTCGCCAAGGCCCTGGTCGACAGCGGGGAGTACCACCCCAAGGACGCCTTCGCCGTCGCCCACCTCTTCCTCCGTGAGGACGGCGAACTCCAGGGCAGCACCCGGGAGCAGCGCGAGAACCGGGGTACGCACGTCAACTGGTGGGACCACCTGGAGACCGGAGGCAGCGACTTCCGGCCCGAGGCGATCGAGAAGAAGGAGCAGCTCATCTGCGGCGCCCTCAAGAAGATCACCGGCATCGCGGTCGGCTCGCGCGACGAGGTCGAGGACACGTGGATGGACCTGCTGGACACCTGATCGCCGTCGGCCACGACCTCCAGGCGATCGACCGGCTGCGGACCGCCACCGCGCTCCGTGGCCCCGGCGTCTTTTTCACCGGCCCCGAACTCGACCGGTTCGCCGCCGCCCTCGTGCCGCTCCAGAGCGCGGCGGCCGGGTTCGCCGCCAAGGAAGCGCTGTTCAAGGCGCTGCCCGCGACGCGGCGCCCCTGGTTCTGGACGGACGCCGAACTGGTCCACGACCGCCACGGCGCGCCCCGGTTCCGCGTCCACGGGGAGCTGGCTCGGCACCTGCGCCACGAGGGCCTGACCGTCGCCGTCTCGCTCTCCCACAGCGGCGACTACGTCTCCGCGGTCGTCGTCGTGTCCGGCGGACGGCCCGCCTCCCTGCCCCACCGCTCCCGGACAGGACGGACCCCCCGACGTGTACTCCGACGCATCGCAGCTCGACCTGGCCGTACGCCCCGGTGACCTGGACGCGCTGGGGCACGTCAACCACGCCGTCGCCCTCGCCTACCTGGAGGCAGGACGGCGGCACTGGTTGGAGAGCCGCGCCCCCGTCACCGGCACCGAGGCCGTCGCTGTCGTCTCCCGCGCCGAGGTGGACTACCGGGCGGAGATCCCCTACGGACCGGTGACCGTCCGCACCGTGCTGGCCTCGCCGTCGGCGGAGGAGACGGCCGCCGGGGACATCACCTACCGCGCGGTCTTCCGTCAGCGGATCCACCGCGGCGGCCACCCCGCCCCGGCGGTCGACGCGCTGATCACCGTCGCGTTCCTCGACACCCGGCTGCGCCACCTCGTCCCCCTGCACGCGTACCTGGCGGCGGTCCACCCGGACCGGGGGCAGCGGTGACCGCGGCCCGACCGGATCAGGAGTCACCATGAGCACCACCGCCGAGCCGGTGCGGACCGTCCACCGGGTGCCGACCTCCGACGGGCAGGCGCTGCATGTCGAACAGGTCGCGCCACCGACCGCGGACGACCGCTCCCCGGGCGTCCTGCTGCTGCCCGGGCTCTTCTCCGACACACGCTTCTTCCTCGGCCCGGACGGCCGGGGCCCCGCCGCCGCGCTGCTGGCCGAGGGGCACATCTGCTACCTCGCGGCGTTCCGCGGCCACGGGCCCGGCGACCCCGGACCCGGACGCTCCGCCGACTGGAACGTCGACACCTACGTCCGCCACGACGTTCCCGACCTGCTCCGCGCGGTCGGGGCCCTGCACCCCGGCCCGCTGTTCCTGCTCGCGCACAGCATGGCTGGCTACGTGGCACTGGCGGCGCTCGCCACCCGCCCGGAGCTGCAACAGCGCCTCGCGGCGGTCGTCACCGTCGCCTCCGCGGTCAACGACTACAGCGACGGCGGAATCCGCAAGCGCGCCCACCTGACCTTCGCCGCGGCCGTCTCCCGGCTGCTGGGCAGGTTCCCCGCCCGGGCGCTTCGGCAGGGGCGTCACGACGAACCCGCCGGCCTGATGCGGCAGCTCGCCGCGTGGGCGCCCCGCGGCGCCTTCCGCAGCGCCGACGGGAACACCGACTACTGGGCACAGCTCGCGGCGGTCACCCTGCCCGTCCTGGTCGTGGTGGGCGCCGCCGACACCTTCCACGCCTCGCCCGCTCGCGCCCGCCGGCTCGCCGACCACCTGGGGGAGGCGGCGGAACTCCGCGTGCTGGGCCGGAGCACCGGCCTGGGATGGGACCCCGGGCACGTCGACATCCTCCGCGGCGCCCGTGCCGACGCCGAGGTGATGCCGCGGCTCACGGCGTGGATGCGCGCGGCCGCCTCGCGCGGCGGGGCGTGAGGCGCGTGGTCCTCGACGCCTTCGCCGACGCCCACCGCCGACCGCCGGGCACCGGCCTCCACCTCTGCGACACCTTCGACGGAACGCCGCGCTTCGTGGACCACCGGGAGTTCCCGGAACGGATCGCCGGCCACGCGGACTTCTTCCTCGACCACGGGGTCCGGGCGGGCACGCGGGTCCTCTTTCCGTTCGAGACCACCGTCGACACGATCCTCGCCTTCCTCGCCCTCATCGAGATCGGCGCCGTGCCGCTCTCCGTGCGACCGTTCGCGCTGAGCACGCCGCGGAAGTCCTACCAGGACTTCCTCGCGCGCGTCGCCCGGGAGTTCCGGGCGGAGCGGGTGCTGCGGGTACCGAGCCTCGCCCCGGTCGACCTGCCCGCGCCGCCGCTGCCGCTGCCCCCGGGCGACGTCCGCCGCCCCGGCGCCCGGCTGCGCCACCCGCACGATCAGGAACTGGCGTTCGTCCAGTTCTCGTCCGGGTCGACCGCCTTCCCCAAGGGCATCCCGGTGCGCCACGGCCCGCTGCGGGCCAACCTCGCCATGATCACGCGCACCGACGGCCGCGGCCGAGGCGACCGGGTCAGCAGCTGGCTGCCGCTCTACCACGACATGGGACTGGTGGGAGGGATGCTCTCCTGCTTCGCCGTCGGCTGCGACCTGCTGCTCGCGGACCCCGCCACGTTCCTCTTCGACGCCCGCGGCTGGTGGGAGCACATGGCCCGCGAACGGGTCATGGGCACGGTCATCCCGAACTTCGCCATCGACTACTCGCTCCGGCTCATGGCGTCGATGACGCCACAGGAGTGCGCGGCCCTCGACCTCTCCGGGATCCGGGCCGTCTACCTCGGGAGCGAGCCGGTGAACCTGGAGCACCTGCGGGCGTTCAGCGCGCTGATGGCCCCGGCCGGGCTGCGCGAGGACGCCTTCATGCCCTGCTACGGGATGGCCGAGGCGGTCCTGCTGGTCTCCGCGCGCCCGCCGGGTGCCGGCATCCGCACGGTCGCCTCGCCCGCCGGGGTCACGGCACTCTCGGTCGGGCGCCCCATGCCCGAGTTCACCGTGCGCATCCGGGACGAGCGGGGGCAGGTGCGCGGCGAGGGAGAACTGGGCGAGATAGAGATCGCCGGCGGCAGCCTGGCCGCCGGGTACTTCGACCGGGAGGCCCCGCTCGCCGCCCCCGACGGCTTCTACGCGACCGGGGACATCGGCTTCGTCGACGGCGGCGAGCTCTTCGTCACCGGCCGCGACAGCGACCGCATCAAGGTGAACGGCCAGAGCCTCTTCGCTGTCGACTTCGAACAGACGCTGGAACGCCTGCCGTTCGTCCGCTCCGGCCGTTCCGTCGTCGCCCAGCGGGACGGCCGTGTGCTGGTGCTGCTGGAGGCGGACCGCACGGCCCGGCAGGACCCGGACGGCACCGCTGAACGCGTCGTGGCCCAGGTGGTCCGGACGCTGGGCGTCGCGGTCGCACCCGAGGACGTCCATCTGCTGCGCGCCGGACAACTGCCCCGCACCAGCAGCGGCAAGCTCCGCCGCCGCGACGCCGTCCAGGCGCACCTGCGCGGCGAGTTCACCCGCCCGGCCGCGGAGCGGCGGCAGAGCCCCGCATGACGTCGCGGCGGCCCGCCGCGGGGCGGGCCGCGCGTTTCCCGGCGTGTCCGGGGCGTCCCCGGGCGGGGCCCGATCCGGTGCGCCCCCGCCCGCGCGGAGCGTGCCGTCACACGGCTGTGTAGCCGCCGTCCACCATGTGGTAGCTGCCGTGCACGAAGGAGGCGCGCGGCGAGAGCATGAACGCGATCACCTCGGCGACCTCCTCCGGGGTGCCGAGCCGGCCGGCGGGGTGCAGCCCCACCAGACCCTCGTACTGGTCGCGGTCCATCTCCCGCAGCAGCGGGGTCTCGATGAAACCGGGGCCGACGACGTTGACGCGGATGTTCTTCGCCGCGTACTCGGCGGCGGCGGTGCGGGTCAGCCCGACCACGCCGTGCTTGGCGGCCACGTACGCGACGGATCCCGCCGAGGCCACGCTGCCGAGGATGGAGGCGACGTTGACGATCGCCCCGCCGGCTCCGCCGGCCTCGATCGCCGGGAGTTCGTGACGGAGGCAGTGGAACACCCCGTCGAGGTTGGTGCGGATCACCCGGTTGTAGGCGTCGATGTCGTACGCGCCGGTCGGTGTCACCGGCCCGCCGACCCCGGCGTTGTTGACGGCCAGCCGCAGTCCGCCGTAGGTGTCGGCGACGAACGCCACCGCACGGCGCACCGACTCCGGGTCGGTGACGTCCATGGTGACGGCGGCGGCCTCCCCTCCTTCGCCCCGCAGTTCGGCGGTGGCCCGTGTCGCGCCGTCGGCGTCGTAGTCGGCGACGACGACCGGGGCGCCCCCGGCAGCGAGGCGGCGGGCGGTCGCCAGACCGATGCCCGACGCGGCGCCGGTGACCAGTGCCGGCAGCCCGGCGAACTCGGTGGTGTAGTCGGGAAGGGGGGCGGTGGCGCTCATGGCGTGACTCTCTCTGCTGGGGGGTGCGGGGTCCCCGGCGTCGCGGCGGCGAGGGCCGCCTCGGCGACGAGGGCGTCGTAGGACCGCTCCACCAGAGCGGTCAGCTGGGCCACGGCCGCGGGGTGCTCGCCATGGGGCGTCTGCCGCGCCCAGAGTCGCAGCGCGGCCGTCAGGACGCCGGCGGCGGTGTCGACCACCACGGCGGGGCGGGGATCGGTGGCCGGGTCGGCGGTGAGGCGCTCGGCGACGATGGCGACGGACTCCTCCTGTGCGTCCACCCGGATGCGCTGGTAGGCGGCGAACAGCCCGGGGTCGCCGTCCACGCGGGCCAGCAGGACGCGGATCTCCGGGCGGTGGTGGGAGGCGGGGGTGTCGACATCGCCGAGCCACGCGACGACAGCGGCGCGGTAGGCCGCCAACGCGGGTTCGGCCGCGGGCCGCTCCCGCAGGAGCGCGTTGATCCGGCGGCCGTCCTCACGCACGAAGTCCAGCGCGGCCTCCGCCGTGCCGGCGAAATGGCGGCTGAAGGTCCGACGGGTGACATCGGCGCGCTCGGCGACGGCCGCGACCGTCACCGCCTCCGGGCCGTCGCGCACCATGAGCTCCAGGGCGGCGGCTGCCAGCGCCTCCCGGGTCCGGCGCGCCTTGCGTCGCCTGCCGTCCTCCCGGGGGGCGGGGATCGTCGGAACGTCGCTCTGTGCCGTCATACGACCGACGGTACACCCAGTGGTGTCTCAGTGGGACATGTGTCTCTCCGGGACAGCATCGTGGCGGCCGTCGGTCGCCCACGAGCTGCGCCGGCCCACTGCCCTTTCCGGCGGGTGGTGCCCCGTCGGGGCGCCACCCGCTGCGGGGCCTGGCGAACACGGGGCGGCCCCGCACACTCATCGCCGCACGCGCCTCACATCACCACTAACGGCTCGGACCTCCTCATCGAGATCTCCGACGGCGCCCACGACAGCTGACCCAGGGACCGTCCACTCGCCGAATGCGCTCCTGCCCCGTGTCGGGTAGGTGCGCATTCGGCTCCCTCGGGCGTGCGGTGCTCGCTGCCTCGGGCACCGCACGCCCGATGGTGCAGCGTGGGCGCCGGGGTGACGACACCCCTGGAACGCCACGGACGCGCCTGCCGGCGGGCCGCTGTCCGGGCTGCTGCCTGACGGCCGGCTCCGGCCCGCACCGCGGCGGCAGGCGGTGGCCTGCGATTCTCTCCACGCTGCTGGAGGTCATCCAGTGGTGTTGGTGGGACCAGGGCCACCCGCGATGCCCGACCGGGGCCACCGGCGCCTGTCGGCGCTCCAACGGCGCCCCAACGGAACCGTCCTGGTGGCGGCCGGGGCGCGCCGGGGTCCCGAGGCGGCTTGGCCAGCAGACCTGATCCGGCCCGTGACGGGCGGCAACGCCAAGGACTGCACCCGGTTCACCGCCGTGATGGAGGCGATCCGGGTACCTCGGACCGGTCAGGGGCACCCACGAGTCCGACACGATCACGTCCGGGCGACAAGAGCTACAGCTCGAAGGCGATCCGAACCTGGCTCCGCCGCAAGGGCATCGCACACAGGATTCCTGAGCAGGCCGACCAGGTCCGCAACCCGGCCCGACGAGGCAGGCGCGGAGGCCGCCCGTCGGTCTTCGACCGCGAAACCGTGGACCGGCGCTTCGAGCGCCTGAAGCGGTGGCGTGGCATCGCGACCCGGTACGACAAGACCGCCGAGCCCTGCGAGGCGGCCGGCGCCCTCGCATCACTCCTGATGGGGGCCTGACATGTGACGACAGAACCTAGCGGGCTCGGTGTGACAGGGGCCCGGGCCAGAGGTACTCGGCCGCTGGTACCTCGCTTCCGCGGACCCATGCGTCGAAGAAGCCCGCCAGGTCCTGGCCGGCTTCCTCGCTCGCCATCGCCTCGAACTCGTCCCAGGTGCGGACGCTGTGTGCGTTCTCCGAAGGCCAGCGCTTCAAAAGGCCGAGGAAGGCGTCCTCGCCGATGTGGTGCGACAACGCATGCATCATGAATGGGGACTTCGTGTACATCGATGCCCCGGACTCGATGGTCTCCCGCCACCACTGCGGATCGTCCTGATGCTGACGGATGCCTTCGCGGTAGCGGTCGTCGAGGTCGACCCCCGCATCGGCCTCCGCCCACATCCACTCCGCGTAGACGGCGAAGCACTCGCCGACGCAGCCGCTCGCCGGCCCGTCGCCGGTGACGGAGACTCCGAACCACTGGTGGGACAGCTCGTGCAGGAGCACGCTCTCGTCCGCCCAGGCAGGGGCGGGGAGGATGACCCGCCCCTGGGGTGCGTAGAACGGGGTGTCCTCGCTGAGCGCCTCCACGTAGATCCCGCCGAAAGTGTCGAACGGATAGGGCCCGAACCTCTCCGCCAGGAAGTCGAGCATGCGTGGAGCCTGATCGGCCAGGGGCTTCATGGCCTCCTTCTGACCCGCGCCGTACACGTTGGTCACGGGGGTGCCGTCGCTCAGCCGATCGTCCTCCGTCTCCCATGGCCCCATCCCGAGCACCGCGCTCTGCGGTGACAGCTCGTGCGACGTCCGCCACTGGAAGACCGAGGAGTTCTCGGTGCCCGCGATCCGGCTCCCCGTGCCGTTGGAGACGACGGTCCAGTCCGCGGGCACTTCGGCTGTCACCGTCAGGTCGGCCCGGTCGCGCGGCACGTTGTGCACGGGGAACCAGGTGCCGGTAGCGCCGTTGGTCACTGTCACCGACCCGCCGTCCGTCGTCGGTACCCAGGCGGGGATCTCACCCGGTAGCCCTTCGTACGCGATCTCCATGACGAACTCGTCGCCGGCGGCGATCGGTCGCGCCAGGGCGATGCTCAGGACGCCGTCACTCTGCCCGAACGAAGTGATGCCGTCGCCGTCGACCGCGACCTCCGTCGCGGGCACCTGCAGCGCCAGGTCCACCGTGTCCAGAGCACTGCCCGCAGTCGCCGTGATGATCGTCTCGCCTCGCAGCACCCCGGACTCGGGCGCGTAGACGATGTCTATCTCGTACATGCTCACGTCGTACGGGAGGGAGACCGCTGTGGTCCGGGGTTCAGCAGCTGCCTGCGGAACCGCGAGAAGCAGAGCGAGGGGCAGGGCAACGCCGGCGCTGATACGGCGCGCAGGTTTGTGCTTCATCAGGGGGTCCTTCATCGACGGTCGGCGACTCCACGGCCCCTGCTGGACTGGCAGGAAACAGCCACGCTAACGACGAGTCGGAGCCGAGGGGACGAGAATTCCGGACAGCTGCCGTCCGTGGTCCCATCACGGGCGCCGGCCCCCTCGCCGAGGGGCCCTCGACCGGCATGGAGAGGTCTCGCGGCGGCCGGCCGAAGTACCCAGCGGGGACCAGGACGGGGCAGCGGGTGGGCGCACCCTCGGCCGGGGCCCACGGTGCCCCCGGGGAGCGGACGGAGGCGTGGCGGGAGCGGGGTAGCAGCATGGAGGTGGAGGTGCCGCCCTGGAACTCGTGTGCCGGGGCGCTGTGGCGTAGCCGGTGGAGTGTCCAGCCGTCCAGGTCCTCGATGTTGTCGGGAGAGGCGAGCGGGTTGGCCGGCAGTCGGGTGTTCCTCTCGAAGATCTCCTCGGCCCGGCGGCATGCTGCTGCGCGGGCTACCGAGGCGGCGGACCGCTTGCAGACCATGCTCCGCTACGGCTGGGAGGCCAACGACGACCAGATGCGTGCCTGTGTCGAGCAGTGCGTGCGGGAGGCCGGAGGGGACCGGCTCAACGCGGGAGCACGGCCCGGACTTGTCGAAGACGTTACGCGGCGCTCCGTCACGCGCCGCGGCCACTGGTGGGTACGGCGGCCGGCTATCGAGGAAGTCGTGACTGTCACTGCTGTGGAGCCCGAGGCGGAAGTCTTCCCAGCCGTCGACGTGTACGACCGCCTCACCTGTCCGATGACGATCGTGCTGGCCGAGATGGTATTCACGCCTCGCGGCGCGACGAAGCGCGTGCCGTCGTCGATGCCGCCCCCTGGCTGCCGACGGCTGATCGACATCAGCTCGAACCACAGCGTCCCCATGCCCCGGCCTGCTGACCTCGCTGCGATCATTCGCTGTCTGGTGCGAGACCGAGCTGCGGCATCGGTCGGGAACGTCGAGTGATCCTCACCCCACCACTACAAGGAGCTGCTGTGCACCATTCTGATGCCCTGCCGGCTGCCAGGGAGATCTCCGTGGCGGACAAGGGTGCCGGGCCTTACGGCATCGCGACCGGACCTGATGGTGCGCTATGGCTCACCTTCGCGCACAGTGGTCGCATCGCGCGTCTCACCCTCGATGGCGAACTCAGCGCATACCCGTTGGACTCGTCTGAGTGTCGCCCTACGGTCATTACTCCCGGGCCCGACGGAGCATTGTGGTTCACCCGATCCCAGGACCACCGGATCGGCCGGGTCACAGCCGACGGTGAATCGGAGTCCTTCCCCGTACCGACGCCGGGCAGCGGACCCTTCGGTATCACTGCCGGCCCGGACGGTGCGGTGTGGTTCACGGAGATGAACACCGACCGTATCGGCCGCATCACCTGCAAGGGAGAGATCACCGAGTTCGTCCTTCCCCATGCGGGCGCCTTTCCCGCGGCAATCACCGCAGGCCCTGATGAGGCCCTGTGGTTCACCCTCAACCAGGCGAACGCAATCGGACGCATCACTGTCCACGGGGACATCGTGGTCCACCCACTTCCCACCCCCGGCGCTGCGCCCGTGGGCATCACGAGTGACGGCGCCGCCCTGTGGTTCGTCGAGATCGCAGCGGGTCAGATCGGCAGGATCTCGGTGGATGGCGGGATCAAGGAGTTCCCGCTCCCTGACCGCACGGCCAAACCCCACGCCATCGTCGCGGCGTCCACCGGGGAGTGCTGGTTCACCGAATGGGGAGCCAACCGCATTGGCCACATCACCGATAGCGGCGAGATCACCGAGTACAGCCTGCCGTCACCGTCGTCCGAGCCCCACGGCATCACCATAGGGTCCGACGGCGCTCTGTGGGTGGCGCTTGAGACGGGAGGGGTCGCGCGGTTGGAACCGTAGCTCGGGACGGAGAACCGCCCGGTTCAGCCATGTGTCGGTCTCGCGTCACGCCAGACGCGGCGCGGCTCGCTACGTGCTGTGCCTGCGCAGGTTCATGCTCTCTCCACGGTGGAGCGCAAGGCGCTGCCCGTCTGGGTCCGAGGGTTGGGAACGGTCGCCGCGGTGAGGTCGAGGCGGTGCAGTTGATCAGCGGGGAGTGGATGGCCGGCGACTCCTTCTCCACGTGCCAGTGGACGAGCACCTTGCGGCCGCCGTAGCGCGAGTGCCACTCGGTGAACAGGTTCTGGCCGAAGGCGCGCACATGGGTGGAGTCGGAGGCGAACGCGATCGAGCCCTGGCCCCACAACTCGACGCTGCGGGCGAACCGGGTGACCTCACCTGTCAGATGGTCGTCGAAGCCGGCGATCATCTCCGGCTCGGCGATCCGTCGCATCGTCAGGCCTGGCAGGTGGGCGCCGGGGCAGCTCATGTCCCTCGCAACCGCAAGCGTCGGGGCTCCGATCGAAGCCGGCTGGTCGAACGACCAGCAGTGTCCCGTGCTTGGTCCGGAGTTTCGCGGACAGCGCGCGGAGCTTGGGCTCGGCGTCGGGCAGGGGCTTGTCGAACGCCTTCTGCCCGGCCTCGCCCACGGCGCCGATCGCCACTTTCACACGACGAAGAACCTCCCGACCTGTGAAGAGTCAGCGGTCATGCCTCCGAGCAGCCGTTGGTCGGCGCCTTTCGGCCCGGTGACACCACCCCCGGGTCATGCCCCGTTGCGGGGCCACCGGAAAGATCATGGGGGCCGAACGAACGGCGACCGGAAACCGCTCATCGCCGCCGTCGTCCCGCCGTCCCGGCCCCGTACCGGCGACGGGTGCGCCCGGCCTGCCGACCCCACCCGGCCCCCGCGCACGCTCCGTGCGCGCCGTTTTCGGCCACCTGGCGCCGTCGCAGCGCGAGTTCCGGAACTCCATGCACTGGACGCGGGACCTTCACGACTCCTACGCTCCCACCGGGTTCGAGAGCGCTCCCGGCCTTCGCTGTTCCACCCCACTGAGGGAACAAAAGAAGGGCACTCCCCATGTCTCGCAGCACCTCACGTGCCAGGCTGACGCGCCGTTCGGTCGGCGCCGGCCTCTCCACGCTGCTCCTTGCCGCCGGTCTGGCCACCCTCGGCACCTCCACCACCGCTGCGGCGGCGGAGGACGCCGCGTCCCCCGGCCTCCTGGCCGCCATGCAGACCGACCTCGGCCTGACCGAGGACCAGGCGCTGACGCGTCTCGCCCAGGAAGCGGACGCCACCGAGATGGCCCCGCTCGCGGAGAAGGCGGCCGGGGACACCTTCGCCGGCAGCTGGTTCGACCCGGAGTCGGGTGGGCTGACCGTCGCCGTCACCGATGCCGACGTCGTCGCGGCGGTGGAGCGCACCGGTGCCACCACCGAGATCGTCGCGCACACCGCCGAGGAACTCGACGCGGTCAAGGCGGAGATCGACGCGCTGACCGACGAGGCCCCGACCGGGGTTGCCGGCTGGGGCGTCGACATCGCCACCAACCAGGTCGTGGTCCAGGTCGTCGAGGAGAACGCCGACGACCCCGCCGTCCAGGAGTTCCTGACCGCGGCCGGTGCGACCGGACCGGTCTCCGTCTCCACCCTCGCCGAGCCCATCACCACCGACGCGGCGGGCATTGTCGGGGGCGACCCGTTCTACGTCGGCAACTCCCGCTGCTCCATAGGCTTCTCGGTCCGCGGCGGCTTCGTCACCGCCGGGCACTGCGGCACCACCGGCAACGCCGTCCGCGGCTGGGACAACACCCACATCGGCCACGTCCAGGGCCGCGTCTGGCCCGGCAGCGACATGGCCTGGGTGAACGTCGGCAGCGGCTGGTGGACCGAGCCGGTCGTCCTCGGCTGGGGCTCCATCTCCGACCGGCTGGTCCGCGGCTCCAACGCCGTCCCCGTCGGCTCCTCGATCTGCCGCTCCGGGTCCACCACCGGCTGGCGCTGCGGCACGCTGACGGCGGTCAACCAGACCGTCCAGTACTCCAGCGGCCAGGTCGCCAACGGCATGTCGTTCACCAACGCCTGCAGCGCGGGCGGTGACTCCGGCGGCTCCGTCATCGCCGGCGACCAGGCGCAGGGCGTGCACTCCGGCGGCAGCGGCAGCTGCGGCTCCTCCAGCATGACCGTCTTCCAGCCGATCAACCCGATCCTCCAGCGCTACAACCTGACGCTGCACACCGTGTGACCCACCTCGGCACCCCGCCCGCCCCCGGGCGTGTGCGGTGCCGAGACCGCGCCGGCCCGGCCCCCCGCGCGGGGGACCGGGGC
>NZ_JAAVJC010000090.1 GCF_012033785.1 Streptomyces bohaiensis
GCGGGAGCGGCGGGCAACTGACAGACTGTGCGCAACGAAGAGTCGATCACGGAGGCAGTGCGGTGTCGGAAGCCAAGAAGGCAGCCCCGGGTTCCGCGGAGATCGCGGCCCCGCTCGAACGCGCGCTGGAATACCCTGTGGTCAGCGGGCTGCTCCGGCGAGCAGCCGCCCGGCCCTCCGGGACGCGGCTGCGGCCGCCGCCGCCCGACGCGTACGGCAGGAGTCCTTGACGTGGCAGAGCGCAAGCCGATCGAGTCCTGGCTGACCGACATGGACGGTGTCCTCATCCACGAGGGCGTGCCGATCCCCGGCGCAGACCGGTTCATCACCCGGCTCCGGGAGTCCGGCAAGCCGTTCCTGGTGCTGACCAACAACTCGATCTACACCCCGCGCGACCTGCACGCCCGGCTCAGCCGGATGGGGTTGGAGGTTCCGGTCGAGAACATCTGGACCTCCGCCCTGGCGACGGCGCAGTTCCTGGACGACCAGCGCCCCGGCGGCACCGCCTACGTCATCGGCGAGGCCGGTCTGACCACCGCACTCCACGACATCGGCTACATCCTCACCGACACCGCCCCCGACTACGTGGTGCTCGGGGAGACCCGCACCTACAGCTTCGAGGCGCTCACCAAGGCGATCCGGCTGATCAAGGACGGCGCCCGCTTCATCGCGACCAACCCCGACGAGACGGGCCCCTCGACCGAGGGGGTGCTCCCCGCCACCGGGTCGGTCGCGGCGCTGATCACCAAGGCGACCGGCCGCGACCCCTACTTCGTGGGCAAGCCCAACCCGCTGATGATGCGCGCCGGGCTCAACGCCATCGGCGCCCATTCGGAGTCCAGCGCCATGATCGGCGACCGCATGGACACCGACGTGCTCGCCGGGCTGGAGGCCGGGATGGAGACCTTCCTGGTGCTGACGGGGGTCACCGGCCCCGGCGACGTGGACCGGCACCCGTTCCGGCCGTCGACCATCGTCGACTCCATCGCGGACCTCGTGGACCGCGTCTGACCCCCCGTCGCTCCGATCGCGCCGACCCCGACCGGCCGGCGCAATCGGAGCGACGAACGGCGTAACGGGACCGCGCAGCGGATGCGCGTCACGCGCGGGCGGGTGACCTTCGGAACGTACCGAACCGGAGGTTCCGCCATGGGTATCGCCCACCCCGTCCCGCTCGCCCTGTGCTCCGCCGCCGTCGCCGCGCTGCTGGCGGCCGGCGGCACCGCCGCCGCGTCCCCCTCGCCGCAGCCCGAGCCCGAGGAGTACGGCCACGGCCGCCACCACACGGTGGACGTCCGGCTCTCCCCGCTGACCCCGCGCCCCGGCGACGACGTGGAGGTGCGGGTCAAGGGGTGCGAGAAGCACCACGAGGCGACCGCGCACTCCGAGGCGTTCGTCGCCGAGGTCCCGCTGGGACGCGCCGGGGGCGGACTGTTCGGCGAGGGACGGGTCTCCTCGTCGATCGCCCCCGGCGTGTACCCGGTCGACGTCTCGTGCGACGGCCGGGAGCGCGCGGGTACCGCCAAGCTGGTCGTGGTCGCCCACGACAAGGACCGCACCCACCACCCCGCGCGGCCGACGGCGCCGGTGCCCGCGGGCGGCGGGGGCACGGCAGAGGACGAGAACCTCGCCGGTGCCGGCGCCCCGGCGGCGGGCTCGGAGGTGGCCGCCCCGTTCGGGGTGACCCTGCTGGCCGGCGGGCTGCTGGCGGGGGCGGTGGTCGTCGCCGCCCGACGGCGGCGGGGCGGCGCCGATGGAGACTGAGCCCCGCACCTCCGGCGGCGGCCGGCTGCTGACCGCCGTGGCCTGGGCGATGGTCCTGGTGGCGCTCTGGGCGTGGGGCGTGCGGCTGACCGGCGGCTCGGACGGCTCCGGGCTCCTGGCGGGCGGCACCCGCGGGCAGTTGAGCGACGGCCGGCTGCTGCCGCCGCCCCTGGAGCCGCTCACCGGCGCGGCGGTCCCGACCGCGGTGGAGATCGGCTCGATAGGGGTGAGCGCGGACGTGATCCCGCGCGGGGTGGAGAGCGGCGGCGGAGTCGAGCCGCCGCCGTACGAGGCCGCCGACATCGCGGGCTGGTACGACGGCGGGCCCGCGCCCGGCGCGGCCGGCGCGGCGGTGCTGGTGGGCCATGTGGACACCGAGACGGCCCCGGCCGTCTTCTACGGACTGAGCGCGGTCAGCCCCGGGAGCGAGGTGTCGGTGGCGCGCTCCGACGGCACCACGGCGACCTTCACCGTGGAGCGCGTGGACGTGGTCGAGCGCGAGGAGTTCGACGCGGGGTCGGTGTACGGGGCGCACGACCCGCGCCGCGCCGAGCTGCGGCTGATCACCTGCGGCGGCACGTTCGACCGCGAGCGCGGGACCTACTCGGCCAACGTGGTGGTCTCCGCCTATCTCACCGGCACCGGAGGAGCAGGGGGCCCGGCGGGCCACCGGGCGGTGTGACCGGCGGGCCGGCCGGCGCGCGGCTCGGAGCACGGGGCAGACCCGGCGCCGGATCGGCTCGCGTCGGATGCGGCTCAGCCCTCGAACCGTCGCCGGGACTCCTCGATGTGGCCGAGGTGGCGGTGGGTCCAGTCGCACAGCGCGTGCACCCGGGTGCGCAGGTCCTGGCCCGGCCCGGTCAGCGTGTACTCCACGCGGGGCGGGACGGTCGCGTGCACCGTCCGCTCCACCAGGCCGTACCTCTCCAGCATGCGGAGGTTCTGGGTGAGCATCTTGTGGCTGATGCCCTCGATGGCGTCGCGCAGCTCGCTGAAGCGATGGGTGCGCTCCCCCAGCAGGTCGATGATCAGCATCGCCCACTTGTTGGCGACGTCGGAGAAGATCTCCCGCCCCAGCGAGTCGGCGCGGGTGATGTCGGCGTCCTCCGGCGAGCCGGTGTACTGCGTGGTTCCCACCAGGTTACCCAGTTTCCGAAAAGTGCGTTCTTCCATGTCAGCCCGGAGTTTCCTACGGTTTCCGAGTAACCGCAAGAGACCACGGGGACGTGGTCGCGAGGACGCGGGCGCCGGGCGACCGGGCCCGCCCGCAGAAGGAGCAGCGCATGCCCGTCACCCTGGTCCAGCCCGAAGGGCTCCCCGACGCGGGTGTCTACCGCCACGTCTCGGTCGCCACCGGCTCCCGGACGGTGCACGTCGCCGGGCAGGTCTCCTGGGACGCCGAGGGAAGGACCGTCGGTGCGGGCGACCTCGCCGCCCAGGTGGTGCAGTGCTACCGCAACGTCGGCACGGCGCTCGCCTCGGTCGGCGCCGGCTTCGACGACGTGGTGCGGCTGCGGGTGTACGCGGTCGACTGGACGCCCGAGCGGATGCCGGAGCTGCTGGCGGGCATCGAGCGGGCCGCGGCGGAGCTCGGGTTCACCCCCGGGCCACCGGCCTCGCTGATCGGCGTCGCGGCGCTGGACGTGCCGGACCACCTGGTGGAGATCGAGGCGACAGCCGTCCTCGACTGACGCCGGCGCCGTCGGGAAGCGCGCCTCCGCGACGGCGCCGGGCGCCGAGAGCCGGGCGCCGGGCGCCGAGAGTCGGGCGCCGGGCGCCGAGAGCCGGGTCAGAGCAGCGGCAGGATGACCGGCGCCAGGTCGCGGAAGGCACGCCCCCGATGGCTGATGGCGTTCTTCTCCTCCGGCGAGAGCTCGGCGCAGGTCCGGCTCTCGCCCTCGGGCTGCAGGATCGGGTCGTATCCGAAGCCGTTCGGCCCGGCGGGCTCGCGGCGCAGCGTTCCCGCCAGCCGGCCCTCGACGACGCGCTCCGTCCCGTCGGGCAGGGCGAACGCGGCGGCGCACGCGAAGTACGCCCCGCGGTGCGGGTCGTCGATCTCGGAGAGCTGCGCGAGCAGCAGGTTCAGGTTGGCGGGGTCGTCGCCGTGACGACCGGCCCAGCGGGCGGAGAAGATGCCGGGCGCGCCGCCCATGACGTCCACGCAGAGCCCGGAGTCGTCGGCGATGGCGGGGAGCCCGGTGGCGGTCGCGAGGGCGTGCGCCTTGAGCAGGGCGTTCTCGGCGAAGGTGGTCCCGGTCTCCTTGACGTCGGGGACCTCGGGGAAGGCGTCGGCGCCGGTCAGTTCGGCGGTGATGCCGGCGGCGGCCAGGATGGCGCGCAGCTCGGTGACCTTGTGGGCGTTGCGGGTGGCGAGTACGAGTTGCTGCATGGCCGCGATTATCGCGGTCCCGCGGCCGGTCCGCGGCGCGGGCCCCGGTGGACCGCCGCGTCCCGCCGTGGCGGCGGTGCGGCGGCCCGGCCGGGACCGGCCCCGGTGTCAGCCCGCGGACTCCAGCGCGGCGGCCTGCGCCAGCGCCAGCTCGCCGCAGCCGGCGGCGGCCAGGTCCAGCAGCGCGTTCAGCTCGCGGCGGTCGAAGGGGGCTCCCTCGGCGGTGCCCTGCACCTCGACGAAGCGGCCGTCGTCGGTGCAGACCACGTTCATGTCGGTCTCGGCGCGCACGTCCTCCTCGTAGCAGAGGTCGAGCAGCGGGACGCCGTCCACGATGCCGACGCTGACGGCCGAGACGCCGCCCGCCAGCGGCTTGGCGCCGGCTTTGACGAGCTTCTTCGCCCGGGCCCAGGCGACGGCGTCGGCGAGAGCGACGTAGGCGCCGGTGATGGCGGCGGTGCGGGTGCCGCCGTCGGCCTGCAGGACGTCGCAGTCCAGCACCACGGTGTTCTCGCCGAGGGCGCGGGTGTCGACGACGGCGCGCAGCGAACGGCCGATGAGCCGGGAGATCTCGTGCGTGCGGCCGCCGATCTTGCCGCGGACCGACTCGCGGTCGCCGCGGGTGTTGGTCGCACGCGGCAGCATCGCGTACTCGCCGGTCACCCAGCCCTCGCCGCTGCCCCGACGCCAGCGGGGCACCCCCTCGGTGAAGGAGGCGGTGCACAGCACCTTGGTGTCACCGAACGAGACCAGGACGGACCCTTCGGCGTGCTTGCTCCAGGCGCGTTCGATCGTGACGGGTCGGAGCTGTTCGGGGGTTCGGCCATCGATGCGAGACATGGTGGGGAGCCTAGTCGCTGCCCACCGACGGCCGGCACCGACCGCGCGGCTCGCGGGGACCGGTGGGGCGGCGGTGCGCAGCCGCCCGGGCCGGGTCGCGGCGTCCGGCGTCACCCGCGGGGCAGCGCTCCGGCGGGGTGGGGGTGGTAGACGGCGCCGGGCCGGGCCAGCTCCGTCGGCCCGTCGTAGGCGGCCCGGGCGTGGCGGAGGTTGAGACCGGCGTCGGTCCACGGCGGCACGTGCGTCAGCACCAGCGAGCCGGCGCGTGACCGGGCCGCGCACTCCCCCGCCTCACGTCCGGTCATGTGGACCTCGGGCAGGTTCTCGCGGCCGTCGACGAAGGACGCCTCGCAGAGCAACAGGTCGGTGTCGCGCGCCAGTTCGTCGAGCGCCTGGCAGGGACCGCTGTCGCCGGAGTAGGTGAGGGCGGTGCCGCGGTGCTCCACCCGGAAGCCGTAGGCCTCGACGGGGTGGCGCATCAGCGCCGTCCGGAGCGTGAGCGGCCCGAGGGTGAACTCGTCGCCGTGGGCGAGGGTGCGGAAGTCGAAGACCTCGCTCATCGACTTCTCGGTCGGGGTGTCGGCGTAGGCCGTGACCAGCCGTTCCTCGGTGCCGGCGGGCCCGTAGACAGGGATGGGGCGGCAGCGGCCGCCCTCGTGCCGGTAGTAGCGGGCGACGAAGTAGCCGCACATGTCGATGAAGTGGTCGGGATGGAGATGGCTGATGACCACGGCGTCGATGTCGTACAGCCCGGAGTACTTCTGGAGCTCGCCGAGGGCACCGTTGCCCAGGTCCAGCAGCAGTCGGTAGCCCTCGGCCTCGATGAGGTAGCTGGAGCAGGCCGAGTCCGCGGACGGGAACGACCCCGAACAGCCGACAACGGTGAGCTTCATGAGGGGGTGGACCTCCGTGATGGGGTTCATCGACTGTAAGTCGCGAACCGGCGCCACGCCCCTTCAGCGGCTTGGGGTGTGGGCGGAATCACCAGCGAATCACCGGCTCGGGGGACACCGGTGTGACGGCGCGCACGCGCGGCGTGCCGCACCGGCGCCCGGCGGCCTCGCAGCGGCGGTACCGGCCGCGCCGCGTCCGCGCCCGCGGCACTCAGAGGAAGGCGCGGCCCTCGCCCCGGTAGGTCGGCACCTCGTCGACGACCCGGTCGCCGGCCACCAGGTGGAAGGTGTTGATCCGCTCCGCCAGCTCGCCGGCCTTGGCGTGGCGGAACCAGACCCGCTCCCCCAGCGCCAGGGCGTCCGCCGCGGCGCCGAACAGCGGGGTCTGCACCTCGCCGGCGCCCTCGGTGGCGCTGTAGCCGAGGTGGGGCGGGTGCGCCGGGCGCGGCAGCCGGTCGGTGCCGGGGGCGCCGGAGGCGGTCCACCCGCCGCCGAGCACGGTGACGACGCCCCGGCCCGGGCGCCGCACCACCGGCAGCGCGAAGAAGGCGGCCGGTTGCGGGGTGAAGGCGCGGTAGGTGTCGAACAGCAGCGGCGCGTACAGCCCGGAGCCGGCGGCCACCTCGGTGACGGCCGGTTCGGCTGCGGTCCGCTCCAGGCTGCCGGTGCCGCCGCCGTTGACGAACTCCAGGTCGGCGACGGCGCGGACCGCGGCGACGGCGGTCGCGCGGCGCTCCCGCAGCTCCGCCGCGGAGACGCGTTGCAGCGCCCGCACCGCGAGACCGCGGGCGAGCGCGGCGGGCCCGCCGCCGGGCGCGTCGCCGACGCCCGCGATCTGCGCCTCGTAGGCCATCAGCCCGACCAGCCGCAGCCCCGGGCGTGAGACGACGGCCCGTGCCAGCGCCGCGAGCGCCCCGGGGCTGTGGACCGGGGAGCGCCTCACGCCCAGGTGGACGCGGCCGCCGAGGGGCCGGTAGGAGGCGTCGAGCTCCAGGCAGACCCGCAGCGGGCGGTCGGGCGCGGGACGTGCGGTGGCGAGGACGAGGTCGAGCTGCTCCACCGAGTCGACCATCAGCGTCACCCGGGCGGCGAGCTTCTCGTCCCCGGCGAGGCGGCGCAGCGCCGTGCGGTCGGCGGTCGGGTAGCCGACGACGACGTCCTCGTGGTGCTCGGCGAGCCAGAGCGCCTCGGGGAGGGTGAAGGCGAGCACACCGCGGAAGCCGTCGACGTCCAGCGAGTGGGCGAGCAGCCGTCGGCAGCGCAGCGACTTGCTCGCGACCCGGATCGGCTTGCCGAGCGAACGGCGCACCAGGGAGCGCTCGTTGGCACGGTAGGCATTGAGGTCGACGACGGCGAACGGGGGTTCGAGGTCGGCGGTCGCCCGGGTGAGACGCCCGAACCGGTCGTCGGCCGGCGCGTGTTCGCGCGCCGCGCGGGTCTGGTTCATCGTGCCCCCCTGGTGCGGTGGGTCGGGCGCCCCACGGTAGCGGGCGCGCCGGGGCGGGTGGACGGGTATCGGCCGGTGCCACGGGTGTGCCCCGTGGGCGCCGCGCGACGCGTGGGGGCGGGGAGCGATAATCGGCCGAGCGGGAGCGCGAGCCAGGGTGCGGCGGTCGGTGCGCCGGAACGCGTACCGCTGTCGCGGTGCCCGCCCGCGTTCCCGGGCCCGCGCGCCGGTCGGTGTGCGACGCCGGCCACCGGGTGGCGCGGCCGCGGGTCGCGGGGCGGCGGAGGGTCCGGTGCCCCGGGCGGGGCGGGCCGTGTCGGCGGACCCCGCGGGCCGGGACCGGCCGGGAAGGAGGCACCGCGGTGCCGAGGATGAGCGCGGCGGAACGGCGGCGGGAGCTGGTGGAGGCGACCGTCCGGCTGATGGTCCGCGAGGGCGTCCCGGCGGTGACCACCCGTGCCGTGGTGGCCGAGGCCGGTATGACGCTCGGAACGTTCCACTACTGCTTCGCCTCCAAGCGCGAGTTGCTGAGGGAGGTCACGGCGGTCCTTGTGGACCGCGAGGCGCGGGCGAGCCTGGCGGCGGTGGAGCCGGGCGCCGGGGTGCGCGCGACGGTGGCGGGAGCCTTGGAGGCGTTCCTGACGGTGGTGCGCGAACGGCCCCTGGAGCAGCAGGCGTTGCTGGAACTGACGCAGTACGCGCTGCGAACGGGGGGCGAGGAGGATCTCGCGGTCCTCCAGTACGACACCTACCGCCGGGCGGCGGCGAGGGTGGTCTCCTCGGTGGCGCGGAGCTGCGGCATCGTGTGGACGGTCCCGGAGCCGCTGGTCGCCCGGACGGTCGTCGGCATGCTGGACGGGCTCACCGTGGCGCTGCTGGTGGACGGGGACGAGACCGCCGCCCGGCAGCAGGTCGGCGTGCTGGCCGACTGCCTCGCAGGGCTGACGCGTCCCGCCCCGGACGGCGACGCCTGACGCGCCGGCGTTCCGGGGCCGCGCCCGGCCCCGGAACGGCCCGGAACAGCTCCGGATCCGCCCCGGAACGACCGGAACTGGTGCACTCGACTTGGACAGTTGACTTACCACGTGGCGCGGACCACACTGACGCCACCGCGCCACTCCCCCGTCCTGGCGTGCGAGCGGCGGGAGTGGCGCGGCTCGACCACGCCTCGGCGCGTGCACGGCCGGGGTGCCACCCGCGGCCGGAAGGGCGGTCGATCCGATGACGGGCACCGCGTGGCAGAACTGGTCCGGCACCGCGACGGCGCGACCGGCCCGCGTGGTCCACCCGTCCGACATCGACGAGTTGGTCGCCGTCGTGCGGACCGCGTACCGCCAGGGGCAGCGCGTCAAGGCGGTCGGCAGCGGCCACTCCTTCACCCCGGTCGCCGTCACGGACGGGGTCCAGCTGGTGCTGGACCGGCTGGACGCGGTGGCGGCCGTGGACCCGGCGACCCGGCTGGTGACCGTCGAGGCGGGCCTGCCGCTGCACCGGCTCAACCGCGCGCTGGACGCGCACGGGTTGGCGCTGCGGAACATGGGCGACATCGACCGCCAGACCGTGGCGGGCGCCCTCTCCACCGGCACCCACGGCACGGGGCGGGACTCCGGGGCGCTGGCCACCCAGGTGCACGCGCTCGAACTCGTCACGGCGGACGGCCGGTTGCTGCGCTGCTCCGCGACGGAGCGACCGGAGCTGTTCGCCGCCGCCCGCGTGGGGTTGGGCGCGCTGGGGGTACTGACGCGGGTCACGCTGCGGTGCGAACCCGCCTTCGACCTCTGCGCCGTCGAGGAGCCGATGCCGCTGGCGACGGTGCTCGCCGGTCTCGACCGGCTCGTCGCGGAGAACGAGCATGTCGAGTTCTACTGGTTCCCGCACACCGTCCGCACGCTCACCAAACGCAACAACCGGCCCCGCGACGGCGACGCGACCCGCCCGCTGCACCGGGCCCGGGGGTGGCTGGAGGACGAGTTCCTCTCCAACACCTGTTTCGAGCGGGTCAACCGGCTGGCGACGCTCCGGCCCGCCTGGGTCCCGGCACTGAACGCCGTCAGCGCCCGCGCGCTGTCCGCCCGCCGGTACCGCGGTGCCTCGCACCGGGTGTTCACCGCGCCGCGGCGGGTGGTGTTCCGGGAGATGGAGTACGCGCTGCCGCGCGAGGCGCTGCCGGAGGTCCTGGAGGAGGTGCGCCGCTGGGTGGACCGCTCCGGGGAGCGGATACCCTTCCCCGCCGAGATCCGGTTCACCCCGGCCGACGACGTCTGGCTCTCCACGGCCTACGGCCGCCCCACCGCCTATCTGGCGGTGCACCAGTACCACCGGCTGCCGCACGAGCGGTACTTCGCCGCGGTGGCGCGCGTCGCCGACGCGGCGGGCGGCCGGCCGCACTGGGGGAAGCTGCACCGGCTGGGGGTGGACGAGCTGACCGAACGCCACCCGCGTCTCACGGAGTTCCGTGCCGTACGAGCCGAACTGGACCCGCTGGGGCGGTTCTCCAACCCCTACCTCGACCGGGTGCTCGGCCCGGTCACCGGCGCCCCGGGCGGCTGACGTCGGGACGGGCCGCGCTGTCGCGCCCCGCTTCCTCGCCCGGCAGCGGCGCCGCGGCCGACGCGGGGCGGGCGACCCCGTGGTCGCACGGGCGCGGCGCCCCCGGTGTCCGGTGGCGCCGCGGCAGCGGGTCGCTCGGAGAGCGTTCTGTCCTGCCGGAGTCGCCTGACGACCCGAGCGGGACACAGCGCTCGTTCAGGCCCAGAGCTGACCCTGGAGCGTCTCCACCGCCTCCTCGGTGCTCGCGGCGGTGTAGACGCCGGTGGAGAGGTACTTCCACCCGCCGTCGGCCACCACGAAGGCAATGTCGGCGCTCTCCCCCGCGCGCTGCGCCCGCGCGGCGACACCCAGTGCGGCGTGCAGCACCGCGCCGGTGGAGATCCCGGCGAAGATGCCCTCCTGCGAGAGGAGTTCACGGGTACGCGCCACGGCGTCCGCCGATCCCACCGAGTAACGGGTGGTCAGCACCGACTCGTCGTACAGCTCGGGGACGAACCCCTCGTCGAGGTTGCGGAGCCCGTAGACCAGGTCGTCGTAGCGGGGCTCGGCGGCGACGATGCGGACCTCCGGCCGGTGCTCACGCAGGTACCGGCCCACCCCCATCAGGGTCCCGGTGGTGCCGAGCCCCGCGACGAAGTGGGTGACGGAGGGGAGGTCGGCGAGGATCTCGGGGCCGGTCGTGGCGTAGTGGGCACCGGCGTTGTCCGGGTTGCCGTACTGGTAGAGCATCACCCAGTCCGGATGGTCCGCCGACAGCTCCTTGGCGACCCGCACCGCGGTGTTGGAGCCGCCGGCGGCCGGCGAGGCGATGATCTCGGCACCCCACATGGCGAGCAGCTGCCGCCGCTCCTGCGAGGTGTTCTCCGGCATCACGCAGACGATCCGGTAGCCCTTGAGCCGGGCCGCCATCGCCAGGGAAATGCCGGTGTTGCCGCTGGTGGGTTCGAGGATGGTGCACCCGGGCGTGAGCCGCCCGTCCTTCTCGGCCTGCTCGATCATGTGGAGCGCGGGGCGGTCCTTGATCGAGCCGGTCGGGTTGCGGTCCTCCAGCTTCGCCCAGACCCGCACCTCGTCGGAGGGCGAGAGCCGCGGCAGCCGCACCAGAGGGGTGTTGCCGACCGCGGCCAGCGGCGAGTCGAAGCGCATCAGCGGGCGCCGCCGGCGACGGCGGGGAGGATGGTGACGCTGTCCCCGTCGGCCAGCTCGGTGTCGATGCCCTTCAGGAACCGCACGTCCTCGTCGTTGAGGTAGACGTTGACGAACCGGCGCAGTTCGCCGCCGTCCACCAGGCGCTCCCGGATCCCGGGGTGGCGGGACTCCAGGTCGGTGAAGAGCGCGGCGACGGTCTCCCCCTCGCCGGGCACCGCCTTCTGGCCGTCGGTGTAGGTGCGGAGGATGGTCGGGATGCGGACCTCGATGGCCATGGGTGTGCTCCTGGGTGACGAGTGTCGGGCTGGTCGGGGCGTGCGGTCGCGCCCGGCGGGTTCAGGCCGGGACGGCGGCGCTGCGCGTACACACGGCGCTCGCGAGGCGGCACAGATCGACGTGCAGGCGCGCCACGAGCAGGGTGCTCGGGGGCTCGATCATCACGTCGGTGTCAACCACGGGATCATCGTAGCGATTCCCGGGGCCGAAACCCGAGGGGTGTCCCGCCATGCGATCACCGCCGTCCCACCCACCGGACAGAGGCGGCACGGAGCGGCGAATCCATCACTCCGCGTAGCTGTCGACGACGCTGACCTCCTCCTCCGTCACCTCGCCGTCCACGATGCGGAACGAGCGGAAGGAGACCGGGCCGTCGTCGTTGCCGCACTCGGCGGTCGAGACCAGCACGTAGTGGGCGCCCGGCTCGCTCGCGAGGCTGATGTCGGTACGTGAGGGGTACGCCTCGGTGGCGGTGTGGGAGTGGTACACGACCACCGGCTCCTCGTCGCGGTCGTCCATCTCCCGGTACAGCCTCAGCAGGTCCGCGGAGTCGAACTCGTAGAACGTGGGCGAACGGGCCGCGTTGAGCATCGGGACGAACCGCTCGGGCCGGCCGCTGCCCTCGGGCCCGGCGACGATGCCGCACGCCTCGTCGGGGTGGTCACGGCGGGCGTGGGCCACGATCGCGTCGTGGAGTTGCTGGGTGATGGTGAGCATGGCGGCCAGCGTAGCCCGCACGAACACGTCCGCCCGGCTCCCTCCTCACGGGGAGGGAGCCGGGCGGACGCGCTGGGGCGGGCGGATCAGGCGGAGACGCCCGCCTTCTGTCCGAACGACTCGCCCTCGGCGGCCTCCGCCGCCTCGATCTCCTCCTCCGACTGCCCCGCTTCGCGGCGGCGGACGTACTCGAGGGTCTTGTTCAGCTCCCGCTTGATCACCGGCATCAGGAAGTAGAGGCCGAGGATGTTGAACAGGGCTGCCAGGAAGAGGAAGGCGTCGGTCATGCCCACCACCTGGTCCAGCGCCATGACCGCACCGATGACGATCATGAAGCAGAAGAGCAGCTTGTAGATGAGGTCGCTGGTCCTGCTCTTGCCGAAGAGGTAGTGCCAGGACTTCTGGCCGTAGTAGCTCCACGTGATCAGGGTGGAGAAGGCGAAGAGGATCACGGCTGCCACGAGGAAGCCGGTGAACCACGGCAGCGCCGTCTCGAAGGCGTCACGCGTGAGCAGGATGCCGGTGCCGGTGCCGGAGACCGCGCCGCCCTCGGCGACCGTCTCCCGGGCCTCCTGGTACATGGGGCCGTTGACGACGATGATGGTGAGCGCCGTCATGGTGCAGACGATCACGGTGTCGAAGAAGGGCTCCAGGAGCGCGACCAGGCCCTCGGTCGCGGGACGCTTGGTCTTCACGGCTGCGTGCGCGATCGGGGCCGAGCCGATGCCCGCCTCGTTGGAGAACGCGGCCCGCTGGAAGCCGACGATCAGGGCGCCGAGGATGCCGCCCGCGACCCCGGACGGGTTGAAGGCCTCCGTGAAGATGGTCGCGAACGCGCCGGGCACCGCGGTGAAGTTCATCAGGATGATGACGGAACAGGCCGCCACGTACATGATGCCCATCGCGGGGACGACGACCGAGGTGAGCTTGCCGATGTACCGGATGCCGCCCATCAGGACGACGAACACCACGACGGCGAAGAAGATGCCGTAGGCGAGGGCACCGGCGTTGCTGTCGAAGAAGCCGCCGGCCTCCGCGCCGAGGATGCTGGCGGACTGGTTGGACTGGAAGACGTTGCCGCCGAAGAAGGCGAACAGGAGGATCATCACCGGGGTCACTGCCGCCAGCACCATGCCGAGCTTGGGGCGGCCGATCTCGGCGAGCCCCTTGCGCAGGTACTGCATCGGCCCGCCGGAGACCGTGCCGTCCTCGTGGACCTCCCGGTACTTCACCCCCAGGGTGCACTCGGCGAACTTCGTCGCCATGCCGAGGAGGCCGCAGAGGATCATCCAGAAGACGGCACCGGGGCCACCGATCGAGATGGCGATGGCGACACCGGCGATGTTGCCGAGGCCGACGGTCCCGGAGAGCGCCGATGTCAGCGCCTGGAAGTGGGTCACCTCACCCGGCGCGCCGGGCTGGTCGTACTTCCCGCTGACCAGGCGCAGCGAGGTCCGCACGTGGCGCACCTGCGCGAAGCCGAAGTAGACGGTGAAGACCGCTCCCGCCACGACCAGCCACAACACGATGGGCATGATGTCGGCCCCACCGAGGTTGAACGAGAAGAACACGACGTCCTGCATGAATGTGGACACCGGCTCGACGATCTCGTCCACACGACCGGAGAACCGGTCGGCCCATGTCTGGGTCTCTTCTTCCATGAACAACCTCTGCTGATCGCTGCGGGGGACACCGAGTTCCGGCTCGTGCCGAACTCGTCCGTCCGAACGTCCACCCCGGGTCTCGGGGCGGAACGATTAACTGATGTGAGTTCCTATCACGCAGCACGATATGCAGACGTGATTGGTATCACACAATCTGATAACGGTACTTCGAGCACGCGCGACAAACCTCTTGTACCCACCCGAACAGCGCACGTCCCACACGGCCAGTCACCAAACCGCACACAAATGCACACTCTGCGTCACGCTTCGCTCGTCTCGACGAAACACGGGCAGAGATCGGGCACCCCCGACGGCCACTCGGTTATCCGCGTCGGCGCCGCCCATCGCATTCATCGGGAATGCCGGGAAAGCCACTCAGGAGCATCGCGAAAAACACACCTGTCGCGGCAGCACCGTAATCCGCGACGGTCCTGTTCATTCCCCGGCGGCGCTGACAGCCCGTGCGAGATCCCGCGCCGGATCGACTCGCGGCGCCGCCTGCCATCAGCTGCACCGCGGAGGGGCCCCACCCTGACACCGGGTTGCATACAAGCGTTCCCGGCGACGCAGCAGAGGGACGTGGCCGGTGCCGCGGGCCCGTCGCGGGGTCCCACACATGCACCGAGCCCCTCCGCCCCCGACGACAAGGGGGTGGAGGGGCTCGGTGCGGCCGGATCCTCGGCCGGCTCCCGGGCTCGGACCTACAGCGTCTCCACCAACGTCTCCTGGAGACCGCCCAGCCAGAGGTAGGCGAGTGCTATCGGCTTCACCGGGTCACCGTCGGGAAGGTCGAAGAGCCGGTCGGTGTCGTCGTCCTCCGAGATCTCCAACCGGGTACCGATGGCGAGCCGCAGGTCGTTGAGGGTGATCAGCCACCGCTGCGACTCCGCCGGCGACAGCCGCAGCTCGGCTCCGCCGGGCGCCGCGCCGTCGAGCGCGTCCAGGTCGCGAATGACGGCCAGGCCGTCCTCGCGCTTGCGCGCCCGCAGGTCGAGCTCGGTGTACCTCCGGAACTCCGAGGAGCGCCGCCCGTCCTCCTCGTCGGCCTTCTGGCCGGGCGCCCCGTAGGCGTCGGGGAAGAGCCGCGCCAGCACCGGGTCGGCGGGCGGCTCCGACGGCCCCTCCGCGAAGAGGGCGTCCAGCGGGTCCGCGGCGGCGTCGCCCTCACCCGGGCCGGGCCCGATCAGCTCCAGCAGCTGCGCGGTCAGACTTCGCAGGATGGAGATCTCCGCGGCATCCAACGAGATGCTCGCACCGGCCCCGTCCGCGGCGGGTTTGAAGTACCCCGACATCAGCGGTCCTGCGTCAGGGTCGCCCAGAGGCCGTACCCGTGCATCGCCTGCACGTCCCGCTCCATCTCCTCGCGACTCCCGGAGGAGACCACGGCGCGGCCCTTGTGGTGGACGTCGAGCATCAACTTCTTCGCCTTCTCCTTCGAGTACCCGAAGTACGCCTGGAACACGTACGTCACATAACTCATCAGGTTCACCGGGTCGTTGTGGACCAGGGTGATCCACGGGACGTCGGGCGCGGCGACCTCGGACGGCGCCTGTTCGGACTCGGTGCGCTCGATCTCCAGAGGCATGGCACTCACGGCTGTCGTCAACGCTCTCTCTTCGCAGGGTGAACCACCGCACACTCTCCCATGCTGCCACCGGTGGTCGCGCATCGCGCGGATCGCCCGGCAGCCGCACGGGGCACCGCTCCCACCGGGACGGGGTAATCGTCAGTTTGACGATATTGCGCTATGCTGGCCGTATGGACAGCACCAGCGCCCTACGTCCGCCGCACCAGGTCGACGTTCCCTCGACGGCGCTCTTCACGGACCACTACGAGCTGACGATGATCCAGGCGGCCCTGCGCGCCGGTACCGCGCACCGCCGCTCGGTCTTCGAGGCGTTCACCCGCCGACTCCCCGAGGGCCGCCGCTACGGCGTCGTCGCGGGGACCGGCCGCGCGCTGGAGGCCATCGAGAACTTCCGGTTCGAGCCGGCGATGCTGGAGTTCCTGCGCGAGCGCCGCGTCGTCGACGACCGGACGGTCGACTGGCTCGCCGACTACCGCTTCCGCGGCGACGTGCACGGCTACCCCGAGGGCGAGGTGTACTTCCCCGGCTCGCCCGTGCTGCGGGTGGAGGGCGGCTTCGCCGAGTGCGTCCTGCTGGAGACGGTGATCCTCTCCGTGCTCAACCACGACTCCGCCGTCGCCGCGGCGGCCTCCCGGATGTCGAGCGCCGCCGGCGGCCGGCCGCTCATCGAGATGGGCGCCCGCCGCACCCACGAGCTGGCGGCCGTCGCCGCCTCCCGCGCCGCCTACGTGGGCGGATTCGACTCCACCTCGGACCTGGCCGCCGGGTACCGGTGGGGGATCCCCACCGTCGGCACCAGCGCCCACGCGTTCACCCTCCTCCACGACAACGAGACCGACGCCTTCCGCGCGCAGGTGGACTCGTTGGGCGCCGGCACCACCCTGCTGGTCGACACCTACGACGTGACCGAGGCGGTGCGGATCGCCGTGGAGACGGCCGGACCCGAACTCGGCGCGGTCCGGATCGACTCCGGCGACCTGCTGCTCGTGGCGCACCGCGTCCGCCGCCAGCTCGACGAACTCGGCGCCCACGACACCCGGATCGTGGTCACCAGCGACCTCGACGAGTACGCCATCGCCTCGCTCGCCGCCGCCCCGGTGGACGCCTACGGCGTCGGGACGCAGCTGGTGACCGGCAGCGGGCACCCGACCTGCTCGATGGTGTACAAGCTGGTGGCGCGCGCCACCGGTGACGCGCCGGACGCCCCGCTCCACCCGGTCGCCAAGCGGTCCAGCGGCGGCAAGACCTCGATCGGCGGCGCGAAGTGGGCCGCCCGCCGCCCCGACGCCTCCGGGGTCCCGGAGGCGGAGGTGGTCGGCACCGGCGAGGTGCCCGCCGAGCTCGCGGACCACCTCATGCAGGTGGAGCTGGTGCGCGGCGGCGAGGTCGTCGGCCGCGAACCGCTGACCGCGGCACGGGAGCGGCATCTGCGCTCCCGGGAACGGCTCCCGCTCTCGGCGGCCCAGTTGTCGCGCGGCGAGGCGGTCCTGCCGACGGAGTACCTGACCGACCGGGGCTGACGCCCGCCGCCGGCGGGACGCCCCGGCCCCGCCCGTCGGCGGCGGGCGGGGACCCGCCTACTCTCGAACAACCGCACGAGGGTCCGGCAGGACCCGCCAGACCCGCCAGACCCGCCAGACCCGCCAGACCCGCCAGACCCGCCAGAAGGGGTGTCCCGTTATGCGTCGCGCACTCATCGTCGTCGATGTCCAGAACGACTTCTGCGAGGGAGGGAGCCTCGCCGTCTCCGGCGGGGCGGCCGTCGCCGCCGCTGTGGCCGAGCTCGTCCGGGCCCCGCAGTCGCCCTACGACCACGTCGTGGCGACCCGGGACCACCACGTGTCCCCCGGTGACCACTTCTCCGAGACCCCGGACTTCACGGACTCCTGGCCGGTGCACTGCGTCGCGGGAACGGCCGGTGCCGCCTTCCACCCCGCGTTCGCGCCCGTGGCCGCCTCGGCCGCGGTGGAGGCGTGCTTCGACAAGGGTGCGTACACGGCCGCCTACAGCGGGTTCGAGGGCGAGGACGCCGCCGGGGCGGGGCTCGCGGAGTGGCTGCGGGCGCGGGAGGTGACCGAGGTCGACGTGGTCGGCATCGCCACCGACCACTGCGTACGCGCCACCGCGCTGGACGCGGTGCGGGAGGGGTTCACCACCCGGGTGCTGCTGGACCACACGGCGGGCGTCTCGGCCCCCACCGTCGAGCGGGCCCTCGGCGAGCTGCGCGCCGCCGGGGTCGCCCTGGTCGGCGCCCCGACCGTCGCCGCCTGACACCCCTCGGGCGGGGCCGGTCGCCGAGCCCCTGCCCCGCCCGGCCGGGAGTGCCGGGCGG
>NZ_JAAVJC010000091.1 GCF_012033785.1 Streptomyces bohaiensis
GCCGGCCGTGGCGGTGGCCTGCGGGGCGGTGGTCTGCGGGGCGGTGGTCTGCGGGGCGGTGGTCTGCGGGGCGCCGGTGCGCGGGGCGCCGCCGCCGGTGGTGGCCGCGCCGAGGTTCGCGGGGGTCTCACGCACGGTGGTCTTCCGCTCCGGGTGGTGGTCCTGAGGTCGGGCGGTCCGGCCGCCGGGGGCGGTCACAGCTCGGCCAGCCGGTGGCGGCGGACGAGCAGCACGAACGGCACGCAGCCGATGGCGGCGGTGACGACGCCGACCTGCACCTCGCCGGGTGAGGCGAGGAACCGGCCGACGAGGTCGGCGGTCAGCAGCAGCGCGGGGGCGGCGAGGGCGCTGTACGGCAGCACCCACCGGTAGTCGGGGCCGGTGAAGGTGCGGACGGCGTGCGGCACGATCAAGCCGAGGAAGGCGATGGGCCCGGCGACGACCGTGGCGGAGCCGCAGAGCAGCACCACGGCGGCGGCCGCGCCGAGTCGGGCACGGCCGACCCGCTGGCCCAGTGCGCGGGCGAGGTCGTCGCCGAGTGCCAGGGCGTTGAGGGAGCCGCCGAGTCCGAGCGCGGCGACCGTGCCGAAGAAGATGAACGGTACGGCGAGCCAGAGCACGTCCGCGTCGCGGGCGGTGAGGGAGCCGACCTGCCAGAACCGGTAGTGGTCGAAGGTGCGCGAGTCGGTCAGCAGGATCGCCGTGGTGATGGAGCCGAGGACGGCGCTGGTGGCGGCGCCGGCGAGCGCCAGCTTCACGGGCGTGGCGCCGTCGCGGCCGAGGGAGCCGATGCCGTAGACCATCACCGAGGCGAGCAGCGCGCCGAGGAAGCCGAACCAGATGTACTGGTTGGCGGAGTTGAGGCCGAGCAGCGTGATGGCGAGCACGACGGCGACGGCGGCGCCGGCGTTGACGCCGAGGATGCCGGGGTCGGCCAGCGGGTTGCGCGCGACGCCCTGCATCACCGCGCCGGCGAGGCCGAGCGCGAGTCCGGCGAGCAGCCCGGCGATGGTGCGCGGGACACGCACCTCCCAGACGATGAGCTGCCCGTGCTGGGTCAGGTCCTTGGCGAGGAAGGCGTCACGGACGTCGGCGGCGCCTGCCGGGCCGGAGCCGTTGACGAGGCTGGCCCAGGTGAGCGCCGCGAGGACGACCAGCAGGCCGACGAGACCGAGGGTGAGGACCGCGGGGCGGCGCGTGCGTCGGGCCGGAGCGGACGCCGGCGTCGCACCAGGGTGCCCGGGGCCCGCGGGGCCGTCCGTCCCGCCGGGTTTCGTCAGGGGGACGCGGCGGGTACGGTCGGCCGGGCCGGTCGGCCCGGTCTCTCCGGACCGGCCGGGGCCGGGCTCGCCCCGCACTGGGGACCTGCTGCTCGTTGCACTCACCAAGTGTCCGTACGATGAAGACGTCGCCTACCGGCGCACGCGGGCATGGACCCGGTGCACACCCGGGCAGAAGGTTAGCCTAACCTTACTTTGCACCACTGGGGTATCCGACGGGAGTACGACGTGCTGGACGTGACCGAGGCGATCGCCGCTCCGGAGCAGAGGACCGCGACGGAAGAGACGAAGCCCCCGGCGGCGGCCCCGATCGTCCCCCTCCGCGACGCCGACGAGCTCTCCGAGCTGCTCGGCACCCCGCACCCGCTCGTCATCGAGAAGGTCCACGCCGAGCTGACCGAGGACGACCTGTCGGTCCTCGCCCGCTCGCCGTTCTGCGTCGTCTCGACCGCCGACGCGGCCGGCAACTGCGACGCCTCCCCCCGCGGGATCGAGTCCGGCTCGCTGCAGATACTCGGGCCCTCGACCATCGCGCTGCCCGACCGACCCGGCAACCGCCGCGGCGACAACTTCCGCAACATCCTGGAGAACCCGCACGTCGGCCTGCTGTTCCTGGTGCCGGGCAGCTCCGAGGTGCTGCGCGTCAACGGCCGCGCCACGATCGTCACCGACGGGCCGTTCTTCGACGCGATGGCCCACCGCGGCCGCCGCCCGGTGCTGGCGACCGTCGTGGAGATCGACGAGATCTACCGCCACTGCCCCGCCTCGCTGCGCCGCGCCAAGCTGTGGGACACCAGCAACTGGCCGTACGACGAGTGACGGTTCCGGCCGCCGCAGGACGCACGGCGCGGCCGGGCGCACCGTCCCGCTGACGCCCCCGCTGAGGTGCGGCCCCTGCCGGTGGGCTCAACCCCGCTGCGCTCGCGCCGAACTGCCCAGCTCCGCTGTTCCCCGCGCCGCTGTCTGCCGTGCGGTCACCCCACGGGGGAGGTGACCGCACGGCAGACAGCGGCGCGGCGGCCCTCGACGGAAGCGCGGGGGTAGGGACGCAGGGCGGGGTCGGAGGTGGGGCCGGGGCGGCGGAGTAGCCTCCTGCCGTGACACGACACCAGGACGAGACGGGCGCGGCCTACGACGGCGTCGTCGCCCGCTACGCGGCGGCGTTCGCCAACGGCCTGGAGCACCAGCCGTTCTCACGGAACATGATCGGCACCTTCGCCGAGTTGGTCCGGGAGACGGGCAGCCTTCGCACCGCCGACCTCGGGTGCGGCCCGGGCCACCTGACGGACATGCTCGCCGGCCTCGGCCTGGACGCCTTCGGGCTCGACCTCTCCCCCGGCATGCTGGCCCACGCTCGCCGGGCCCACCCCAAACGGCGCTTCGCCCAGGCACGGATGGAGTCCCTGCCGCTGGCGGACGGCACCCTCGGCGGCGCCCTGGCGCACTACTCGATGATCCACACCCCGCCGAGCGAACTGCCCGGCCTGCTCGCCGAACAAGCCCGCGTCCTGGCAGCCGGCGGCCTGCTCCTCGCCTCGTTCTTCGCGACGGAGGAGCCGGAACCGGTCCGCTTCGACCACAAGGTGACACCCGCCTACAGCTGGCCGGTCGAACGACTCGCGGAACTCACCGCCGAAGCAGGCCTCTTCGTGGTGGCGAAGCTGATCCACGACCCGCAGTCCGAACGCGGCTTCCTCGACGCCCACATCCTCGCCCGCCGCGCCTGAGCCCCCGGCGTCAGGTGGTGATGTCGTGTTCGACGAACTGACCGCAGACGCGGAACCCCAGGCGGCGGTACACGGGCTCGCCGTCGGCCGATGCCTGCAGGACCGCGATGCCCTGGTCTCGCTCGCGGGCAGCGTGAAGGGCCGCGAGCGTGATGGCTCCGCCGTAACCGCGCCGGCGGTGGGCGGCCAGGGTGGAGATGTTGTAGACGCCGGTGACTCCGGCGTGGTGGAACACCTCGGCGGAGCAGACCGGACGGTTCTCCACGTAGCCCACCAGGTACCGGGCCGGGCAGGTCGCGGCCAGCGCACGGGAAGCAGCCCGGGCGAAGAAGTCGCGGACGGTCTCGGCGGGCGGGTTCCAGTTCGCGGCGAGGACCGTGGCGTAGTCGGCGAGCTGCTCGGGCGTGGTCACCGTTCGGATGTGGAGACCCGGGGCAGCGGGAATCGGCGGGGTGTCGCCCAGCTCGGCCCACATGGCCGTCTCACGCTCGGCCACCGGCAGGCCGGCTGCCGTCAGGCGGGAGGTGAGGTCTGTCGGCGTCGAGGCAGACCCCACCCACCAGGAGAAACTGCGGCCGGTACCGGCCAGTGTCCCGACGGTCTCGGAGATACGGGCCGCGGCATCGTCGGCGGTGAGGCGGGCCGCGGCGACGATGTTGAACGTGTCGTCGTCCAGGCCGCTGTCCGCGACCAGCAGGTCGTCGGCCTCCGTGACGGTCGCACCGGACATGCTCCGGTGCAGATGGCAGGCGTGTTCCGCCAGGTTCCGTTCCATCCTGTCGGCCAGGTCGGCTTCATCGGGAAAGTAGTCGTTCACAGGGACCGATACCAGCACGACCGAGCGAAGGCCGCATGCCATTTAGGCGGTGCCACGCCGGCGACCAGCGCTTCCGATACACGCCCCAGGCGGCGTCGCCGTCACGGCGACGCCGATGGAGTGTTCGCGCCCGGCCCTCTCCAGCCCGCTGTCCCGGCAGGGACGGGCTCGGGCGGCGCCGCGTCAAGCCGTCATCGATTCGGCGGGGGTCGCAGGAGCGGGCGGGCAGAGAGCGAGTAGAGGACTTCGACGCTCTCAGCACCCCAGATGCGGTCCATACCCCTGGCGTTGGCGCTGACGGGTTGCCCCTCCGCCAGCGCAGCGCACTGCACCGCGCGGAACTCCGCGTCGGCCGCCCACTCGCGGAAGACCACGGACACCGGGCAGGCGTAACCGCAGTCCTCCTCGGCCGGGTCGGCGTCCGCCGACTCCAGCACAGCCGCAAGCCGGTCCGCCTCACCACGGAGCCACGCCACGGCCTCCTCGGGTGTGTCCAGCCAGGCACCGGACAGGTACCACTCCCCACCCGCCTCCGGCGACCGCACCTTCGCCTCCGCCCAGTAGCCGTCGACGGTGAACCCAGCGGTCACCGTGGCGTCTCCGTCCGAGCCGTGCTGCCCGCCGCCCGTCGACTGGACGCGGGCGGGCGGCGTTCCCGTGACAGCGTCCCGCCGGTCGAGACCGTGGAAAGCCACGCGCGTCGACCTGCGCTCACCGGCTCCTCAGCTCCTTGAGATGAGCCTCAATGACGCGGCTCAACTCTCGCCATCGCGAAGCGAGTTCAGCTAATGCCCTGCCGCTCGCGTCGTCGGGGGCGGAGGGGTGCGTCGGCCCTTCTGCGTCGCGCTCGGCACCGTGCTCAGCGTCGGCCACTCGTCTGCACCCCTCCGGCAACGACAGCGCAGAAGGCCCCGTCCTGAACTCGCCACTCCGGCCGCGCGAGGGTGCGAGCCGTGCCCATCCGTGGCCCGGCGGCTTCCGCGCGGCCGTGCGACCTGCTCTCGGTCACGGTTTCCTGCCTTCCTGCGTGTACTGGCCCCACTCCGGCGCCCCAGGCTTCGCAGCACCCCGGAAAGGAGCTGTCGATCTCTCAGGAACAGGCTCGCCCGCCACCACGCCCGCTACCACTGCACGGAAGCCGCACTTACGCTGCGTGTGTGCCGCATCGGGTAGCGTGATCAGGGCACGCGTTGTTGCAGCGGAGGTGCCATGACGGACAGACGGTCGGAGCTCGCGCGCCACCGCAAGTCGCGTGGATTCACCCAGGAGTCGTTCGCACACGCGCTGGGAGTCGACCGCACCACCGTCCAGCGCTGGGAGCGTGGGGAGGGAGAGCCGCACCCGACGCAGCGCCCGAGGATGGCAGACCTGCTGGGCGTCGCTCCGGACGAGCTGTCCGCGCTCCTGATCACCGCGGAGACGCGCCCGTCCGACGCCGACCGCTGGCTGGGAGCTCCCCACTTCTCCGACGCGGACGATGAACTGCAAGCCCTGGAGCTGGCCAGACGGGTGCAGGCAAGCGATGTGGGCGCCGAGACGTTGCGCCGGCTTGAGCTGGCGTTCGAGGAACTGGCGACGGCATACCCGGTCATGCCGCCGCTGGAGCTGCTCGAACGCGTCCGCAAGCACATCTCCTACGTCGGTCACCTCCTGGAAGCCCGCAAGACGCTCGCAGAGCACCAGAGGCTTCTCGCCCTCGGCGGGTGGCTCTCGCTGCTCGGCGCCACCCTGCACATCGACCTCAACCAGCCCGGCCCGGCCACGGCACGGCTGAACACGGCGGTCGCGCTGGGCCGGCACGCGGGCGACGCGGAGATCGAGTCCTGGTGCTACGAGACGGAGGCCTGGCGCGTCCTCACGGACGGCGACCATCGGCGGGCGCTGGACCTCTCCCTGCGCGCGCGGCACACCGCACCCGCCGGCAGCTCGGTCGCGATTCAGGCCGCAGCCCAGGAAGGTCGCGTGCGTGCCCGCCTCGGCCATCGTCGAGAGACCTACCTGGCGGTGGATCGGGTGCAGAACGAGGCAGCCGCACTGTCCCTGGTCCGTGCGCCCGAACACCACTACCAGTACGACCCCGGAAAGTCGGTGGCCTACACCGCCACCACGCTGGCGTGGATCGGCGACCCGGCGGCCGAAGGCTACGCACGCGAAGTCATCGACCATCTGACGCCTCGGAAGGGAGCCGGGAGAATGCCGCGACGAGCGGCGTCGGCACACATCGACCTGGCCCTGACGCTGCTGGCCGCCGACCGCCTGGACGAGGCAAGCGCCGCAGCGCAGCGCGGCATACTGTCGGGCCGCATCGTCCCGTCCAACCACTGGCGCGCCCTGGAAATCGTCACGTCGGTCGAAAGCAGGAACCTGCCGGAAGCGGCAGAGCTGCGCGACGCGTACGAGGAGATGAAGGCAGTACCGGGACAGAGGGGATGAGTGGGCAGAATCCTTGAACACGCCAATTAGACCGCCGGGCGAGCGACCAAGATAACCACAAAGAGAAACCCTGCCAAAGATCAAGGTGAAATCCAATGGACCCCATAGCGGCCGGCGCAAGGATAGCCAGCGCGTTCGCAGCACCTCTCATTAAAAGACTCTTCCGGAGAGACGGCCCTGGCGCCGGGCTAGTCTATAAACCAGTGCGAGTATCCGATCTGGTTGCATTCAAAGGGGAGAAAGATTCCCTCTCAGATTCCGAAATGACCCGCATAGGGGAAGAGTTGGTCGAGCGCGCCCTCAAGTCCCAAGGGCCCGAGGAACAGCTCCCAGGCTACGAAGTCGCCGCGGTAAAGAATGCAGTGATTCACACACTCCGCTCCTTGGGTGACCTGGAAATGAGCGACGTTCAGGCAGTTCAACTGGGCGAACGTCGACTTACTCAACTCCTACTTACATCTTCACCGAGTTCAACCATGGGTCTATCTCGTGACGCCATTTACCTGCATGAGAGCGTAGTCCGGGCAGCCTCTCTTCACATCCTGCACTTCTTCACACAGCGTTCTACTTTTATCGCCCGAACCCTCGTCGAACAGACAAGGTCTCTTAACGAACTCCTACTCAAGGTCGACAGCTTGATCATGAGGGAGCCAGCTCCAGGAGACTCCAAGTTCGAACGGAGATATAACCACTATATTGAAGATCACCACGGAGAACTCAGTATATTCGGCCTGGACTTGACGGAGAGCCCGGATCGCTGGCCGCTGGGAGCCGCTTACCTCAGCCTTCAGGCGCACAAGAATGGCGAATTGATACACGCAGAACAAGTACTGGCAGCTCATGACAAAGTGCTACTTCGTGGCGTCGCAGGTTCAGGAAAGACAACACTAATTCAATGGCTCGCCACCGCGACGTGCCGAAGCACAAGGGACGAAAAGACCCACTACCTCAAAGACCTCGTTGCCATCTCGCTCCCCCTGCGCAGACTGACAAAGCTTCCGTCCCCCGCAGATTTCCTTGAGGTGGTCGGCTGCCCGATAGCAGATTCCCAACCGGACGGCTGGGCGGCTCGCGTTTTATCCGAGGGAAGAGGCCTCGTCCTAGTAGACGGCATAGACGAAATAGAAGAGTCTCGTCGATTCGCAGTCAGAAATTGGCTCAGAGGCCTCACGAGAGCCTACCCAAACAACCGATGGCTTGTCACCTCACGCCCATCTGCTGTCCGCGAGTCCTGGCTTGGCAATGAGGGTTTCACCGAAGTAGACCTGATGCCTATGACACGTGAAAACGTCGCAGCATTCATTGTCCACTGGCACGATGCCGCAGGCGTTGGCGACAGTTACGCCAAATCTCTCCAGCACGTCATCTGGAGCAAGCCCGATCTCGGCAATCTCGCGAACAACCCACTGATGTGCGCTCTGATCTGTGCACTGCATCGTGATCGACGAGGATATCTACCGGACAGCAGAAAAGAGATGTACGACGCCGCATTGAGCATGCTCCTTGCGCGACGGGATCGAGAGCGAGGTATCGACACCAGCGGGGCTCCGAGAATCAACGAGATCTCCCAGGTCAGAATTGCACAGAAACTCGCATACTGGATGATCAAGAATTCCAGAGTCGAGATCAGCAGATCCGACACGATTTCCTTGCTCGATCAAGTCATACCAACAATGCAGCATATTGATGACGCATGGAAGGCCGAGGACGTCTACCGACACTTCTTGGTCAGAAGCGGCCTCCTGCGCGAGCCGACTGTGCAAAAAGTTGAATTCATCCATCGCACATTCCAGGACTTCCTCGGGGCTAAAGCAGCCGTAGAAGAGCTAGACTTTGACTTTCTCGTATCAAAAGCACACCTCGATCAGTGGGAAGATGTTCTTAGGATGGCCGTCGCTCACGCACGCCCGGCAGAGCGCGCCCGAATACTAAAAGCAATCATGAAGCGGGGAAACCAGGCACCCACCGCCCAGCGATTTCATCTCCTCGCCGCCGCCTGCCTCGAACACGCCACGGAGCTCGATCCTCAGGTATGGCTTGAAGTGCAGACGCAAGCAGCGAAGCTACTCCCGCCACGGTCGATGCCTCAGGTAACCGCACTCACCGCAGCTGGCCCTGTCGTTCTAGAGCTTCTGCCGAGACCGGAGGAGATTACTCCAGAAGAAAGGTACTACTGCGTCTTGACGGCAACACGTATCGCCACAGACGCAGCTCTTCCCGTACTTGTCAAGTACCGCCAAGTGGAGGACGTGAAGGTTCGGCGAGAATTAGCGCGCGCCTGGCGACTGTTCGACACAAACTACTACGCCGAAGAGGTAATCGAGCACATAAGGAAAGACGACTTCCGTTTCCCCTTTTCGAGCAGCACTGAAATAGCCATCGTGGACGCACAGGGAGGAGTGCGCGAAGCAGAGTTTCGAGGCGACTTCAGCGACGCGCATGGGATTAGACTCGGAAAGAGCAGCAGGCTCCAGAGTGCCCAAATCTCTATCGAGGAGAACAGTGACTGGTCTTGGTTGAAAGTCTTCGAGAACCTGAGACATGTTCAGGTCTCTACCCACCTAGACTCAGTAGACCTCTCTTCCCTTTCTAGCGTGAGCTCTCTCGCTCGGATCACCGTACCGCGAAATGTTGAGATTCTAGGGCTAGACCGCCAAAAAGGAGAGCTCTCAAAAGTCTTCACTGCCGATTAAGAGGAGCGGCACAAGCAAGAGTGTCCGGGTCACAGCAGGACCGTACCGGTTCTTCGCCGCCGACGTGCTGCCGACGGGAACTGGGGACAGAAGCACGGTGCGCGTGCCGTGGCGGTGGCCGTCTAGCATCCGGTCGTATGAACGACACCGTGTACGTGGGGAACGCCGGCAAGGACGCGCCGTTGGACCGGGGCTGGCTTCTGGGTCACTTCAAGGAGCTCGGCGACCCCCGCCACAGTGATGCCCTGGAGATCAAGTGGGGCATCCACCCGCCCGGCGACGAGCGGGCGGAGTGGGTGCGCGGCGAGGAGCGGACGGCGCTGCTGGTGCTGATCAGCGGCCGGTTCCGGGTGGAGCTGCCCGGGCGCAGCGTGGTCCTGGCCGAGCAGGGCGACTACGTCGTCTGGGGCAAGGGCGTGGACCACTCCTGGTACGCGGAGGAGGAGTCAGTGGTGCTCACCGTCCGCTGGCCCTCGGTCCCCGGCTACGCCGTCCGCCAGCAGGCAGCTGACGAGGCCCGCGCGGCGCCGTCACAGGAGAGCTGAGACCGCCGCCCTTGCGGCCGTGCGCCCGAGCGGCGGTGCTCCGGCCAGTGCGGGAAGGGTGCCACGGCCGCACCTGGTCGTTTCACCATGAGCTGGTGGGGCGCTTGGCGCCGGGATGTGCCGTAGGTGAGCCGCCATGAATGGTCACCGACCGGTGGATGACCGTCCCAGCGCGGTCTGCGCGTCGACTGCCGCGAGCACGGTGTCAGCCAGTTCCCCGGCGGACTGTCCGCCGCCCGCGTCGATGCGAGCCAGGCCCAGCCCGTCGATGGCCTCGATCATCAGTGCCTGGTACCGCTCCGTGCGGGCCAGGAACTTGTCCATCAGGGCCCGTTCCTCGTCTGCGGCTGCTTCATAGGAGCCCGCAGCGTGAACGCGGGCGCGTACCAGGGAGTCGTCAGTGGTGAGCCATACGGCTGCCGCGTGCGGGACCTGTAGCCCGGCGACGCGGGCGGGCCAGAGTGCCGACCCCTCCAAAACCAGGCCCGGACTGCCGCGGTTACTGGCTGCACGAGCCGTGATCAGCTCTTCGATGCGGGGCCAGAGCCGATCGTAGTGGTCGATGACAGACGTGATCAGCTCGTCCACCGTAAGTGATCCGTAGTGCTCAGCGACGTGCGCTGGCACCTCCGACTCCGGGGTTCTCCAGGGCCGGCCCGGGTGCCGCGCCATCGCGTCAGTACTCAGGTACGCGAACCCGATTCTTGCCGCCACCTCTTTGGCGACGGTCGACTTCCCGACGTTCGATGTCCCGCCGATCAGGACCACTCGTAGATCGCGCACACCGACGACCCTACTGATCCTTCTGGGACTGCGTCTGCAGTCGGCGGAGACAGATGATGCAGCAGGCAGTTGCAGGAGACCGTGGTGGAGGTCGGCACGGCGTTCGTAGCGGATTCGTAGGCGTTTGAACTGACGGAGCCTGCCAAGATCGCCGGAACCAGTCGCAGCGCCGATCTCATTCTGAAACGATCAGTAAAGGGGCGCGGCCCGCGCCCGTCCCGTCAGTTGCCCGGTCCCCGCAGGGCCGAGAAGAGACCGACGAGAGGAACAGGGACGCATGATCGAGTCGCACTGCACCATCCGTATCGGGCGGCCCTCGCTGGATCTCGACGCCGCCGAGCGGTTCTACGTCGGCGGCCTGGGGCTGGCCGTGCTGTACCGGGCGACGGGGCGTCCCGAGGCCGGCGAACGCGACCTGCTGATGGTGGGGCCGGAGGGCGCGGCCTGGCATCTCGAACTGACCGCGAGTGAACACGACGTCGTCGTTCCCGCGCCCACGTCGGAGGACCTGCTGGTCGTCTACCTCGGGAAGCCGGTCTCCGAGACGTTCGTGGCCCGCGCCACCGAGCACGGCGGCACCGTCGTGCCGTCCCACAATCCCTACTGGGACCGGCAGGGCGTCACGCTCGCGGACCCCGACGGGTACCGGGTCGTCCTCACCGAGCGCCGCTGGAGCAGCTGAGCCGCCACCGTCCGGCCGCCGGCCCGCGAAGCGCGCCCGGCCAGGGCCGGACGGCAGCGGGCGGGCGGCGGCGGCAGCGGGCCGGGACTCCGGCCTAGGCTTGGGTCCATGCACGCCGCCCGCCCGCCGTCCCGCCCCATGGGCACGATCACCCGGGGGACGACCGGGGTGAACCGGTTGCGCCGCATGGACCGGTGGATCGCCGACGCACACGGCGCGGCGCTGCGCGGCAGCGCGACCCCGCCGCTGGCAGTGGACCTCGGCTACGGCGCGGCGCCGTGGACCGCCGTGGAGTTGCTGGGGCGGCTGCGCACGGTGCGGGAGGACGCGCAGGTCGCCGGGGTGGAGATCGACCCGGCGCGGGTGGCCGCCGCGCTGCCGTACCAGCGGGACGGGCTGCGGTTCCTGCGCGGCGGCTTCGAGGTGCCACTGCCGTCCGGCACCCCTCCCCCGCTGCTGATCCGCGCCGCCAACGTGCTGCGGCAGTACGACGAGGCGGACGTGCCCGCGGCCTGGGCGCGGCTGACCGGCGCGCTGGCTCCCGGGGGGCTGCTGGTGGAGGGAACGTGCGACGAGATCGGTCGCCGCCACGTCTGGGTGGCGCTCGACCGCGAGGGCCCTCGCACGGTCACCTTCGCGGCGCGTCTCGCGGGGCTGGTCACCCCGTCCGACCTCGCGGAACGGCTCCCCAAGGCGCTGATCCACCGCAACGTGCCGGGCGAACCCGTGCACGCGCTGCTGCGCGACCTGGACCGCGCCTGGGCCGCCGCCGCACCGTACGGCGCGCTGGGCGCCCGGCAGCGGTGGATCGCGACCGCCCGCGCGGTCGCCGCCGACTGGCCGCTCACCGACGGGCCGCGCCGCTGGCGGCAGGGGGAGATCACGGTGCGCTGGGACGCGGTCGCACCGCGCGGCAGCTGACGGGCGACGCCACACGGCGGCACGGCGGCGACCGGCGCGGAGACACAGCTGCCGACGCAGCCGCCCGCCCGGGCGAGAGCCCCGCGCCACGTCCTCCGAGGTGCGGCGGGGCGCCCAGCCCTTCGGCACCCTCGCGACCGGGCGACGGCCGCAGCCAGGACGCCGAGAGCCGCCGGCGCGACCGGGTGGGCATGGCAGGGGGCACGCCGACGGACGTCGGGGCAGCAAGGCCGGGGCGACGGCGGGCGGTGTCACCGCCCGGTGGTAGGAATTGGCCCTCGCTCCGACAATCCGACGAGGTGTCAGCCCATGCGGCCCCCGCTCCCTCTCCCTCCCGCCGACCCGACCGGCCGGGTTCCCGGAATGCTGCTCATACGCACCGGGGACGACGACTCGGTCTGGGAGGACGTCCTCTCCCGCATGGGTGAACTGCCCGGCCGGTGCCGCCCTGACGGCACCGGCCCCGACGGCGCGGACCGAGGCGACACGATCCCCCGCCGCCTCGTGGTGGCCCATGAACCGGGGTGGCGCGGTGCCGACGCCGATGAGGTGGCCGAGGCGCTGGCGGCCGCCGGCACCTGGACCCCGGACCTGGTGCTGCTGACCGACGACCGGACGACGGTCAACGAAGAACTTCGCCCGCTGCTGGCCTTCGCCCCGTTGCTGGACAGCGACGACGAGGACGAGGACCAGGACGACGACCAGGACGACGACGAGGACCAGGACGAGGAGGACGGGGACGAGGAGGAGCCGGAGGTTGCGGCGTTCTGGATCACGCCGCGGCAGGCAGCCATGGCCTACCTGGTGCTGCACCAGCCCGGTACCTCCTACCAGCTGGAGCAGTTCGCCGAGGACGCGCCCACCGAACCCGAGTGGGAGGTGGAGGACGGCGACGAGGTGACCGAGGACGCCCTGTACGAACCGGCCGGCGCCGCCCTGGAGACCAGCGACGACCCGCCCCTCTACACCCGGCCGCAGCAGCCGCTGCCCCTGCTCGGCAGCGATCGCGACCTGCTGGTTCGCACCGATTTCGGCGACGACGCGGCCTGGGCCGCCCTGGTCGCCGCGGTGTCGGCGCCGTACCCGGAGGACGAGGACGGCTACGGCGACGCGATCGAGTTCGTGGACGACCCGGCGTTCGAGGGTGCCACCCCCGAGCAGGTCATGGCCCAGACTCGGAACCGGGGCAGCGACGGCATCATCGCGGACGTGGTGCTGCTCGCCGACGCCGTCACACTGCGCGAACCGGGGAACCGCGTCCTGGTGATGCCGATGATGGACGACATCGGGCTGCACTTCCGCGTCGACGCGGACACGGTCGGCTCCATGCTGCCCAACCTGGGGCTGGCCAACATGGACCTGGACGAGTTCCGCGAGTAGCGGGGGTCTGCCGCCGCACCGCCGGTGACGGGCGCGCGGGCGACAGGCCGAACCTCGGCCACGTCCGCGCGCCCCGCGCACCCACGCGTCCCGGCGCCTCCCCGGTCGGCGGCGCGGAGGTGGCGCCGGTCGCCCGACCGCGGATGCGCCCGGACCGGCACGCGGCGGCCGCCACGGACTCGGCGGGGGCTCACACCAGGGGCACCCGTCCCCGCTACCGACCCCGTTCCCGCCGCCCGCCGCGCCGCAGCCGGCGCGGCGGTCCGGGCGGGGTTGCACCTGCCGTAGCGGCATGTGGTGCGCTGGAGCTGCACCCGACCCTTCGAGGAAGGCTCCAGCCCACGTCCGTGCGCATCACGTCACCCCGCCAGGTCACCATCGGGGACGCGGCGGCCTTCGCCGGCACCACGCCGCGGGCGATCCGCCACTACCACGCGATCGGCCTGCTCCCCGAGCCCGCGCGCGGCGGCGACGGTCGTCGCCGCTACGGGTACGAGGACATGATCAATCTGCTGTGGATTCGCCGGATGGCCGATGCCGGGATCGCTCTCGACGACATCCGCGACGCCTTCACCAACGGCGCGGAGTGCCCCGGCGCTGAGTCCCCCGGCGAGGCGCCCACCGGCGCGGCGCCCGGCAGTGCGGGCCCCTGCGCGTCACCCGACGGAACGTCCCCGGACGCGGACGCGGACACGGACACGGACACGGACTCGGGCACGCACCGCGAGGCCGTGATCGCCGGCACCCTGGAGCGGCTGGCGGACGCTCTCGCCGCGCAGGAGGCGGAGCTGCGGCGGCAGCGCGTCGCCGTGCAGCGGATGCGCGCGGAGGGCAGCCGGCTGGGGCTGCTCTCCGACCTGGTCACCGAACGCCTCCGGGGCGCCCCCGAGGGTTCGATGCGCCAGGCGGACCTGGACACGCTGCTGGTCACCGAGCGGATCTTCGGCCCGCTCGGCGCGGCCGTCCAGGCCGGCCGCTTCGTCGCCCTGGCCCGGGACCCGGCGCTGCGGGAGGAGTCCGACCGGATCGACGCGGCCGAGGAGGCCCTCGACGACGGCGTCGCCGTCGACGATCCGCGGGTGGCACGGGTCGCCGGCGAACGGCACGCGTTCGAGAGCAGGCTGAACGCCGCCATGGAGGCGGCCGGCCAAGGGCAGGAGGACGAGGCCCTCTTCGACGCCTGGGACGCGGCGCACCCTGCCACCGCCGACGCGCCCGCCCGCCGCGAGCCCGGGGCGATCAGCGCCGCCGAGGCCGTCGGCATGATGCCCTACGACTTCTCCCCGGCCCGGCTGCGCTGCATGGAGCTGGCCGTCGAGCTCGCGGCCCGGGAGTCGCCGGCGGCCTGACGCGGCACCTGCGGACGCCGCACGGCTCCGCCCGGTGCCGCGGGGGACCGGGCGGAGCCGTCCGTGCGGAGCTGGAGCCGCGCGGGGACAGGAGCCGCGCGGGAACGGGACCGCCTCCGCCCCCGCCCCCCGCCCGACCGTCCGACCGCCCGTTCAGCCGCCCGCTCAGCCGGTCGGGGCGTCCGCCGGTGTGGGGGTCTCGCCGTCCCATGCCGCCGCGGCGGCGTCGAGCAGCGGGCGGTCCCACGGGTTGCTGAGGTGGCGGCGGGCCGTCGCCGGGGCGAGCCAGACCATGCGGTCCACCTCGTCGTTGGGCACGAACGCCCCGCTGGTCGCCCGCGCCTCCCAGTAGGTGACGACCTTGGGCCGGTCCTCCGCCGTGTAGCGGGTGGTGGGGAGCCGGGCGCCGAGTTCGCACCGCATGCCCGTCTCCTCCAGCACCTCCCGCACCGCCGCGTCGGCCTCGCTCTCCCCCGCCATCAACTTGCCCTTGGGATGCGACCAGTCGTCGTAGCGGGGGCGGTGGATCAGGGCCACCTCCACCGCGCCGTCGGTCGGTCGGCGGCGCCACAGGACGCAGCCGGCCGCGCGCACCAGCTCAGTTTCCGCTGCCACGTCGTTTCCTCCGTGCCTCGATGAGGGTCTCTTGCATGTCCCGCAGTGGGGCGCCGTCCTCATCGACGGCGTGGCGGGTCCAACCGCCGTCCGGGCCCAGGTGCCAGGAGGCGGTGGAGTCGGACGTCCCGGTCGCCAGCAGGCGGTTCAGGGTGTGCCGGTGTGCCGGGTCGGCGACCTTGACCAGCACCTCGATGCGCCGGTCCAGGTTGCGGTGCATCAGGTCGGGGCTGCCGAGCCAGACCTCGGTGTCGCCACCGCTGCCGAACGCGTAGACCCGGGAGTGCTCCAGGAAGCGGCCGAGGATCGACCGCACCCGGATGTTCTCCGACAGTCCGGGTACCCCCGGACGCAGCGCGCAGATGCCCCGCACCCAGATGTCGACCGGAACACCCGCCTGCGAGGCGCGGTAGAGGGCGTCGATGACCCGCTCGTCCACGATGGAGTTGACCTTGATCCGCACCGCCGCCGGGCGGCCCTCCCGGTGGTTGACGACCTCCCGCCGGATTCTGCTTATCAACCCGTCCCGCAGCGAGCGCGGGGCGACCAGCAGGCGGCGGTAGTTGTCGCGACGGCTGTAACCGGACAGCCGGTTGAAGAGGTCGGACAAGTCCGCGCCGACGTCGGGGTCGGCGGTGAGCAGCCCGATGTCCTCGTACATCCGGGCCGTCTTCGGGTGGTAGTTGCCGGTGCCGATGTGGGCGTAGCGCCGCAGGTGGTCGCCCTCCTGCCGGACGACGAGGCAGAGCTTGCTGTGCGTCTTGAGGCCGACGAGGCCGTAGACGACGTGGCAGCCCGCCTGTTCGAGCTTGCGCGCCCACTTGATGTTGGCGTGCTCGTCGAACCGCGCCTTGATCTCGACCAGCACCAGCACCTGCTTGCCGGACTCGGCGGCGTCGATCAGGGCGTCCACGATCGGGGAGTCGCCGGAGGTCCGGTACAGGGTCTGCTTGATCGCGAGGACGTCCGGGTCGGCGGCGGCCTGTTCCACGAACAGCTGCACCGAGGTGGAGAAGGAGTCGTACGGGTGGTGCAGCAGCACGTCCCGTTCGCGGACCGCGCCGAAGATGTCGGGCGCGGTCGCCGACTCGACCTCCGCGAGGTCGCGGTGGGTCCCGGCGATGAACTTGGGGAACTTCAGCTCGGGCCGGTCCAGCGAGGCGATGTCGTCCAGGCCGGTGAGGTCCAGCGGGCCCGCGAGGGCGTAGACCTCCTCCTCGGTGATCTTCAGCTCGCGGATCAGCAGGTCCAGCACCTCGCGGTCGATGGACCGCTCGACCTCCAGCCGGACCGGGGGTCCGAAGCGGCGCCGCAGCAGCTCCTTCTCCAGCGCCTGGAGCAGGTTCTCCGCGTCGTCCTCCTCGACCTCCAGGTCCTCGTTCCGGGTGACCCGGAAGATGTGGTGGTCGAGTACCTCCATTCCGGGGAACAGCTCCTCCAGATGGGCGGCGATCACGTCCTCGACCGGGACGTAGCGCTGTGCCGACGCCTCCAGGAACCGGGCCAGCAGCGGCGGCACCTTCACGCGGGCGAAGTGCTTGTGGCCGGTCGCGGGGTTGCGGACCACCACGGCGAGGTTGAGGGAGAGCCCGGAGATGTAGGGGAAGGGGTGCGCCGGGTCCACGGCCAGCGGCGTCAGCACCGGGAAGATGCGCTTGCGGAAGAACGAGAACAGGCGCGTCTGCTCCTGCTCGGTGAGGTCCGGCCACCGCAGCAGATGGATGCCCTCGGCCGCCAGCGCCGGGGAGACGGTGCGTTCGAAGCACTCGGCCTGCCGCTCCATGAGCGCCCGGCTGCTGGTCCAGATGGTCTCCAGGACGTCGCGGGGGCGGCGGCCGGACGCTGCCCGGGTGGCGACACCGGTCGCGATCCGCCGCTTGAGGCCGGCGACGCGCACCATGAAGAACTCGTCGAGGTTGCTGGCGAAGATCGACAGGAAGCGCGCGCGCTCCAGCAGCGGGGTCGACTCGTCCTCGGCCAGTTCCAGCACCCGCTGGTTGAACGCCAGCCAGCTGCGCTCGCGGTCCAGGAACCGGTCGTGCGGCAGCTCGGCGTGCTCGGGACTGCGCGGCTCCGCGGACTGCTCCGGGTGCGGCGGGCGGAAGGCCGCCGGCTCCGGGCTCGTCTCGACGGCGACCGCCGAACCGGTCGTCGGGGCGGTGGGCGCCGTGCGGGTGGACAGGTCGCGGGGGGCGCCCGGCGGCGGTGCGGATCAAGGTCAACTCCATCGTGGACGAGCGGGTCATCGACGCCCTCTACCGCGCCTCG
>NZ_JAAVJC010000092.1 GCF_012033785.1 Streptomyces bohaiensis
GACGGCCGCTCCCGGCGAGCGGCCCGCCGGCCGTCCCGGCGGCACCCGGCGCCTCGGCACCCGGCGTCTCGGTGCGCGGCTCCGTGGCGCGGTCGCGGGCGGCACGCCGCTTGCGCACCGCCAGGTACTCGACGATGCGGTCCTTCACGTCCTGCAGCCCGGTGTGGTCGGCGTCCAGGACGGCGCGCGCCTCGGCGATGTCGTAGGCGTCCTCGCTGGTGACGTTCCACGGCATCTCCAGCACGGTGTCCAGCCAGGTCCGGATCCATCCCGATTCCGGTCCCTGGTCGCCGGCGCGCTCCAGCTTGTCGGCCTCGGCCAGTGCGGCCTTGTGGACCTCCGGCGGCAGCGCGGCCGCCTCGATGCGGGACCGGTAGTCCTCCTCGGCGTCGTCGCCGTCGCCGGTCAGCTCGGACAGCTCCCGCCGGACGGCCTGCAGCTGGCGGCGGAGCAGGAACTCGCGCTGCTGCTTCTCGACGCCGTCCTGGACGTCCTTGGCGATGGAGTCGGCGACCTCGCGCTCGGCCAGGTGCTCCTTGAGCAGCGCGGTGGCGAGCCGCAGCCGGTCGACCGGGTCGGTCGCCTCCAGCAGCCGCACGCGCTGCTCGGTGGTGAGGAACGGCGAGTAGCCGGCGTTGTCGGCCAGGGCGCCCGGGGACTCGATCTGCTGCACCCGGTCCACCACCTGCCAGGCGCCGCGTTCCCGCAGCCAGGAGGTGATCAGCGCGCGGTACTCGGTGACGAGTTCGGTGACGGCGCCGGGCAGCGGGTCCGGCAGCTCCTCGGCCACCTCGGTGCCCTCGACCCACAGGGCCGCGCCGGGGCCGGTGGTCCCGGCACCGACCCGCACCCGCGCGAGGCCGCGGATCAGCGCGCCCGGGTCGCCGTCGGCGAGGCGGCCGGTCTGCTCCACGCGACCGCGCACGCCGATCGCGGCGTAGCGCCCCTCGGTGCGCGGCACCAGCAGGACCTCGGGCTTGCCGCCGGCGGGGGCCGCCGCGCGGGCGGCCTCCACGGCGGCCCGGACCTCGGCGTCACTGAGGTCCAGCGGTACCACCATGCCCGGCAGGACCACCGCGTCGTCCAGCGGCAGCACGGGCAGGGTGAGCGTTGTGCGCGTCGATACCATGACCACTCCATCCGCAGTTAAGTTGAGCTATGAGGACTCAATGCGGGGAGCGGTGGGATTGTTCCCGTCGCAGGGGGCGTGTTCGCCGACAGCGATCACGGTCGCGAAGGCGCGCTGTGCGTCGCCGGGGACAACGCCTGTGGCGCGGGGGCGATTCCCCGTCCGATGCCGTCCCCGACCGCGCCGCGCCGGGGCGGGCGCAGCGTTCGGCGCCGCCCGCCCGCCCCGGACGCGACCGGGTCACCGGCGGCGGCTGCCCCGGCCGCCGGTGCCCGGGGTGAGCCCGCGCTTGCGGTCGCTCTCCCAGCGGCCCTGGGCCGCGCGCCGCTTCCACTCCTTGCGCTGTTCCGCCCGGAGGAGCACGTCGGCGCGGGCGGCGAGCCGGTCGTTCTCCCGGAGGAGCTTCCGGTAGCTCTCCAGGCGTCGCTGCGGAAGCGAGCCGTCCTCGATCGCGGCCAGCACGGCGCAGCCCGGCTCGGAGCGGTGGCCGCAGTCCCCGAAGCGGCACCGGCCGGCCAGCTCCTCGATCTCGCCGAAGGTGGCGCCGACGCCCTCGGCGGCGTCCCAGAGACCGACCCCGCGGAGCCCCGGGGTGTCGAGCAGCACGCCGCCCTCCGGCAGGACCAGCAGGTCACGGGTGGTGGTGGTGTGCCGCCCGCGGCCGTCGCTGTCCCGGTTGGCCCGGACCCGCTGGCTCTCGCGACCCGTGAGCGCGTTGGCCAGTGTCGACTTGCCCGCTCCGGAGACCCCGAGCAGGGCGGCGCTCCCGCCGCGCAGCGCCGCCGACAGCTCCGCGACGCCGGCGCCGGTGCGGGCGCTGACGGCGAACGCGCCGGCACCGGGAGCGGCGGCACGCACATCCGACAGCAGGTGGTCGACGTCGTGGGCGAGGTCGCTCTTGGTGAGGACCACTGTCGGCGTGGTGCCGGCCGCCCACGCCAGCGCGACGAAGCGCTCCAGCCGCCCGACGACCAGGTCGTCGGCGAGGGAGACGGCGATCAGCGCGGTGTCGACGTTGGCGGCGAGCACCTGTCCCCGGGCCGCCCTGGTGGAGCCGGAGCGCAGGAACGCGGACCGGCGGGGCAGCAGGGCACGGACCTCCAGGGTGCCGTCGGCGGCGGGGGCCAGCGCGGCCCAGTCCCCGGTGCAGGCGCGCTCCGTGGGATCGGCGGCGGGGCGACCGACGAAGGCGGCGCGGACGAGGCCGTCGGCGGTCACCAGTTCGCAGCGGCCCCGGTCCACCCGGGCGATACGGCCGGGGAGGACGCGCGGGTCGGCGGAGCGGTGGTGCTCCAGGGCGGCGGCGAAGGTGTCGTCCCAGCCGAGCCGGCGAAGTGCGGCGGCACCGTCCGGGGCGTCGGCGGTCTCCCCCTGCGAGGAGCGGTCCGCGGGCGGGAGGGCCGCGGCGGACGTCGGGTCCGCGAGGGAGGGGTTGCGAGAAGAAGCGCTGCGGGTGGTACGGGAGTTGCTGCTCACGACGGAGTGGGCCTTCCGGGGAGGTCGCCCCCGGCGGTGCGCGCGTGCGCGGAAGGTCAGCCGGGGTGCACGGAGGTGGAACGTGGATACGCGGCGAGAACGCCGGGGTGAACCCTGTTCGGGACAGCCATGGTTCGCACCTCCCTTCCGTCTCACGGGCCCGCGGCCCGCTCCGTGTGCGGCCCGATCGGACCGCGCGTCCCGCACGCTAGCGGCACGCGGCTCGCCGGTGCAACGGCTTTTACCGCCGCGCCCCGTTCGCCAGACACCACCCCCACCGGGCCCCGCTCTCCCGAGCGCCCGACCCGCACCGGCCCGCCCGGCGGGCCGGGGTCCGCGGGTGCACGCTGGAAGGAGCATGAGCGGAGGTGGACATCATGGCGACCGTCGCCGGATGGCACATCGAGGTGGAGTTCCGCGAGATCGGCTCCGAGACCAGGGCCGTCGCCCTGCTGCGGCTGCCCGACGGCGCCGAACTGCGCGCACACGCGCACGCCGACCGCCACCCCCACGACCCGTCGCAACCGCGGGTCGGCGAAGAGGTGGCCGCCGCACGGCTGCTCAACGAGCTGGCGGGCCTGCTGCTGGCGAAAGCCGAGCGGGAGATCGAGGAGGCGACAACCGGAGGGGCGCACCCGGCGCGGTGAGCCCCTCCGTTCGGACCCCGCGGGCGGGCGGACCCGCGTCAGCGCATCCGCGCTCAGCGGACCCGCCGCCCCGCGTCCCGGCGACGGCGGCGCCGGGCCGCCTTGAGCTGCTGCTTCAGCTCGGAGGGGCGGAGCGTACCGGCCAGGCGCATCGCGGTCGCCGTCATGTCGTAGGCCTGCACACCGAGCTTCTCGGCGCGGCTGCGGCGCTCGCGCACCGCCGCCAGCATCGCCTCGGCGGCGGCCTCCCGCGCCTCGTCGGTCTCGGCGCGGGCGGCCGCGGTGGCAGCCGTGGGCCAGACGCGGTCGACGGCGGCGTTCAGGGCCGCGCCCACCAGGACGGCGAAGGCGGAGACGCCCAGCCAGAGCAGGATCGCCACGGGCACGGCGAGCGAGCCGTACATCGACTGGCCCTCCACCGTGGTCCGCAGGTAGGTGCGGAGCGCAAAGGCGCACACCGCCCAGATGGCCAGCGCGATCATCGCCCCCGGGATGTCCTCCCGCCACGGCGAGCGCACCGGCACCGAGACGTGGTAGAGCGTGGTCAGGAACCCGACGCACAGCAGCAGCACCACCGGCCAGTACGCGATCCTGAGCTGCCCCTCCAGCCCGGGGAACCACCCGATCGCCAGCTCCGGGCCGATGACCAGGGCCGGGACGACCACCGCGCCCACCGCGAGGCTCACCAGGTACATCAGGAAGGCGAGCAGCCGGGTGGCGGCCGGGTTGCGGTACCCCTCCATCCCGTACATGACGGTGATGGTGCCGACGAAGACGTTGACCGCCCGCGACCCCGACCACAGGGCGACGACGAAGCCGAAGGACATGACGTCGGGCCGGGGCCCCTGGGTGAGGTCGTCGATCAACGGACGCACCACGTCGTTGACGCCGCGCTCGGACAGCATCGTGGTGGAGACGTCCAGGATGTGGCTGCGCGCGGTCTCCAGCGTGCTCGTGCCGGCCACGGCGTCCAGGCTGCTGAGCAGCCCGATCAGGCCGAGCAGCAGGGGTGGCAGCGAGAGCAGGGTGAAGAAGGCGGCCTCCGCCGCCATCCCGACGATGCGGTGCTCGGTACAGGACTGCACGGTGTCGCGCAGCAGCAGCCAGACCAGCTTCGCCTTGGGGATCCGGTGGTAGAGCGCGACCCGCTCGCCCTCGGCGGCGTCGTCAGCCTGCCGGGGCTCCCCGGGCTGCGGCGGGGCGGCCGGAGCGGCGGGCCCGGGGGCCGGGCCGGGCTCCGGGGCGCCGGCAGGTCCCCGGGCGTCGGCGCCGGTGGCGCTCTCGTCGCCGGGCTCGGGCGGCCCGGGTCGCGGATCCTGTCCGGTCCGGTGGGATGCGTCGTCGGCGGTCACGCCCATAACGTAGCCGCATGACCCCCCGCACCCACACGGTAGCCAACCAGTCCCCGCCCCTCGAGGGCCACGACCTGTTCGCCACGGACGCCGCGCTCCGGGAGGGCGTGGCGCGGTACGCCCGCCCGGGGGCGGGCGACCGACTGGCGGGGGAGCTGTCGGAGTGGGGACGCGAGGCGGGCTCCGCCGGCACGCAGGAACTGGCCCGGCAGGCGAACGCGGCACCGCCTGTGCTGCGCACCCACGACCGCTGGGGCAACCGGATCGACGAGGTCGAGTTCCACCCCGCGTGGCACACCCTGCTGGGCCGCGCGGTCGAGTGGGGGCTCACCGGGGGGCGCGGCGAACCGGACGGTCTGCTGCGGCGTGCCGCCGGGTTCCACCTCTGGTACCAGGTGGACGCCGGTCCGGGCTGTCCGGTGTCCATGACGCATGCCGCGGTCCCCCTGCTGCGGGCCGAACCGTCGCTGGCCGAGGTGTGGCAACCGCTGCTGACCTCACGGAGCTACGACCCGCGGCCCCTGGCGGCGCCGGAGAAGTCCGGTGCGCTGGCGGGGATGGCCATGACGGAGAAGCAGGGCGGCTCCGATCTGGCAGCCGGCACCACGCGGGCGCGGCCCGCCGACGGCGCGGCGGCCGGGATGTACGCCCTGACCGGGCACAAGTGGTTCTGCTCCGCCCCGATGTCCGACGCCTTCCTGGTGCTGGCGCGGGCCGAGGGCGGGCCCACCTGCTTCCTGCTGCCGCGGACCCTGCCCGACGGCAGCCGCAACGTGTTCCGGTTGCAGCGGCTGAAGGACAAGCTCGGCAATCGTGCCAACGCCTCCGCCGAGGTCGAGTTCGAGGAGACCCTGGCCTGGCGGGTGGGTGAGGAGGGGCGCGGCATCGCGACCATCCTGGAGATGGTCGCCGCGACGCGGGTGGACTGCGTGACCGGTTCGGCCGCGCTGATGCGCCGGGCGGTGGCGCTGGCCGTGCACCACACGACGCACCGTGCGGCGTTCGGCGGGCCGTTGGTGGACAAGCCGCTGATGCGGGCGGTCCTCGCGGACCTGGCGGTCGAGTCGGAGGCCGCGACCGCGCTGGCGCTGCGGCTCGCCGCCGCCTGCGACGGGGCGGAGGCCGGGCGGTCGCACGACCGGTACCTGCTGCGGCTGGCGGTGCCCGCCGCGAAGTTCTGGGTCTCCGGGCGGTGCACGGCGCTGGTGGCGGAGGCGATGGAGTGTCTGGGCGGCAACGGCTACGTGGAGGAGTCCGGCATGCCGCGGCTGCTGCGGGAGGCACCGCTGAACTCGCTGTGGGAGGGGCCGGGAAACCTGCAGGCGCTGGACGTCCTGCGGGCGCTGCGGACCGAGCCGAACGTGCTGCACGCCTTCCTCACCGAGGTGGGCCGGGCGGCCGGGGCTGACCACCGCCTCGACGCGGCCATCACCGCCGTACTGACCGAACTTTCCGACCTGGAGAACATGGAGGCGCGCGCCCGGCGGTTGGCGGAGCTGATCGCCCTGGTGCTCCAGGGGGCGCTGCTGGTCCAGCACGCGCCGCCGGCTGTCGCGGACGCCTTCTGCGCGACGCGGCTCGGCCGGGACGGCGGGGCGGCGTTCGGCACCCTCCCGGCGGGACTGGACCCGGCGGCGATCGTCGAGCGCGCGGCGCCGCTGCCCGCCGGCTGAGCGGGCACCGGGCCGCTCCCGGCTCCCGCTCCGCGGGAGCGCCTCCGCACCCCGCCGGGGCGGGGTGCGGGACGGCGGGCTTCGACCGGTCTGGTTGGCTGGGGCCATGAACGGAAACACCGGGGCCGGCGGGGCCACCGAGCTCACCGAGGTCACCACCTGGTCGCTGGAGCAGACGACACCGCAGGCGCTCCGCCCCGCGGACGGCCGCGTCCCGGACGGCCTGCGGGTGGCGCGGGCGGCGGTGCCCTCGCCCGAGTTCAGCCGCTTCCTCTACACGGCGGTGGGCGGAGACGTCCGATGGGTGGACAGGCTGGAGTGGGACCACGCACGGTGGCGCGGCCATCTGGAGCGGCCCGCCGTCGAGACCTGGGTGGCGTATCTGCACGACACCCCGGTCGGCTACATCGAGCTGGACGGCCAGGCGGCGGGCGTCGTGGAGATCGCCTACTTCGGGCTGCTCCCCGCTTTCCGCGGACGGGGTGTCGGGGGGCGACTGCTGACGGTGGGGACCGCGCGCGCCTGGGACCTCTCAGCCCGCTGGCCCGGCCGGGAGGCAACGCGGCGTGTCTGGCTGCACACCTGCACCAAGGACGGCCCGCATGCCCTGGAGAACTACCGGCGGCGCGGGTTCACGGTCTTCCGGACCGAGACCTCGACGGAGGCCACGGTCGTGCGAGCACCGGGCCCCTGGCCGGGCGCCCACCCCGGGAGCGATGCCACCGGCGGCGGGTGACGCCGCGCCGCGACCGGGCCGCGCGTCACCCGGTACGACCTGCTGCGTCTTGACATCCGGGACAGTTTGGTCCGGATACCGGAAGACTGTGGACTGACGCGCGCCGCGCGTGCCAGTCTTTCCGTCATGTCCCGCGCAGGAGTTGCCCTGGTGAGTCGACGCCACGTCGATCTCGGCCGCATGTCCAGCGCCCGGTGTCGCGTCCGCCGGTAGGCGCGGACCCGACGGAGCCCCCGTCTCCCGACCTCCGTACGCCCGCTTCCCGCGGCGCGTTCCCTCATCCTGCCCACCGCACCTCGCCCCGCGCGACGACGCGCGTACCGACCGCACCGTGCCGCACCCGGTCACCCCTGCCCGGACCCGGGCACGGGGCCCGCCGCTGTCGAAGGACCCGTCACCCATGGCCGACACGCCCCCCAAGAAGGCCGCCCCGACCCGTCGCAGGACCGGACGCCACCGCGGCGAGGGTCAGTGGGCCTCCGGACACTTCACCCCCCTGAACGCCAACGAGCAGACCAAGAAGGACGACGACGGTCTCAATGTGCGGACGCGCATTGAGACGATCTACGCCCAGCGCGGTTTCGACTCCATCGACGGCGCCGACCTGCGGGGGCGGATGCGCTGGTGGGGGCTGTACACCCAGCGGCGGCCCGGCATCGACGGCGGGCGGACCGCCGTACTGGAGCCGGAGGAGCTGGACGACGAGTACTTCATGCTGCGGGTCCGGATCGACGGCGGACGCCTCACCACCGCCCAACTGCGCGTCATCGGTGAGGTCTCCGAGGAGTTCGGGCGCGGCACGGCCGACATCACCGACCGCCAGAACGTGCAGTACCACTGGATCCGCATCGAGGACATGCCGGAGATCTGGCGGCGGCTGGAGGGCGTGGGGCTCTCGACCACGGAGGCCTGCGGCGACACCCCGCGCGTCATCCTGGGGTCCCCGGTCGCCGGTATCGCCGAGGACGAGATCATCGACGGCACCCCGGCGATCGACGAGATCCAGCGGCGCGTCGTCGGCAACCCGGACTTCTCCAACCTGCCGCGGAAGTTCAAGTCGGCGATCTCGGGGTCACCGCAGCTGGACGTCGCCCACGAGATCAACGACATCGCGTTCGTCGGCGTCCACCACCCCGAGCACGGCCCCGGCTTCGACCTCTGGGTCGGCGGCGGGCTGTCGACCAATCCCAAGATCGGGGTGCGGCTGGGCGCCTGGGTTCCGCTGGAGGAGGTCCCCGACGTCTACGAGGGCGTCATCGGCATCTTCCGCGACTACGGCTACCGCCGGCTGCGGACCCGCGCCCGGCTGAAGTTCCTCGTCGCGGACTGGGGCGCCGCGCGGTTCCGCGAAGTGCTGGAGACGGAGTACCTCCACCGGACCCTCGTCGACGGCCCGGCGCCCGACGCACCCGTCGAGCGCTGGCGCGACCACGTCGGTGTGCACCGGCAGCGCGACGGCCGCCACTACGTGGGGTTCGCGCCCCGCGTGGGGCGCGTGGACGGCGCCACCCTGATCCGGATCGCCGACCTCGCCGAGGCCCACGGCTCGCAGCGGGTGCGCACCACGGCCGAGCAGAAGATGGTCGTCCTCGACGTCGAGGAGGACCGCGTCCCCTCACTCGTGGAGGGTCTGGCGGCCCTGGACCTCACGACCTCGCCCTCGCCGTTCCGACGCGGCACCATGGCCTGCACCGGCATCGAGTTCTGCAAACTGGCCATCGTCGAGACCAAGGGGCGCGCCGCCTCCCTCATCGACGAGTTGGAGAAGCGGCTCCCCGACTTCGAGGAGCCGGTCACCATCAACGTCAACGGCTGCCCCAACTCCTGCGCGCGCATCCAGATCGCGGACATCGGTCTCAAGGGGCAGCTCGTCACCGACGCCGAGGGCCGGCAGGTGGAGGGGTTCCAGGTCCACCTCGGCGGCTCGCTGGGACTGGAACCCGGCTTCGGGCGCAAGGTGCGCGGGCTGAAGGTCACCTCCGAGGAACTCCCCGACTACGTCGAGCGGGTGCTGCGGAACTTCAGCGACCAGCGGGCCGAGGGCGAGCGCTTCGCCACCTGGGCCGCCCGCGCCGACGAGGAGGCCCTGTCGTGAGCGAACGCGCCGCCCCGTACTACTGCCCCTACTGCGGCGAGGAGGACCTCCGGCCCTCGGAGGAGGGCCACGGCTGTTGGGAGTGCCCCGACTGCAACCGGGCGTTCCGGCTGAAGTTCCTGGGCCTGCTGGCGGCGGGGTTCACCCGCTCCCCCGGCGACAGGGCCGACGACACGGTCGGCGACCGGACCGGCGAGCGGAGCACGACCGGCGCGCGGGACGAGGAACCGTGACCGCCGCCGGCCCCGGCGCCCGGGCGGCGGCGGAGCGCGCCGGACGGGAGCTGGAGGACGCCACGGCCCTGGAGATCCTCGGCTGGGCGGTGGAGACGTTCGACGACGCGTTCTGCGTCACCTCCTCCATGGAGGACGCCGTGGTCGCGCACCTCGCGGCACGTGTCCGCCCCGGCGTCGACGTGGTCTTCCTCGACACCGGCTACCACTTCCCGGAGACGCTCGGGACCCGCGACGCGGTCGCCGCGGTGATGGACGTCAACGTGATCACCCTGACCCCGACCCGGACCGTCGCCGAGCAGGACGCCGAGCACGGGCCGGCTCTCCACGACCGCGACCCCGACCGCTGCTGCGCGCTGCGGAAGGTCGAGCCGCTGCGCCGCGGCCTGACCGGCTACCGCGCCTGGGCGACCGGGCTGCGCCGGGACGAGTCGCCCACCCGGGCGGGAACACCGGTGGTGGGGTGGGACGAGCGCCGCGGCAAGGTCAGGGTCGCGCCGATCGCCCGGTGGACGCAGCAGGACGTGGACGCCTACGTCGCCGAGCACGGAGTCCTCACCAACCCGCTGCTCGACGACGGGTACACCTCCGTCGGCTGCGCGCCCTGCACCCGGCGCGTCGCGCCGGGCGAGGACGCCCGGGCCGGCCGCTGGGCCGGACGGAGCAAGACCGAGTGCGGGCTGCACGGCTGACCCCGCACCCGGGGCGGGCCCGCGGGGCCGCCCCCGGGGCCACCGACACCCAGACCGAGACAACGGACGGGACAAGACGATGACCGTGCCGCAGACCGCGACGACGGCCGTGGGCACCGGCGCCACCGTGTGGCTCACCGGGCTCCCCAGCGCCGGCAAGACGACGATCGCGGAGGGGGTCGCAGAGCGGCTGCGGGCCGACGGCGGCCGGGTCGAACTCCTCGACGGGGACGAGGTCCGCAGGTTCCTCACGGCGGGTCTCGGCTTCACGCGCGCCGACCGGGACGTCAACGTGCGGCGGATCGGGTGGGTGGCGCAGTTGCTGGCCTCCCACGGGGTCACCGTGCTGGTTCCGGTCATCGCGCCCTGGGCCGACACCCGGCAGGCGGTCCGGGAGCACCACGAGGCCGCCGGCACCGCGTACCTGGAGGTGCACGTCGCGACCCCGGTCGAGGTCTGCTCGCAGCGGGACGTGAAGGGGCTGTACGCGCGGCAGGCCGCCGGCGAGCTGTCGGGGCTGACCGGCGTGGACGACCCCTACGAGCCCCCGCCCCACCCCGACCTGCGGATAGCCGCGCATGAGACGACCGTGGAGCAGTCCGTGGCGGCGCTCCACGCCCTGCTGAGCGAAAGGGGACTGCTGTGAGCACCGCGGCCAAGGTCACCCCCCGGAGAGGGGGACCCGGCGGGACGGGGGACGGGGACGGAGCCGGCAGCCCGTTCTCGCTCTCCCATCTCGACGCCCTGGAGTCCGAGGCGGTCCACATCTTCCGGGAGGTGGCGGGCGAGTTCGAGCGCCCGGTGATCCTCTTCTCCGGCGGCAAGGACTCCATCGTCATGCTGCACCTGGCGCTCAAGGCGTTCCGCCCCGCGCCGCCGCCCTTCGCCCTGCTGCACGTGGACACCGGGCACAACTTCCCCGAGGTCCTGGAGTACCGCGACCGCCGGGTCGCCGAGCACGGCCTGCGGCTGCACGTCGCCTCGGTGCAGGAGTTCATCGACGACGGCCGGCTCCGGGAGCGGCCCGACGGCACCCGCAACCCGCTGCAGACCGTCCCGCTGCTGGACGCGATCGACCGCAACCGGTTCGACGCGGTCTTCGGCGGCGGACGCCGCGACGAGGAGAAGGCGCGCGCCAAGGAGCGGGTCTTCTCGCTGCGCGACGAGTTCGGCGGCTGGGACCCCCGGCGCCAACGGCCGGAGCTGTGGCAGCTCTACAACGGGCGCCACGCGCCGGGCGAGCACGTCCGGGTCTTCCCGCTGTCCAACTGGACCGAGCTGGACGTCTGGCAGTACATCGCCCGCGAACAGGTCGAACTCCCCGCCATCTACTACGCCCACGAACGCCGGGTGTTCCGCCGGCACGGGATGTGGCTGGCCCCCGGCGCGTGGGGCGGCCCCCGCGAGGGCGAGGAGACCACCACCCGCCGGGTGCGCTACCGCACCGTCGGCGACATGTCCTGCACCGGAGCGGTGGAGTCCGACGCGGACAGCGTTGAGAAGGTGATCCTGGAGATCGCCGCCTCCCGCCTGACCGAGCGCGGCGCGACCCGCGCCGACGACAAGCTCTCCGAAGCCGCGATGGAAGACCGCAAGCGCGAAGGGTACTTCTGATGACCGCCCCGACGCACGGCCCCGCGCACGGCCGGACCCGGCCCTCGCCGACCGAGCAGACCGCCGCCACCTCGCTGCTGCGGTTCGCCACCGCCGGCTCGGTCGACGACGGCAAGTCCACGCTGGTGGGACGGCTCCTGCACGACTCCAAGTCGGTACTGGCCGACCAGTTGGAGGCGGTCGAGCACGCCAGCCGGAGCCGCGGCCGGGGCGAGCCGGACCTCGCGCTCCTCACCGACGGGCTGCGTGCCGAACGCGAGCAGGGCATCACCATCGACGTGGCCTACCGCTACTTCGCCACCGCGCGCCGCCGGTTCATCCTCGCCGACACCCCAGGACACGTGCAGTACACCCGCAACATGGTGACGGGGGCGTCCACCGCCCAGCTCGCGGTGGTCCTGGTCGACGCCCGCCACGGTGTGGTGGAACAGACCCGCCGCCACGCGGCGGTCGCCGCGCTGCTGCGCGTCCCGCATGTCGTGCTCGCCGTCAACAAGATGGACCTGGTCGCGTACGCGGAGCCGGTGTTCGCCGCCATCGCCGCCGAGTTCACCGAGTACGCGGCGAGCCTGGGCATCCCCGAGGTGACGGCCATCCCGATCTCGGCGCTGGCCGGGGACAACGTGGTGACCGCGTCCGCGGCGATGGACTGGTACGGCGGACCCACGGTGCTGGAGCACCTGGAGGGGGTGCGGGTCGCCGACGACCCGTCACAGGACCCGGCGCGGTTCCCGGTGCAGTACGTGATCCGGCCGCAGAGCGAGGATCTGCCCGACTACCGCGGCTACGCCGGCCAGCTCTCCTCCGGTGTGCTGCGGGTCGGGGACCGTGTCGCGGTGCTGCCCTCGGGCCGGACCACCACGATCACCGGGATCGACCTGCTGGGCGAACCCGTGGACGTGGCCTGGGCGCCGCAGTCGGTCACCCTCCGGCTCGCCGACGACCTCGATGTCTCGCGCGGCGACCTGATCGCCGCCGCGGCGACGGCGGCAAGCCCCACCCAGGACCTCACCGCGACCGTGTGCCACCTGCACGACCGCCCGCTGCGGCCGGGCGCGCGGGTGCTGCTGAAGCACACCACACGCACGGTCAAGGCCGTCGTCAAGGAGATCCCCTCGCGGCTCTCGCTCACCGACCTCAGCCACGAGCCCGGCCCCGCCGAGCTGGTCGCCAACGACATCGGCCGGGTGGTGGTCCGCGCGGCCGAGCCGCTGGCGGTGGACCCCTACACCGAGTCCCGCCGCACCGGCTCCTTCCTCCTGATCGACCCGGCGGACGGCACGACGCTCACCGCGGGGATGGCCGGCGAGGCGTTCGGCCGCGCCGCCGCCGGTCCGGCCGACGACGAGGGCTGGGACTTCTGACGATGGCGCCCCGTCCCCGTGTTGCGCGCCCCCGGCCCGAACGGCCGGAGGTCGGCGGTGCGTTCGCCACCTTCGACCAGGCGGGCGGACGGATCGGCAGCGGCCTGCGCGGCAGCGGGCAGGGCGGCATCGGGCGATGTGCGCCGTGACGGCCGCCTGCGCGCGGCCGTCACGTCCCGTCCGACCTCCGTCACCCGTCCGAACCGGGCCGGACCGGCCGCCGCCGGCGCCCGGCCCCGAAGGGAACCTTCCGTGCGCACGCTCCTCCCCCGCACCTCCGTCCGTCTCCTCGGTGGCGCCGCCGCTCTCCTGCTGGCCGTCTCGGCCTGCGGCTACGGCTCCGAGGGCTCCGACTCCTCCGGCTCGGGGTCCGGCTCGGGCAGTGGCGGCTCCGACGCCGCGAGCCTCTCCACCGACCAGGTGAACATCGGCTACTTCGCCAACATCACCCACGCCACCGCGCTGATCGGGTTGGACGACGACGGCGCCATCCGCCAGGAACTGGGCGGCACCGAGATCAACACGCAGGTCTTCAACGCCGGCCCCTCCGCCATCGAAGCGCTCAACGCCGGCGCCGTCGACCTGACCTTCATCGGCCCCAACCCCGCCATCAACGGCTTCGCCCAGTCCGGCGGCCAGGCGTTGCGGGTCGTGGCCGGCGCGGCCTCCGGCGGCGCCTCGCTCGTGGTCAACCCCGACACCGTCGACGGCCTCGACGATCTGGCCGGGAAGTCGATCGCCACGCCGCAGCTCGGCAACACCCAGGACGTGGCACTGCTGAACTACCTGGTGGGCGAGGGGTTCGAGGTCGACCCGGCGACCGGCCGGGGTGACGTCACCGTGCTGCGCATCCCCAACGCCGAGATACCCAACGCCTACGAGTCCGGTGCGATCGACGGCGCCTGGGTGCCGGAGCCCTCCGCCGCCAATCTCCTGACCCGCGGCGCGGAGACCCTGCTCGACGAGGGCGAGCTGTGGGAGGACGGCCGGTACGTCGTCACCCACCTGATCGCCTCCCAGAGCTTCCTGGAGGAGCACCCCGACGTGGTGGAGGCGGTCATCCGCGGCCTGGTGACCACCACCGACTGGATCAACGACAATCCCGAGGACGCCAAGGCGGAGGCGAACGCAGCACTGGAGGCGCTGAACGGCAGTCCGCTGCCGCAGGACGTGCTCGACCCGGCTTTCGCGAACGTCGAGTTCCTGTACGACCCGATCGCCACCAGCCTGCGCGACGGCGCGGACCACGCGGTCGCCGCCGGGCTGCTCGACGAGACCGACCTGACCGGCATCTACGACCTGACGCTGCTGAACAAGGTCCTCACCGACGCCGGGAAGCCGGAGATCACCGAAGACGGCGGTCTCGGCGTCCGCTGACCACCGAGACCAGCAGGAGGTATCCGATGGCCCTCACCGTCACCACGCCGGACTCCGAGTCCGGCCGCACCACCACCGCCCCGCACGCGGTGCGGTTCGACGCGGTCAGCAAGTCGTTCGGGCGCGCCGCCGCCCGGCAGCGCGCCGTCGAGGAGGTCGACCTGACCGTGCGCCCCGGGGAGTTCGTCACCCTGATCGGGGCGTCGGGCTGCGGGAAGTCGACACTGCTCAACCTCGTCGCCGGGCTCGACGAGCCGAGCTCGGGCACCATCGACGTCCCCGGTGGCCGCCCCGCCCTGATGTTCCAGGAGCACGCGCTGTTCCCCTGGCTCACCGCGGGCCGCAACATCGAACTGGCCCTGAAGCTGCGCGGCGTGCCCAAGAAGGAGCGCCGCCCGGAGGCGGAACGCCTGCTGGAGCTGGTCCGGTTGGGCGGCACCCACGGCAAGCGCATCCACGAGCTCTCCGGCGGGATGCGCCAACGCGTCGCCCTGGCGCGGGCACTGGCCCAGGACAGTCAACTCCTCCTGATGGACGAGCCGTTCGCCGCACTCGACGCCATCACCCGGGACGTGCTCCACGAGGAGCTGACGCGGGTGTGGCAGGAGACCGGCCTCTCCGTGCTGTTCGTGACGCACAACGTGCGCGAGGCGGTGCGACTCGCGCAGCGCGTCGTCCTGCTCTCCTCCCGGCCGGGCCGGGTGGTGCGCCAATGGGAGATCGACATCCCGCAGCCGCGCCGCATCGAGGATGCCGCGGTCTCCGCCCTGTCCGTCGAGATCACCGACCACCTGCGCCAGGAGATCCGCCGCCATGTCCAGCACTGACGCCGCCACCGCACGCGGCGGCGAGGGGCCGGGCAACGGCCCCGGGCCCTCGGCCGCCACGGACCGGGCGCGCAGCGACCTCGCCGACCTGGAGGCGGGACTCGACGCCCTGGAGACCCGCCCCGCACCCGACCGGCCGCCGATCGGCCGCATCCTGCTGGACAAGCTCGTGCCGCCCCTGGTGGCGATCGTCCTGGTCCTCACCGTCTGGCAGATCGTCCACCTCTCGGGGATCAAGCCCGACTACCTGCTCCCCGGCCCGCTGGACGTCTGGGGTGCCGTCCACCAGATGTGGCTCCAGGGGACGCTGCTGGAGTACATCTGGACCAGCGTCTCCCGCGGCGTCTCCGGGTTCGCCATCGCCATCGCGCTGGGCACCCCGCTGGGGCTGCTCATCGCCCGGGTGCGGGTGGTGCGGGCCGCGATCGGCCCCATCGTGACCGGGCTCCAGTCGCTGCCGTCCATCGCCTGGGTGCCGGCGGCGATCATCTGGTTCGGGCTGACCAACGGCACCATCTACGCGGTGATCCTGCTCGGTGCCGTCCCGTCCATCGCCAACGGCATTGTCGCCGGGGTCGACCAGATCCCGCCGATCCACCTGCGGGCGGGCCGGACCCTGGGGGCCACCGGACTGAACGGGGTGCGACACATCCTGCTGCCCGCGGCCCTCCCCGGCTACCTGGCGGGGCTCAAGCAGGGCTGGGCGTTCTCGTGGCGCTCGCTGATGGCCGCGGAGCTGATCGTCAACGCTCCCGCCCTGGGCACAGGTCTGGGACAGTTGATGGAGAACTACCGCACCATGCAGAACATGTCGGGCGTACTCGCCGCGATCCTGCTGATCCTGCTGGTCGGAGTGGCGATCGACCTGCTGTTCTTCTCGCCGCTGGAGCGGCGGGTCCTGCGCAGCAGGGGACTGCTGGGAAGGAGTGGCTGACCGATGACACCCCCCGGCGCCGCGCGCCCGCTCACCCCGGTGGTGTCCCGCCCACCGTCACCGGCGCTGCTCGTCGTCGCCCACGGCAGTCGCGACCCGCGCCACGCCGCCACGGTGACGGCACTGCTGGAGCGGATCCGCGCCCGGCGCCCGGGGCAGGCCGTCGACGGCTGCTATCTCGACTTCACCCTCCCGGGGCCCGGCCGGGCGCTGGAGCGGCTGCGGGACACCGGCGTTCATGAGGTGGTGGCCGTGCCGCTGCTGCTCACCGACGCCTACCACGCCCGGAAGGACATCCCCGAGGTGCTCGCCGACCAGGCGGCCCGCCCCGGGGCGCCGCTGATCCGCCAGGCCCCGGTACTCGGCCCCGACCCGCTGCTCCTCGACGCGCTGGCGCGCCGGCTGGGTGAGGTCGGCATCGGCAGGGACGACGCCGCGGACACCGGCGTCGTCCTGGCCGCGGCGGGGTCCTCGGACCCGGAGGCGATCGCGACGGTCGCGGCAACCGCGCGGGAGTGGCGGCGCACCGCGGGATGGTGCGCCGTGCGACCCGCGTTCGCCTCCGCGTCGCCGCCCACCACGGCGGACGCCGTGCGCGCCCTGCGCGCGCAGGGGGTCCGCCGGGTGGCGGTGGCACCGTACGTGCTCGCGCCGGGGAGGCTGCCGGACCGCATCCTGCGGGGCGCGGCCGAGGCGGGAGCCGACGTCGTCGCGCCGCTTGCGCCGTACCCGGGCCACGTGGACATCGACGGTGCGCCGGTCCCCGACGGGGCCGTACCCCCAGACCGTCTCGACCAGCTGGTCGCGGGTGAAGACCCGGTGCGGGTGGGCGACGAGCAGCGCCAGGAGCTCGTACTCCAGGTAGGTCAGGTCGAGCGGGGTCCCGTCGACCTCGACCGTCCGCGCCGTTCGGTCGACGCGGATGCCGGCGCTCTCCCGGACGTCGGCGGCCGGCGGTGCCGACCGGCGCTCCCCGGGCCCGGCCTCGGCCGACGGGGGCGCGACCGCTCCCGGACCGGTCGCCGGCGCAGCGTCATGGGGCACCGGGCGGTCCGCGGGGACGGACAGCACCGTCAGCGGCGCCGGCGGGCCGGGGAACTCGGCGCGGACGGCGTCGAGCAGGTCGGCGGGGTCGGTGCCGGCCGGGGCCAGCACGAGGTAGCCCACGAGCGGGCACGCGCGGCGTCGTCGGCGGAGACCGCCGCGACCGGCC
>NZ_JAAVJC010000093.1 GCF_012033785.1 Streptomyces bohaiensis
GCGGTGCGGCGGGGGCGGCGGTGCGGCGGCCGGGCGCCGCCGGTTGCGACGGGCGGCGGGGCCGGAGCGGGGCGGGTCAGACGTCCTGGCCGACCTGGCCCCTGCCGCCCAGCCGTTCGGTGCGGTCCACCGCGTCGCGGAACCGCTCGTCGAAGTCCTCGCGGACGAGGACCGCGGCCACGTAGTCCTGGAGGCTCATGCCGCGCAGGGCGGCGTGCCGGGCGAGCCGGTCGATCAGCTGCCCGTCCAGCCGGAGGCTCAACACTCGCGATGTCATGCGTCCACGGTCGGCGCAGTCACCGGGCGGCGAGGACTCTTCACCCCCGACCTCACTCGAACGGGTGAGTCACGGAGGGTGCGCGCGATGTGGGGGTGGTCACGTACCGGGGCGCCTGGGAGAATTGTAGTTCGTTAGGCAAGCTAATGAGATACCCTGGGAAGCATGCCGGAAACACCGGGCGTGAGCCCACAGGACACCGCCGCCGTCAACACACTCCGCGTCGGGGTGATGCGCCTCGCCCGCAGGATCCGGCACCAGCGGGTCGACCGGTCCCTCGGCCTCGCCGAACTCTCCGCCCTCGGCACCCTCCAGCGCTGCGGCGCCATGACGCCCGGGGAGCTGGCCCGCAAGGAGCACGTCCAGCCGCCGTCCATGACGCGCATCGTCGGACAGCTCCAGGAACGCGGACTGGTGCGGCTGGAGCCCCACCCGGAGGACCGCCGGCAGAAGACCGTCACCGCCACCGAGCAGGCCGAGGCGATGCTCCAGGCGAGCCGCAGCCAGAGCAACGCCTGGCTGACGGAGCTGGCGGGCCGGCTCACCGAGGAGGAGTGGGAGACCCTCCGCACCGCAGCCCCCGTCCTGCACAAGCTCGCCCACCTGTAGGAGCACCCGCAGGCACACAGCACCCAGCGCACCCGGCGCCGAGCAACCGGCGCGGAAAGAGAGACCTCTTGAGTCCGGGAACCGGACCCTCGTCCGCCCCCGATCCGAACCAGCACCCGAACCGAAACCCGGCCGACCAGCGCGGCCGTCCCGAAGGAACCGCCGCCGACGCCCCGGCGGCCCGCGCGCCGGAAGCGGGAGCCCCCGCCCCCGGCGCGGCGGCCGCCGCTGCGCCGGACGACGGCCCCTCGGGCGCCGAGGCCGCCGAGCCCACCGACGAGACAGCGGAACGGGCCCGGGAGGCCGCCCACGCCTCCCGTGACCGCGAGGCCGCCGAGACCGCCAAGGTCGGCACCTTCGCCTCCCTCAAGATCCACAACTACCGGATCTTCTTCGCCGGCGCCGTCGTCTCCAACACCGGCACCTGGATGCAGCGCATCGCCCAGGACTGGCTGGTCCACACCCTCACCGGCTCCGCGGCGGCGGTCGGCATGACCATCGCCCTGCAGTTCCTGCCGATGCTGCTCTTCGGCCTCTACGGCGGCGTGCTCGCCGACCGGCTCGACAAGCGCAAGCTGCTGATCTGCACCCAGGCGTCCATGGGCCTCACCGGCCTCGTCCTGGCCGCCCTCACGCTCTCGGGCAACGTCGAGGTCGTCCACGTCTACGCGCTGGCCTTCATCCTCGGCGTCGTCACGGTGCTCGACAACCCGGCCCGGCAGACCTTCGTCTCCGACATGGTCGGCCCCGGCCTGCTGCGGAACGCGGTCTCCCTCAACTCCGCCAACTTCCAGACCGCCCGCATCGTCGGACCGGCCGTCGCCGGTGTCCTGATCGGCGCGGTCGGCAGCGGCTACGCCTTCCTCTTCAACGGGCTCTCCTTCATCGCGCCCGTCGCCGGTCTGCTGCTGATGCGCACCGCGGAGCTGAACTCCGCCGAACGCGCCCCGCGGTCCAAGGGACAGCTCCGGGAGGGGCTGCGCTACGTCGGCAGCCGCCCCGACCTGCTCTGGCCGATCGTGCTGGTGGGGTTCATCGGCTCCTTCGGCTTCAACTTCCCGATCTGGGTCGTCGCCTTCACCGACCGCATCTTCGAGGCGGGCGCCGGAACCTACGGCCTGCTCAACGCGCTGATGGCGGTCGGCTCCCTCACCGGGGCGCTCATCGCGGCACGCTGGGGCGCCAGCCGGACCCGCTGGACCGTCGCCTCGGCCGGCCTGTTCGGCACCCTGCTGATGGTGCTCTCCGGCGCACCGACGCTCTGGGTCTTCGCCGCGCTGCTCGTCCCCACCGGCCTCGTCGGCATGACGTTCATGATCAGCGGCAACACCAGCCTCCAGCTGGCGAGCGACCCCGCCATGCGCGGCCGCGTCATCAGCCTCTACATGATGGTCTTTCTCGGCGGCACCCCGTTCGGCGGCCCGCTCATGGGCTGGCTGACCGACAGCTACGGGCCGCGCGTCGCCCTCGTCCTCGCGGGCGCGATCTGCGCCACCGCCGCACTCGGCGTCGCCATGGCGCTGGGACGCGTGGGCGGGCTCCGGCTCCAGCTCCGGCTGCGGCGCGGCGAACCGCTGATCGCCTTCGTGCCGCGCCGCCCGGCCCCCGGCGGCGAGCCGGCCACGGGCACCGAGCCGGCCACGACTCAGACCCGCCGCGCGAGCAGCATCCCGGGCCACTCCCGGACGGTGAACGGCCCCAGCGGGGTGAACCCCTGCGACCGGTAGTACGCCAGCAACCGGCCGTCGTCCCCCGCGTAGCAGTCGACCCGCAGCAGCCCGACGCCCGCGCGCCGGGTCTCCGCCACCGCGTGGTCGAGCAGCGCCGCGCCCACGCCGCGCCCCGCGAACGCCCGGTCGGTCACCAGCAACCAGACGTACCGCTCCGGTTCGTCCACCGGGTCGATGTAGTGGTGCGGGCCGCAGCCCAGCACCAGCGTCCCCGCCGGGGTCCCGGACCCGTCCGGCTCCGCCACCCAGGTCTCGCCCTCCGTCACCATCTCGGTGACCCGGCGCACCGCGCTCGGGCGGGCCGACCACGGTTCGGTTCCCCACTGCCCCGTCCGTCCGCGCTCCGCCAGCCAGGCGACCGAACTGTCGAGCATCGCCAGCGCCACCGGCACGTCGTCCGGCCCACCGCGTCGAATCCGCATGCCGCGCATCGTAGGCGCGTCCCCGCGGCCGCGGCAGACCGCCGGGCGCCCCCTGGCGCGCGGTCGGCAGGATGCGACCACGCCGCACCACCGCGCCCCCGCACGCGCCATCATGGTGGCGTGATCCTCTTCGCGGCCGTGCTGCCGCCCCCGGCGGTCGTCGCCGAGATCGCCGCCGCCGTCGAGCGGTCGCCCCGCGCCGAACGGCTGCGCTGGTCCGACCCGCGCGACTGGCACCTGACGCTCGCCTACTACGGCCCCACCTCGCCGGAGGCGCTCGGTCCGCTCCGGGAGCGGCTCGCCGCGTCGGCTGCCGCGACCGATCCGTTCGTCCTCGCCCTGCGCGGCGCCGGCCGGTTCGGCGACCGGGTGCTCTGGCTCGGCCTGGGCGCGGGCGAACCGGAGATCACCGCTCTCGCCGCGGCGGCCCGTGCGGTGGGCCCCGGCGTCGCCGCCCACGGCGCCCCGGGCGAGGATCGCCGGTTCACGCCGCACCTCACCCTGGCCCGCGCGGGACGCCCGGCCACACCGCTGGCTCCGCTCGAAGCGGCACTCGCCGACGTGGCGCCGCCGCCGTGGCGCGTCCGGCGCCTGGTGCTGCTCACCGCGCCCCCGCCCGGCACCGCCCCGCAGCCGGGCTCGCCGCGCTACACCGCCCTCGCCTCCTGGCCGCTGGGCGGCCCGGCCACGGCACCGGCCACGCCACCGGGCTGAGCAGGACGCCCCGGCGACCCGTACCCGGCGCCGGGCCCCGGTCACGCAGCGTCCGGGCGGGCACCGGTGAACCACGCCGGCCCCGCCCCGGTTACCTTTGGGGGGTGGATGCCAAGACGAGGACCCGCATCGTGAGCGGCGCCCTGGTGCTGCTCTTCGCCGTCGTCGCCATCGTGGGCGCGCTCGGCGGCCGCTGACCCTCGCGCCGGGCGACCGGGCGGGGTGCGTTCGGTTCCCTCCGCCCCACGGCGCAGGGAACCGAGGCGTCCCCGGACGCCGCTACGCGACCGCGGTCATGCCGCCACCGCGAGGAACCGCATCGGCGCCGCCGGGGTGAACGCGTGGCCGACGTCGCCGACGAGGCCGCCTTCGAGGCCGGTGTCGTGGGCCAGGTCGAGTTTTCGCGCGGGCGCCCCCGGTGAGAGGTCGAGTTCCGCCAGGCGGGCCCAGACGATGTTCGGCCGGGAGGCCGACTCGTACACGTAGATCCCGTTCGTGAGGTCGGCGACCGTGCGCCAGATGGTCTGGGACGCATAGGGCTTGGCCGGGTCGGCGACCCGGAACGGCTGGGCGGCGTTCCGCATGACGCTCAGCAGGGAGGCGACCGCCTCCGTGGTGTCGGCGGGGTGCGGCAGCCGCGTCAGGTAGTAGGCCGCGCGGGCGAACCGGTCCGACGGGTCGGTGCCACCCGGCAGGGGGGTGCTGCCGCCCAGCCCCTCGATCGTGCGCAGGTGCTCCAGCTGCTGGTCGTAGGGGGGCGAGTTGGTGACGACGGTGTGCTCGGGGCCGTGGTGGACCCGCGGTGTCCCGTCCAGGTACTCGACGATCGCCGAGTCTCCCGACCGGTCGTCCAGCGCCATGTGCAGGGTCGTGGCCTTGCCGGTGGACGGGTCGTGCTGCGGGACGATCTGGAGCCGCGCCCCCGTGATCCACTCCACCGCCTCCGCCACCGAGGCGAAGGTGTCGAGCACGTACTGCATCCAGACGGCTGCGCTCAGCGCCGGGCGGGAACGGTCCCGCGCCCCGTAGTCCGACTCCGGAAGAAACAGCTGATGCGCTGCGAGGCCCACCTCGTTGACCCCGTCCACGGTCATCAGGTCGTGCGCCGCGGTGACCAGGCTGCCGAACCGGGACATCCAGGTGATCTCCCCGTCGATCCCGTCGTCCCGGGGCATGCCGCGGGGAAAGGCCCAGAGGTTCGTCCCCATCTCCTCCATCCAGTCCATGTTGCGTCCGACGAGGACGGCATCACCCGCATGGGCCCAGAGCGCTCGCGTGCACATGGCTTCCCCTTCCGTGAGAGGTGCGGCGGTCGAGTGGCCGGTTCACCCCAACCCGTACCGCCCGTGCCCGCACCGACAGGATGACGCCCGGCGACCGGAATCTCCTGTCGGGGAAGGCGGACGGGCACCGCGACTCCACCCGCCGCCTGCTCTTGCCCGACCGGGCCGCACGCAGTTTGCTTGTGGACCATGGAGTACACACAGCTCGGACGTACCGGACTCAAGGTCAGCCGACTCGTCCTCGGCACGATGAACTTCGGCCCGCAGGCGGACGAGGCGACGAGCCACGGCATCATGGACACCGCCCTGGAGGCGGGTCTCAACTTCGTGGACACCGCCAACGTCTACGGCTGGGGCGAGAACAAGGGCCGTACCGAGGAGATCCTCGGTACGTGGTTCGCCCAGGGCGGCGGTCGGCGCGACCGCACGGTCCTGGCGACCAAGGTCTACGGGAACATGGGCGCCGACGGCGAGGCGTGGCCCAACCACGACAAGCTCTCCGCGGTGAACATCCGCCGGGCCGTCGACGCCTCCCTCAAGCGCCTCCAGACCGACCACATCGACGTCTACCAGTTCCACCACGTCGACCGGTCGACGCCGTTCGAGGAGATCTGGCAGGCGGTCGACGTCCTCATCCAGCAGGGGAAGATCCTCTACGCGGGGTCGTCCAACTTCCCCGGCTACAAGATCGCGCAGGCCAACGAGACCGCCGCACGCCAGGGCCGGGTCGGGCTGGTCAGCGAGCAGTGCCTCTACAACCTCGCCGAACGGCGCGCCGAGATGGAGGTCATCCCCGCGGCTCGGGACTACGGGCTCGGGGTGATCCCCTGGTCGCCGCTGCACGGCGGCCTGTTGGGCGGCGTCCTCAAGAAGGAGGCGGTGGAGGGGCGCCGGGCGAGCGGCCGTGCCGCCGAAGCGCTGCGGGACGACGCGACGCGCGGGCAGATCCAGGCCTACGAGGACCTGCTCGACAAGCACGGGCTGGCGCCCGGTGAGACGGCGCTCGCCTGGCTGCTGACGCGGCCCGGGGTGACGGGCCCGATCGTCGGCCCGCGCACCGCGGAGCAGCTGCACGGGGCGCTGCGCGCGCTGGAACTGGAGCTGGACGAGGAGCTCCTGGCCTCGCTGGACGAGATCTTCCCCGGCCCCGGGCCGTCTCCCGAGGCTTTCGCCTGGTGAGGTGAGGACGCGGCTGCTCGGGAGGCGCCGGCCTCCCGAGCGGACCCGACGGCCACCGGCCGCGCGCTCGTGCGCGACCGGGGACGCCGGCAGTCACGGCCCGCCCGGCCCCGACCGACCGGGCCGACCGCCCCCGGTGGCAGTCGGCCCGGCCGGCACCGGGGACGGCCCGCCCGGTGGAGCGGTCAGCGGCTCCCGGCGTGGCGGGCGGCGATGACCGCCGACATCAGGTCGCCGTCGAGGACGGTGGCGTCGGCCAGCCGGGCGGAGCCGGCGTACGCGGCGAAGGCGGACTTGGTGACGCGCAGCGCGGCGGGGGAGCGGCGGACGATCGGCCTCGCCCAGCCTGCGACGGCGTCGTCGAGCTCGGCCTCGGGAACCACGCGGTGCAGCACCGCGATCTCCTGGGCGCGGACGGCGTCGAAGGTCGCCCCGGTCAGCACCAGCTCCCGGACCCGCGCCGGGCCGACCTCGCTGACGAGCCGGGAGAGCGCTCCGCCCCACAACGCGGGCAGCCCGAGCGCGAGTTCGGGGAGGCGGTACCGGGAGGTGTCGGCACCTACCCGGAGGTCGCAGAAGACGGCGAGGCCGAGCCCCGCGCCGATCACGCCGCCCTGGAGGCGGGCGATGGTGACGGCGGGGCAGCCGGCGAGCGCCTCGCAGACGCGCCGGGCCTTGCCGCCCAGCACCCGGATGCCGACCCCGTCGGGGTCGCGCTCCAGCAGCTCCGCGAACTCGCTCCGGTCCCCACCGAGGCAGAAGTCGCCCCCGGAGCCCGACAGCACCAGCACACGGACGCCGGGGTCGTCCGCCACCGCGGTGAGCACGGCGTGCATCTCGTCCAGCATGGTGCCGATGACCGCGTTCCCGGTCTCCGGCATGTCGAGGCACAGCCGCACGATCGGGCCCTCGCGGCTGGTCAGCAGGGTCTTGAAGTCTCCGTACACGCCCTTGGGTCCTCATCAGGTAGCGCTCGCCGGTGCGACGAGGGTTCGGTACACGGTGCGCCGCGGCCCGCAGGGGTCGCGCGGCGTCGCGGGACGTTACCTGGCGGCGCGTGCGGGCGGGCGGGAGTCCCGAGGAGTGACACCGGGTGCACGTCCGGGTGCCCCGGGTCACCGCTCGCGATCTCCTCGGGCGCCGCGGTCCGCGCGGCCGGGCCGCTCCCTGGCCCGCGCGGACCGCCCCCGCGGGAGGAGCGACGCGCGCGGCCGCTGTCAGCCGGTGGCGACCCGCATCCCCGTCAGTCGCCGGAACGCGACGCGCTGGGCGTACTGCGGCGGCGCCGTCACGTGGAGGGCGGGGAAGCGCTCGGCAAGCCCCCGCAGCAGCAGCGTCGCCTCCTGCCGGGCCAGCGCGGCGCCGACGCAGAAGTGCGCGCCGCCGCCGAACGCCAGGTGCAGGCTGATGCGTTCGCCGGTGCGGTGGATGTCGAAGGCGCCCGGGTCCCGGTGGTGGTCCGGGTCGTGGTTGGCGGAACCGATCATCAGGTGGACCAGGGCGTCCTTGGGGATCATCACCCCGCCCAGCTCGGTGTCGCGGGACGCGACCCGGCCGGCCATGTGGATCGGCGGGTCGTAGCGGAGCACCTCCTCCACGGCCGCGGGCGCGAGGTCCGGGTCGGCGACCACGGCGCGCCACTGGTCGCGGTGGCGGTCCAGCAGCTGGACCATGGTCGGCATGAGCGTCGCGGTCGTCTCCACGGAGGCGACGAAGAGGAACATCAGCAGGTAGAAGACGGCGGCGTCGGCCTGCTCCCGGTCCTCCTCCATGGCGTCCCAGGTGCGGAGCCAGCCCGAGATGACGTCGTCGCGGGGGTGGGCGCGGCGGTCGCGGATGACCTCGGTGAAGTAGGCGCGGAGCCCCTCGGCGGCGCGGTCGGCGCCCGCCAGTGCGGTGGCGGTGGGCAGCAGCTCCTGGCAGACGACGTGCTCGTGCGTCAGCCAGAGCAGCTCCGGGTAGTCGGCTCGGGGCAGGTCGAGCCAGCTGCCTATGACCTCGATGGGGAGCTGGTCCCCGACGAGGGAGCCGAAGTCGGCGTCGCCCTCCTCCGCCACCCGGTCCTGCAGGGTGTCGAGCAGCCCGTCGACCGTGCCGGCGACGACGGCATGGAGGTCGGCGAGGGTCGACCGGTCGAAGACGTTGCCGATCGAGCGCCGGTGGCGGGTGTGGTGCGGCGCGTTGAGCCCCTGGAGGGTGCGGCTCAGCTCCTGGTGGGCGAAGCCGTTCCACCGCTCGCTCTCCTGACGGTCCTTCCACGCGCTGTCCGTGGTGCGCCACGTGCGGCCGCGCAGGACGGAGTCCACCAGCGCGTGGCGGGTCACCAGGTGGCCGCCCCAGGGGGTCGGCAGCACCGGGCCCAGCTCGCGCAGGTCCCGGTAGTGGGGGAAGGGGTCGGCCTGGCCCTTGGGGGAGCGCAGACGTGAGAGATGGGAGACGACGGTGCGGGTGCCGACGGCAGTGGTCGGCGCGGCGGGTGCCACGGGGGATTCCTCCAACTCCGATGGTGCATGTGGCGGCGAACCACCGCCGTCCCCCGGTTCGCGGGGGACGGCTCTGGCACGTCGCGCTGGTGATCGGCGGTCGGTCGCGGGAGCAGCGGAGGGGTGCCTCCGGCGGAGCGGCCACTCCGCCCACCCGGCGCTGTCATGTGCCAGTGGCACCCGACAGGGCCGGGCACTGCGCCCACGCGTGGTTCGGCCGGGACTGTCTCTCCGGCCACCCGGAGCGGGCGGTCGTCCAGCGGTCTCGTCCGGGCCCGGGACGGCGGACGGCCGTCCCGCCCGGCACACCGCCGGGCGGGACGGCCGAGCGGGGAGGGACCACCGGCGGGGCGCCGTGGCCCGGCGCCCCGCCCGCGATCCTCAGCCGCGCGTCGCGCGGGCCCCGACAACACTGTCTAGCGCCACCAGTTGAGGAACCCGCTCCACCAGCCGCCGCGGCGGCCGGCGTGCCTGCCCTGGCCGCCGCCGGGGTACTGGGCGGCCTCGGGGGAGGGCCGCCGGGCCGGCGGCAGCGGGGTGAACCGCGCGGGGAGCGTCGCCAGGGCACGGTGGTAGATGCCCGGCCGCCAGGACAGGGACTCCACCGGGACGGCGAGCTCCACGTCCGGGAGCTGGTTCATCAGCTTCTCGATCGCGGTCACCGAGATCAGCTGCGCCGGGTCCTTCGCCGGGCAGGCGTGCGGACCCGCGCTCCACGCCAGGTGCGCGCGCTTGCTGAGCCGCTGCCGCATGGCGGAGAGCGCGGGGTCGGTGTTGGCCGCGGCGAAGCTGATGACCACCGGCTCGCCGGCAGCCAGCGGCACGCCGTCGAGCTCGGTGTCGTGCAGCGGGTAGTGCACCCCGTAGTTGGCCAACGGCGGGTCGTTCCACATGACCTCGTCGAGCGCGTCCTCCACCAGCAGGCCCGCTCCGTGCATCCCGCCGTAGTACCGCTCGTCGGAGAGGATCAGCAGCAGCCCGTTGGCGATGAGGTTGCGCGTCGGCTCCGAGCCGGCGCCGCCCAGCAGCACCAGCTGGTGGATCATCTCCTCGTCGCTGAGGCCCGCGGGGTGGGCCATCAACCACGAGGTCACGTCGGCGCCGGGATGGCGCCGCTTGTGCGCGACGAGCGCCGAGACGCTCTCCAGGATCTCCCGGTTGGAGCGCTCGGGGTCGACCCCGTCGAAGATCCCCGACATGCCGGAGACGAGCTGGTCGCCGATCTCGGCCGGGCAGCCGAAGAGTTCGTTGAAGACCAGCAGCGAGGTCAGCTTGGCGTACTCGTTGAGGAGATCCGCCTCGCCCCGTTCGCCGAACTGCTCCACCAGGTAGCTGGAGACGCGCTCCACATGCCGGGTGAGCAGCAGCGCGTCCACGCGGGACAGGCTGTCGGTGATGGCCTGCCGCAGCCTCAGGTGCTCCGCGCCGTCGGAGAAGAGGCTGTTGGGCCGGTAGGCCATCATCGGTATCGCCGGACTGTCCATGGGGACGCGGCCCTCGTTGAGGGCCCGCCAGCGCCGGGAGTCCTTGCCGAACTCCTTGGGGCTCTGGAGCACCCGCAGCGCGGCGGCGTAGTCCGTGACGAGCTTGGCGCCCACGCCGGGCGCGACCTCGATCGGGGCAGCGGCGCCGTAGTGGCGCAGCTCCTCGTAGAAGCCGTGCGGGTCGGCGGCGAACTCCGGTCCGTACAGCGGCACGGGCACCCCCTCCCCCTGGTGCCCCGGCTGATGTGCCGGGCATCCCGGTGGTGGTGCTGAGGTGTGATCGGTGTGCCGGTCCATGGTGCGGGCTCCTAGCTGGTGCGTGTCCGGAGGTATTTGACGAGGGTGATGAGGGCACCGGCCGAGGACGCCTCGTCGCGCGCGTCGCAGGCCACCACGGGGGTGTCCGGCAACAGGTCCAGCGCCTCGCGCAGTTCGTCGTCCGGCCGCCGCTCGGACTCGTCGAAGTAGTTGACGCCCACCGCGTAGGGGATGCCGTAGCTCTCGACGAGGTCCATGACGGGGAAGGACTCCTCCAGCCGCTGCGGGTCGACGAGCAGCAGCGCGCCGAGCGCGCCGCGTGCCATGTCCTCCCACACCTGCACGAACCGCTGCTGCCCGGGGGTGCCGAACAGGTACAGCACGAGCGTGTCGCTGAGGGTCAGGCGGCCGAAGTCCATGGCGACCGTGGTGGTGGTCTTGCCCTGGACCCCGCGGAGGTCGTCGATGTGGGCGCCGGCCCGGGTCATCGTCTCCTCGGTGCGCAGCGGGGGGATCTCCGACAACGTCCCGATGAAGGTCGTCTTGCCCACGGCGAAGTGGCCCACGACGAGGATCTTGGCGGCGATCCGCACCTGTTCCGAGAGGTAGGTGTGGTCATCCGAAACGAGTCTGGAGTCCATCCAGCACCTCCTGCAGAACCTGGATGTCGGTGAGCTGCGCCGTGGGGACCGGGTTGCGCGTCACGATCTGGCCGTTGCCGGCCAGATCGGAGAGCAGCACCCGGATGACCCCGATGGGCAGTCCGATGTGGCCGGCGATCTCGGCCACCGAGAGGTAGCCGCCGCAGCACAGCTCGACCAGGGCGCGCCGCTCCGGGTCGAGTTGGGCACGGCGGGCACCGCCGTCGGCGGCGGTGACGAGGGTGACCAACTCGAACTCGTCACCCTTGGGCAGTTCTTGGCCATTAGTGATCACATATGGACGCACCAGGTCCACGGATTCGTGTCCCGTGCCGTCCATGGTCATGAGGGAATTCCGGAGCTCTGGCGCGGCGGGCTGGTCATGGCCTTTCCGAGCTGCCCGACCAACTGCTGCATCCGGAAGGTGATGTCGGCCATGTCCACGTCCAGGGAGGCGGAGACGGCCAGATACGCGCCGGCACCGGCGGATATCAGGAACACCCAGCCGCCGTCGAATTCGACCAGCGTCTGACGCCACTTCATGTCCTCGCCGCCGGAGAACCCGGAGAGCGTGCGGCTCAGCGACTGCATACCGCTCATGGCGGCGGCCACGGTGTCCGCGTCGTCCCGGCCCACCTCCCGCGAGCGGGCCATGAGCAGGCCGTCCGCGGAGACCAGCAGCGCGTGGCGGGCCTCCGGGACCTCCAGTGCCCGGTCCAGCATCCACGAAAGATCGTTGTTCACCTGAATTCACGCCCTTCTGGGTCGGTTTCCACTGTGCGACCCGTCCGCGTACCCCGCTGGAACGCGCCCATGATGGAGGCGGTCTCCTCGTTGGAGCGGGGTGCCGCTGCGTCCTGGTCCTGCCCGTGCTGCCCGACGATCGACATCGGGGTGCGGCGCCGCCGCTTGGGGAGCCCACCGCGCGTCGTCGCGCGGGGCTCGCGCCTCTCCTCGCCGTACCCGGCGCCGTAGCCGGCGTCCTGTCCGACGTCGTACCGAGCAGCCGCTCCGGCACCCGGGGGGTCCGGTACCGGGCGGGGGCCGGAGTGCGGAACTGCCCGCGGCATGTGCGCGGCAGCGGAAGGCGCCAGGGGGTCCGGCGCGGCGCCCCCCGGCAACGGTGCGGGCGCGGGGGCGGTCTGGGCGACCGCCGCGGGGCCCACGGGCTGGGGTTCTGGCATGGAGGTGAGCAACTCCTGCGGCAGCAGCACCACGGCGCGGACGCCGCCGTAGGGCGATGCGGTGTCGACGGAGACGGTGAAGCCGTAGCGCGCGGCGAGGACGCCCATGACGGCGAAGCCGAACTGCGGCGGGTTACCCAGGCCGGTGACACCGGAGACCGGGTTGGTGAGAAGGTCGGCGGCCCGCGTCTTCTCCTCCTCGTTCATGCCCACGCCCGCGTCGTCGATGACGATGCAGACGCCCTTGGGCACGGCGCGGATGTTGATGTCGATGGTGGTCTCGGGAGCCGAGTAGCTGGTCGCGTTGTCCAGCAGCTCCGCCAGGGCCAGCGCCACCGGCTCGACGGCCTGGCTGATGACGGCGAACGACGTCTGCGAGTGGATCTCGACGCGGGTGAAGTGCCGCACGCGGCCCTTGGCGCTGCGCACCACGTCGTACACCGAGGCGACCGAGCGGTGGCGTCCGAGCCACCCCTCGCAGAGCACCGCGATGGACTGGGCGCGACGACCGAACTGGGAGTTCATGTGGTCGATGTCCAGGAGGTCCTGGAGAATGTGCTGGTCGCCGTATTTGCGTTGCAGTCCCGAAATGGCGATCTGCTGTTCGTTGGCAAGACCCTGAAGGGTTCTCATCGCCGTTTTCAGGGCGGTTTTCGTGCCGTGCTCGGCGCGGGTTCGCGCTTCTTCCACGGATTCTGCGAAACGCTGTTCCAGAATGTCGTTCCGCTCCGACAGGAGTTCTTTCTCCTGCCGTGCGCGCCGCGTTCTGCGATGGCTGGATACCGCTAGGGCGATGGTCGCGGCAAGACCCGCGACCAGCGCCCAGAACACTGGATCGTCTATGTACGCAGTCATGGAGGCTCTCTAGGAGGATTCCCGTCTGGTGGGGGCGCGGGGGCGCTGCTACGGCGCCGAGGGGCGGCCGGGCCGACCGGGGCTGCCGTGGGCGGCGCCCGCGGGGCGCCCGGACACGGGCGGAGGCGTGGCGGCTCCGCGGGGGCGGCACGCGAGGCGGCGCGGTGCGGCGCCAAGTGGCGGGTCGACCGTGATCGGCCCTGCTGACGGCATAAACAAGCTCCTCGGGGTGACCGGCTTTGTTCCCCCGTCCTCGGCCCGCCGTGCGAGCGGCATGAGCCTAGCACCACGAACGGCTGCGAGGAGCACGGAACCAGGTCTTCTCTTTCCAGTTGACAGCTTCGTCATGCATTAGTTTCAGGAGTGGTGTGCGTCACCCTCCGGGATGCGACGGACGTGTGCAGGCAGTGTTGCGTTACATTCGCGGTTGCATGCAATTGCCCGAAATTCCGCGCGGCGGAAAGTCGCCATGTCTCCACACGGTCCCCCCAGGGCCCCGGCCTCTCCGGCAGCGGGCGGGACCCGTCGGCGCCCCGCCGGGGCGGGTGGCGCCGCCCGCCCGGCCGACGGCGGGTGGCAGGCTGAACCCATGGCTGTGACCTGGAACCGTTGGCGCCGCGCGACGCGGCGCGGTGCGCCCGCCGTCGCGGTGGCCGCGTCGCTGGTGCTCGGCGGGGCGGTGGCGGTGGGCGCGCCCGCCACCACCGCGCGAGCGCAGGAGTCGGGCGCGTACGAGGAGTTCGTGCTGGAGGACCCGCGCATCCTCGAGTCGAGCGGATTGCAGGCGAGCCACCGTCACCCCGGCGTCTACTGGACCCACAACGACAGCGACTACCCGCCCGAGATCTACGGGGTGGACAGCGTGACCGGCCGCACCGTCGCCACCGTGACGCTCCAGGGGGTCGAGTTCCGCGACGTCGAGGCCATCCACCTCGGCCCGGACGGCGACCTCTACGTCGGCGACATCGGCGACAACCTCGACGGCGGCTGGCCGCACGTCTGGATCTACCGGTTCGCCGAACCGGCCGAGCTGGCCGACACCACCCTGACGCCGACCGTCTACACCGTGCAGTACGACGACGGGCCCCGGGACGCCGAGGCGCTGATGGTGGACCCGGTGACCGGACTGGTCCACCTGGCCAGCAAGAAACGGGACGGCTCCGGCGCCGTCTACCGCCAGCCTGATGCGCTGACCACCGAGGGCGTCAACACCTTCACCCGCCTCTTCGACACCGACCTGTGGGTGACCGACGGCGCCTTCTCCCCGGACGGCTCGCGGCTCCTGCTGCGCGGCTACTTCGGCGCGGAGCTCTTCCGCTGGTCCGACGGGGCACCGGACCCGATCGGCCTGGTGCGGGTCCCGCTCCAGCCACAGGGGGAGTCGGTCACCTTCACCCCGGACGGCACCACGCTGATGTTCGGCAGCGAGGGGGAGCGGTCCCGGGTCACCCCCGTGGAACTGGAGGGCGACCAGCGGCCGGACGACGTCATCGCCCGGCAGGAGGCGGCCGACGAGGACGGCTCCGGAGGCCCGGCCGCCGGGGACGCGCCCGGTGGCGTCGCGGAGGACGGCATCCTCGCCGGACTGCTCGGCCGCACGGCGCTCTACGCGGCGATCGCCCTCGCCGGGGTGGTGCTGCTCGGCGCGCTCCTGCGGGCCAGGACCGCCGGCGGCGGGCGCCGCCGGCGCTGACCGTGCGGCACCGGCGGCGTCACGCAGCGGGTGGCTCCGCCGCCGGTCGGTCCGGCGCGGTCGGGGAACGCCGGGCGTCGATGAAGAGCGCGAAACCGTCGAGCAGCGCCCGCAGCCCCAGCTCCATCGCCTCGCGGCCGCCGACGGCGAAGCCGCGCTCGTCCAACACGGCCAGCTGCGGGTACGCGCCACTGGTCACCGCCTCCCGCGCGAGGGGCAGTTGGGCCGCCCAGAACTCCTCGTCGGTGACCCCCGACTCGGCGGGGACCTGCTGCTGGAGGATGTGGGTGCGGGCGCTGCCCGCGACGAAGGCGTCGAGGTTGATCAGCAGGGCGACCCGCTCGCGGTCGGTCAGCCCGAGACCGTCGAGCACCGCCAGCACCCGGTCGGTGGCGGCCAGCGCGTTGGGTCCTAGCACCGGGCGGGACTGGTTCACCCGGAGCAGCCAGGGGTGAGCGAGGTAGTGCTCCCAGTTGTGGTGGGCGGTCCGTTCCAACCCCTCGCGCCACCGGCTCCCCGACGGCAGCTCCTCGTCCACGCGGGCGCCGACGACGTGGTCGAGCATGAGATCGAGCAGCTCGCCCTTGCCGGGGACGTAGCGGTAGAGCGACATGGTCCCGACACCGAGCTCGGCCGCGACGCGGCGCATGGAGAGCGCCGACAGCCCCTCGCGGTCGGTGAGCTCGACGGCGGCGCGCACGATCTCCGTCAGCGTCATGCCGGGGCGGGGCCCGCGCCCGGCGGGCTCCTTGCCGTGCCAGAGCAGTTCCATCGAGCGGCTGATGTTGCCGCTGCCGCTGTGCTCGGTCGTCATGTCGCCGCCTGACCTGGTCGTCGTGGTGCCGAGTGTAAGCCGTCCGACCCCACGTCCCGGTCGGGTCTCCCTGCCCGCGCCCCGGCGGTCGCGCCGGGGCGGGTGGCGGCCGTCACGGCGCCACGTCCGCGGCGAGGGACGCGGCGAGGTCGAGCGCCTCGCGCGCCATGGCCGCGGTGGCCGCGGGGTCGGTCATCATCAACGGCACCGCGCGGCAGCGGATCCCGTGGGTCTCCACCACCGCCACGGCGTCCGCGTCGCGGGTGTCGACGAGCCAGCCGTCGAGCAGCCCCGAGCCGTAGTGTTCCGCCACCGCCGCTGCCGTCGCCTCGACGCCCACCGCCGCGAGCACCTTGTCCGCCATCCCGCGCACGGGCGCGCCGCCGACGATGGGGGAAAGGCCGACGACCGGGACCCCGGCTGCGGCGATGGCCTCCCGGACCCCCGGGACGGCCAGCACCGTGCCGACGCTGACCACCGGGTTGGAGGGCGGGAACAGCACGACGTCCGCCTCGGCGATCGCCTCCAGCACCCCGGGGGCGGGTTTCGCGGTGTCCGCGCCGACCGGCACCACGGCGTGCGCCGTCGGCTCCGCCCGCAGCCGCACCCAGTACTCCTGGAAGTGGACCGCGCGCCGGCTGTCGCCGTCGTCGACCAGCACGTGCGTCTCGACGCGGTCGTCCGTCATCGGCAGCAGCCGGACGCCCGGCTCCCACCGGCGGCACAGTGCCTGCGTGACCTCGCTGAGGGGGTAGCCGGCGGCGAGCATCTGCGTGCGGACGATGTGGGTGGCCATGTCCCGGTCACCCAACCCGAACCACTCGGGCCCCACGCCGTAGGCGGCGAGTTCCTCCTTCACGGTGAAGGTCTCCTCGGCCCTGCCCCAGCCCTGTTCCTCGTGGATGCCACCGCCGAGGGTGTACATCACGGTGTCGAGGTCGGGGCAGACCTTCAGCCCGAAGAGGTGGATGTCGTCGCCGGTGTTGCCGATGACGGTGATCTCCGCCTCCGGCGCGGCCAGTTTGAGACCGCGCAGGAAACGGGCACCGCCCGTGCCGCCGGCCAGAACCACGATGCGCTGCATGTGCCCCAGTGTGTCAGCAGCTGCGCCCCGGACGCCCGGCGGTCCGCGCGGCGGCGCCCGCACCCGGGACCCCCGCCGCGGCGGGCGCCGCGGGCTGCCGCACCG
>NZ_JAAVJC010000094.1 GCF_012033785.1 Streptomyces bohaiensis
GTCCTCGGCGCTCCCCGAGCGACGGCCCGCGCACGAGGGCCACGGCGGGTGCCGGCGACCCCGGTCCCGTCCCCGGGCGGCGGGCGCCCCGCGCAGGCGCCGAGGACGCAGCACGCCCGGCGGTCCCGGCCTCCCGGGTCGGCGCGGGCTCCGGCGGTACGGTCGGGGCATGCGTACCGTTATCGCCGGAGGACACGGCCAGATCGCCCGCCTGCTGGAGCAGTCGCTCGCCGAACGCGGTGACGAGGTGGCCGGGCTGATCCGCAAGCCCGCCCAGGCCGGGGCGCTGCTCGCTCTCGGTGCCGAGCCCGTCGTCTGCGACCTGGAGTCGGCGGACGTCGCCGATGTCGCCCGCCACCTGGAGGGTGCCGACGCCGTCGTGTTCGCCGCCGGTGCCGGGCCCGGCAGCGGCTCGGAACGCAAGGACTCGGTCGACAGGGGCGCCGCGGTGCTCTTCGCCGACGCCGCCGAGCGGGCCGGCGTGCGACGGATGCTCGTCGTCTCGGCCATGGGCACCGACCGGGAGCCCCCGGAGGGGACCGACCCCGTCTTCGCCGACTACCTGCGCGCCAAGGCCGCCGCGGACGCGGACATCCGGGCACGGACGGGGCTGGACACCACCATCCTGCGACCGGGGCGCCTCACCGACGACGCGGGGACCGGCCTGGTCTCGCTCGCCGCGTCGACCGGTCGGTCCGACGTCACCCGGGCCGACGTGGCGGCGGTGCTGGTCGCCCTGCTCGACACCCCCGCGACCGCCGGGCTGACGCTCGAGTTGGTCGGCGGCGACACTCCGGTCGCCGAGGCCGTGGCAGCGGTGGCCGGCGGACAGGACTGACACCGGCCCCCTCCACCCGTCACGGGAGGGGCCGTCCCGTGATGCTCGGCTGCGGCACCCGCCGGTGCCGCCGCCGTCAGGCGGCGCTGGTGCGCCGGGCCGCCGCGGCGTCCAGGTGGACGGGCAGCCGCTGGTGCCCGTTGGAGATGAGGGACGGCAGCGGCTGCAGCTCCTCCGGCGCAACGGCCAGCGTGAGCTCCGGGTAACGGCTGAAGAGCGTGCTGAGCGCGACCCGGCCCTCGATGCGGGCGAGCGGAGCGCCGACGCAGTAGTGCACGCCGTGGCCGAACGCCAGGTGCTCGCGGGCCGCGGCCCGGCTCACGTCGAACGCGTCCGCGCTCTCGCCGTGCACGGCCGGGTCGCGGCCGGCGGCGGCGTAGTTGATGACGATCGCCTCGCCCTGCGCGAAGTGGATACCGGTCACCTCGTCGGTCAGGTCGTTGACCGCGAACCGCAGGATGATGCTGGCGATCGGCGCCTGGTGGCGGAGCGTCTCCTCCACCACCGCGTCCCACGAGACCTCCCCGTTGACCGCCCGCTCCCGCTGCTCGGGGTGGAGCAGCAGGTTGGTGATGCCGTGGTCGATGAGGTTGACGGTCGTCTCGTGGCCCGCGCCGATCAGGAGCAGCAGGCTGTCGCGCAGCTCCTGGTCGTCCAGTGAGCCCTCGGAGTGGGCGGCGATGATCGCCGAGGTGACGTCGTCGCCCGGGGTCGCGGTCTTCAGCTCGATCAGCTCGTTGAGCAGCCGGTACGTCTCGACACCGCCGGCAGCCGCCTCCTCGGGGCTGAGGTCGGTGGCGAACAGCGTGCCGATCGCGTCGCGGAACTCGTCGTGCAGACTCTCCGGGACACCGAGGAGGGCGTTGACCACCAGCAGCGGCAGCCGCCAGGCGAACTGGTCCCGCAGGTCGACCGTGCCGTCCGCCACGTCGGGCCGCAGCTCGTCGAGGAGGTCGTCGGTCATCCGCTGGACCTGCGGCTCCAGCGCCCGTACCCGCCGCGCGGTGAACGCCGCGGCGAGCGGCTTGCGCAGCCGGGTGTGCTCGGTGCCGAACGCGGCGAGCGCGTTGCGGACATCGACCCAGATGCGGAGGGGCCAGTCCTCCGGTACCCGGCCCTCCCGGTATGCGGGCCAGTGCTGGTGCGCGTCCTTGGACACCTCCTTGTGCGCGAGGAGTCGGCGGATGAGGCCCGGGTCGGTGACCGACCAGGCCGGGATGTCGCCGGGGAGGAGGACACGGACCGCGGGACCGAGGTCCCGCAGCGCCGTGGCCTCCCCGTGTATGTCGGAGCCCGAGCCGTCGAGTGGGTAGGGGCCGCTTCCCTGGGACGCCTGTGCGGTCATCGGTTCACCTTTCGGAGGAGGCGAGCGGGGAGGTGGGCTGGAAGTGGACGAGCAGTTCCGTGAGCCCGGAGTGGTACGTGCCGGGCCGCCGCGAGATGTCGCCGGCGAACGTCAGAGGCTGGAGGCGGTCGAGAATCCGTTCGATCGCCGTCTCGGTGATGATCCGCGCGAGATCCGGCGCCGGGCAGGCGTGGACCCCGGCCGAGAACGCGAGGTGCCCGCGGTTGCCGGCCCGGGAACCCAGCGCCATACCGAGCGCCGGGTCGGAGTTGGCGGCAGCGAACGACACCAGCACCGGGTAGCCGGGGTGGATGGTGATGCCCTCGTAGGTCTGGTAGCCGAGGGCGTACAGCGGGCTGTAGTTCGCCATCGGCGGGTCGTTCCACAGCACCTCGTCGACCGCGTCGGAAACCGGCTGCACGCCGTCGTGCACGTTTCCGGCGAAACGGGAGTCCGTGATCATCCGCAGCAGACCGTTCATGATCAGGTTGCTGCTCGGGGTGGTGGCGGCCCCGATGACCAGGAGGATGGTCTGGATCATCTCCTCGTCGTCCAGACCGGCCTCGTGCTGCAGCAGCCAGGAGGTGACGTCGTCCGCCGGCTCCCGGCGCTTGAGGTACACCAGCTCCAGGTTGGCGGCGTGCACGTTGGCGCCGGCCTGCGCCGCGTCCGTGCCGTCGAAGAGCTGGCCGATGGCCTGGACGATGCGGTGCCCGAGTTCGTCGGGGCAGCCGAACAGCTTGATCAGGGTCATCATCGGCAGCGGGTCGGCGTACCGCGGCACCAGGTCGGCCCGGCCGTCGGCGCAGAAGGTGTCGATCAGCTGGTCGGCGATGGCGGTGACGGTGTCCGCCAGCGCGTGGGTGTCGACCTTCTCCAGGCTGCCGGTGATCGCCCGGCGGTGCCGGGCGTGGGCCGGGCCGTCCATCCACAGGGCGTTGTCCCGCGGGCCCATCATCATCGCCGCGGGGCTGTCGGCGGGGACGTGGCCCTCCCGCAGCGCCTGCCAGTGCCGTGGGTTCTTGGCGAACCGGTTGGGGGTGTTGCGCAGCAGGTACAGCGCGGAGCGGTAGGTGGTGGTGAGGTACCCGTAGACGCCCGGTGAGATCTCCACCGGCGCGATGGGGCCCTGGGCGCGCAGCCGTTCGTAGGTGGCGCGCGGGTTGGCGCTGAACTCCGGTCCGTGGATCGGCAGCGGACGGTCGGGGGGCGGCTCCTGCGTCGCGGTGGCGGCGTGGCCTGCGGTGTCGTTCACGGACCGGTGGGCCGGGCACTGCCCCCCGGACGGGTCGGTGGTCATGCGGTGGTCTCCGGGGTGAGGGTGAGCACGTGTCGGGTCAGCGTGATCAGCGCGTCCGTCGAGCTGCGGTGCTCCCGGGCGTCGCAGATGACCAGCGGGGTCTCCGGTTCGAGGTCCATCACCTCGCGCAGCCGCTCGACGCTGTGCTCGGGGGCGTTGTCGAAGCGGTTTATCGCGATCGCGTAGGGGAGGTCGAGGTCCTCGATGAGCTCCAGGATCGGGTAGGTGTCCTCCAGCCGGCGGGTGTCGACCAGCACCAGGGCGCCGAGCGCACCGAAAGCGAGGTCCCGCAGGACGGGGAAGAACCGGGGTTGGCCGGGCGCGCCGAAGAGGTACAGCACCAGGTCGTCCGTCAGCGACAGCCGGCCGAAGTCCATGGCCACGGTCGTGGAGGTCTTGTTCGGCAGGTTGGTGTGGTCGGTGTCGATGCTGGCGGACGTCATCACCTCCTCCGTGCTCAGGGGCGCGATCTGGGAGAGCGCGTGCACGAAGGTGGTCTTGCCGGCGCCGAAGTGACCGGCTATCAGGATTTTCACCGTCCGCTCGTCACCGCGCAGCGCCGGCGCGGTGCGGTGGTCAGAGGCGCTGGAGTCCAGCAAGGACTTCCTCCAGTAGCTTGCGGTCGAGGCGGTCCGACCGGGTGATCGGCCGCTGGGTGGTGATGTGTCCCCCGCTCATCAGGTCGGCGAGCAGGACGCGCAGCACGGACAGCGGGAGGCGCAGCCGGGCGCCGAGTTCGGCGACCGACTGCGCGCTCGACGCGAGCAGGTCCAGGACGTGGCGCTGCTCCGGCGAGAGCCCGCCGCGTCCCGGCCCGGGGTCGGGCCGGGTGATCAGCGTGATCGCGTCGAAGTGGTTGCGGCTGGGCGTGGAACGACCACCGGTGACCACGTAGCTCCGGACCAGCCCGTCCCGCGGGCGATCGCCGCTCACGCGCCGCCAACCGGGGCCTGACGCGGCGCCAGTCCGAGCTCCTGGCCGACCCGGTCGATGGTCTTGCCCATGCGGAACGACATCGCCTCGATGTCCACCTCGCGGCCCGCGGAGACGACCAGGAAGGTGCCCTCGCCCGCCGCGACGATGAAGATGAACCCGTTGCCGAACTGCACGAGGGTCTGCTCCCAGGGGTCCTCGCCACCGCTGGCGAAGACGGCGGCGGCCCGGCTGAGGGACTGCAGACCGGAGGTGAGGGCGGCGACGGAGTCGCCCAGGTCACGGTCGACGCCTTCCGAGGTCGCCGTCATCAGCCCGTCGGCGGAGAGCAGCACGGCGTGCCGGGCGTGCGGGACGCTCACCAGCTCGTCGAGGATCCAGCTCAGGTTGGGCGCGGGGTTCACAGGGTGTTCTCCTCATCGTGGTTGGAGGTCGAGCCACGCACGAACGCGGCGAAGGCGCGTCCGGCGTCGGGGGCGGGGGGACGGCTCGAAGGCACCGTGGGCCTGCTGCGGCGGTGGGAGCCGCCGCGCTGCCGCCGTCGGACGGGGAGCCCGTCCTCGGCGACCGGGTAGGGGGCGGCGTGGGTCTCCGCCTCCTCGGGGCCGGCGCCCTGCGGGGGCGCGGGCTCGGGCTCGGCGGCGGTGTACGACGTGGACGGCTGGTACGCGGCCGCCGGCTGGTGCGGCACGGGCTGGTGCGGAGCGGCCGGCTGCGGGGCGCCGTACGGGTCCTCGTAGGGATGCGAGGCGGCGACGGGGGCCGGGGTGGGCTGCGCGGAGCGCTGCGGGAGCGGCTGGGGCGCCTGCTGCGGTTCGACGGGGGCGGCGGGGCGGCTTCCGGGCTCCGGGAGCGGCGGCATCTGGCTCATCGGACGGGCCGGGGCCGGCGGGGCGGCGAGCAGTTCGCGGGGGATGTGCAGTACGGCACGAACGCCTCCGTGGACCGATTCCTGGCCCACCTGGACGCGCAGGCCGTAGCGGGAAGCGAGCATGCCGACGCCGGCGAAGCCGAAGCGCGGGGGGTTGCGCATCTCGGTCAGGCGCACCGGCTCCTGGCCGGTCAGCAGCCGACCGGCGCGGTCGCGCTCCTCGGGGGTCAGACCGATGCCGGCGTCGTCGATGACGATGCTGATGCCGTTGTGCGCGGAGACGAAGCCGACCTCGACCTCGGTGCCGGGCGCCGAGTGGCGGGCGGCGTTGTCGAGCAGTTCGGCGACGGCGAGGACGACGGGCTCGACCACGCGGCTGGTGACGTGCTCCGTGGGCTCGCCCGTGACCCGCACGCGGCGGTAGTCGCGGATGCGGGAGACGCCGCCGCGCACCACCTCCAGCAGGGGCGAGTCGTCGCGCTGCCGGCCCGGCCAGGAGCCGGTCAGCACGGAGACGATCTGCGCACGCCGCGCCAGCTGGCTGCAGGCGTGGTCGATCGGGATGAGGTCGGCGAGGACCTTGTCGCTGTGGTGGCCCTCCAGCATCGCGGTGATGGCGATCTGCTGTTCGGCGACGAGCGCCTGGAGGGACTGGGTGACGGCGCGGACCGACGCCTGGGCGACGCTCTCGGCCTTCTCGGTGATCTGCCGCTCCGCGCGCCGGGCGGACTCGCGCGAGATGACGGTGATCGCCTGGAGCGCGCGCTCCTGGGCGCGGGCGAAGTCGGTCTCCGCGAGGGTGGGGTGCAGCGACGGTCCCGGGCGCCCCTTGTCGGCGAGACGCCGCAGTCGCGTCTCGACGAAGTGCACGGCCTCCTCGTCCCGTGCGGTGATCTTGGCCTGGGCCTGGCGCAACTCTGCCTCGCGGACACGGGCGAGCCGTCTCCAGCGCAGGGCCAGGACGGCCGTGACGGCAAGGAGCACCGCCAGTGTCAGCGCACCGACCTGTATCAGGGTCATCTGTTCCTCACGGGTTGGCTGGCGAGGTCACACGGGATGCGCGTGGTCGCGAGGCTGTGTTCGTCGGGTACGGGGGTGGGGGCGGGTCACACCATCGGCCACAGGCGTGGCGCATCCGCCGGAACCCTATCTCTTCGAAACCGAGTGACCACCCCGCGTGCAATACCAGAGCATTTGACTGCGAACGACCCCACTGAGAGCCATTTCTGGTGGACCGTCAGATATTGATGGTGGGGCGCGAACGGTGCCCTGTCGACCGTTTCGACACGGTCGGGGCGCGCGGGGGCGGTGGAGCGCGGGCCCCGTCGGCGAGGCCCACCGGCCACGTGGGCGGCGCGGGCCGGGTGGGCGGCACGGGTGCCGCAGGCGGGGTGCGGGCGCCGGCCCGGCGGCCGGGCGTCGGGGGCAGCGGCGGGACGCCGGGGGCGTGCGCCGGGCAGGGCGGTTCGCCGTGGCAGCCGATGTGTCGTCAAACCGTCTCACCCCTGAGCGATGTACGGGATGTGCCCCGCGACCGGGCCGGGCCGTCGCACCACACGGGAGGCCCCGGAGCCGACGGCGCGGGGCGTCCGGCTCACGGGGTCCCGGCGGACCGGACGTCACGTTAGGCCCGGGCACGGGGCACCGGGAGGCTCGCGCGAGAAGATCACCTGTTCAGGTGACGTGCCCGGGGGTCCCGGCCATGGCTTCCGGCCATTTTTCGGCCCCTGGGATTGGCGGCCCGGCTGCCCGCCCCGACCGGCCGAGCGGACCCGCGGCCCGCCTCCCCGCTGCCGCCCACCGCGTTCCCACCGCGCCGACCTGACCGCTTCGCCCCTCATCGCGGCAGTTCAGAGGCGTTCGGCGCCGAGACGACGCGCGGCGCCGACCGCTCGGGCACATCGCCCGGCGGGCGGCCGGTAGTCGGCCACCCGTTCGGCGGCAGGCGCGCAGCACGCCGAACGGGCCCCCGGGAGGCGGCAGGAGCAGATCACGCCAATCGCCGGGTGCGGTCTGGACCGGAGCACCGGCGCTGTGGTCCCGGTGCACGGGTGTCCGGGCGCCACCGACGCGGCGGCGCGCGAGGCCGAGGGGCCCCGTGACGGTGGGCGGCTGTCCGCAGCAGGGCGACCCGCCCGGCCGCCGCCTCTCCTGGGGCCGGCCGTGCGCCGGCGGTGGTTGGGGGTGGAGCCGTGACGCGTGGTCGGCGGCGGGCTGCTGCCGGTCAGTCGTTGCCGTGGTTGCCGTGGTCGCCGTCGCCCGGCGACGTGGCACACCCGGCGGGGGCCACCACGAGCCGGCCGTCGCCCGGGGCGCGCGCCGCTCCGCCGCGGGGGCTCACCGCGCGGTCTCCGGCACCTTCATGCGGGCGAACAGGTCGTCCGCCGCCGAGCGGTGCCTGCGGGCCAGCTCCGCCTGTCCCCCGGTCTCCGCCGTCCGGGCCAGGCCCCAGAGCGCGCACGCCTCGTCGTACCGCAGCTCCATGCGGCAGGCGATCTCGTGCGCCAGCGCCTGGTGGTCGCGGGCGTGGTCCAACTCCCCCTGGGCGTAGCGGACCCGACCGACGGTGAGGTGCACGGCCGCCCGGTGGATGTCGTCGCTCCGACTCGCCGCCGTGGCGAGGGCCTGGTCGGCGCTGAGCGCCGCCTCCTCCAGTTTCCCCATCCGGGTCAGCACGTCCGCCCGGCGGGCGAGGACGAGCGGCAGCAGGGAGGGCATGCTGATCCGTTCGCAGCTCTCCAGGGCGGCGTCGGCGCGCTCCAGCGCCTCGTCGAAACGGCCGAGCCCCTCCATGGCCTGGGAGAGGTTGCTCAGCGCGTCCACGGACAGCTGGACCTCCTCTATCGAGGCGAAGACGGCGACGGCCTGCTCGGCCGACCGGATCGCCTCGTCGAACCGCCCCAGCCGTGCCTGGATCAGGCTGAGCGTGCTGAGCGAGGAGCCGCCGAGCCGGGTGAGCCCCAGCTCCGCGGCGCGGCGGCTGACCTCCTGGTTCAGCTGGAGCGCGCGCTCCAGCTCCCCCATGCTGCTGAGGGCCTGCCCCAGTCGGGCCTGGCAGGCCGCGTGGCTGTGCTCGTCGGCCATCTGGCGGGAGAGCTCCACCGCCTCCTCCAGCCGGGCGACCGCGTCGCTCAGCTGGCCCAGCCGCCACTTGCCCATGGCGAGGTTGGTGAGGTTCAGGCGGGTCAGCGGGCGGTCGCCGAGCTGACGCGCCGCGTCGACACCCTTGTCCAGGGCGGCGTTCGCGCTGGCGTCGTAGGCACGGATGCTGGAGTGGAAGCCCAACTCGCGCGGCAGGCGCGCGGCGTGCCACAGCAGCCCCTCCTCGTAGGCGGCGTCCACCGCCGCCAGCATGCCGTCGCGGTGCTGGTCCATCCACCGCAGCGCGGTCTCCCGGTGGTCGAGCTCCGCGCCGGTGCGCGCGTCCGCGCCGTCGGGGTGCACGCTGCGCCGGCCGGGGAAGAGCGTGTCGCAGGCGTGTTCCGCGCGCCGCACGTAGTGGTCGAGCAGGCGGCGCACCGCCTGGCCCACCTCCCGCGTCCGCTCGTCCCGTGCGACGCGCTGGACGAAGCTCCGCACCAGGTCGTGCAGCGCGTAGACGCCCGGGTCCCGGGCCTCCAGCAGCCGGACGTCGACCAGTTCCTCCAGGACCGTCTCCGCCGTCACGACGTCGGTGTCCAGCAGCGCCGCCGCCTCCTCGACGTCCAGGCAGCGGCCGGGGTGGTGGCCGAGCAGCAGGAAAGCGGTGCGCTGGTCGTCGGGCATCGTCTGGTACGAGAGCAGCAGCGCACTGGCGACGCCCCGCCCCTCGCTGGTCAGTTCGTCCAGCCGCCTGGTGTGGTCCCGCAGCCGTTCGACGAGCCGTCGGACGGTCCAGTGGGGGCGGTTGGCGAGCCGGGCCGCGGCGATCCGGACGGCGAGCGGCAGGCCCCCGCACAGCTGGAGCAGTTCATGGGCCGCGTCGGGCTCGTCGCGCAGCCGGTCGTCGCCGAGGGTGGTGCGGAGGATCTGCCGGCTGTCCGCCTCGTCGAGCGCCCCCACGGAGCGCCACGCGACGCCGTCGAGACCGGTCAGCCGCGGGCGGCTGGTGATCAGGACCAGGGTGTCGGACGAGGCCGGGATCAGCCCGCGGACCTGCTCGGAGGAGGCGGCGTTGTCCAGGACCAGCACCATGCGCCTCCCCCGGATGTAGGCCTGCCACCGTGCGGCCCGCCCCGCGGGGACCGTGGGGATCTCGTCGCCGGGTACCCCGGCCGCGGCCAGCAGGTCGCGCTGGGCGTCGAAGGCGGAAAGCGGGTGCTGCCCCGGGGTGAAGCCGTGGAGGTCGATGAAGAGGCTGCCGTCGGGGTACCGCTCGGCCAGCTGGTGGGCGGCGCGGACGGCCAGCGCCGTCTTGCCGCTGCCGCCCATGCCGTCGAGCGCCAGGATCGTCGGCACCCGGCTCCCGGGGGCCGCCGCCGCCTCGCTCACCCACTGCAGATCCGCTGTGCGGCCCGAGAAGTCGCGGACGTCGAACGGGATTCCGCACGGGGGCTCGCCCGGGCGGGCCGACGCGTCGGTGGCGGCGGGCGCGGGCCGCGCGGGGTGCCCGGAGGGCGGCGGCTCGGGGCCGGTCGGGCGGCTGAGGGAGGCGTCCTGGCGGAGGATGCGGGCGTGCAGGTCGGTCAGCTCGACACCGGGATCGATGCCGAGTTCGTCCGCGAGATGGCGCCGGGCGCGCGCGAACTCCTCCAGCGCCGCCGCCTGTTGTCCCGAGCGGTAGAGCGCGTGCATCAACCGGCCCCGGAGGGTCTCCCGGAGCGGATGCTCCTCGACCAGGGCGCGCAGCTCACCCGTGATCTCGGCCGCTTCCCCCGCCTCGATGCACAGGTCGTACAGCTGCTCCGCAGCGGTGAGCCGCTGCTGCTCCAGGGCCGCGGAGGCGGCGTCGATGACCCGTCCGCCGTCTCCGGAGAGCACCGGGCCGCGCCAGAGGGCGAGCGCCGCGCGGAAGCACGCCGCCGCCCGGGGCGTCTCCCCGTCGCGCAGCGCGCTCCTGGCCTCGTCGAGCAGCCCGCGGTGGCGCGCCAGGTCGAGTTGTTCGGGCTCGATCGCCACGCGGTACCCCGCGCCGTCGGTAATGATGATCTCCGGGCCGCGCGGTAGGCGGCTTCGCAGCTTTGCGACGGTCTTTCGCACCTGGTGGTCGGCGCTGTCAGGGAGATCGTCGTCCCATCCGGCCGCCACGAGGCGGGATACGGGCACCACGCGGCCCGCCTCCAGGAGAAGCATCACCAATACGCGCCGTTGCAGTGCCCCGTTGACGGGCACGGTTTCGCGGTCGGCACGGACTTCCAGAGATCCCAGTACGGCGAACTCCGGTTGGGGACTGGTCAGGTCCCTATCAGGTCCAGGCACAGCGGAATGCACCACTAACCTCCCCCGTCGACGGCGAAACGTGTCCGCCACCGTTGAGATTAGATCGTGCCGCGACCCTACCACCAGGTATTCCGAGAGCACTTGGTATGTTGATGGGTTCCTTTTCCGCCCCTGGTCGGACGGCGGGACGGGCGGGACGGCCGGGACGGGGCGGCACTCCGCGCGGAGTGCCCCCCCGCCCGTCCCGGTGACCGCGCAGGGCCTGGACGCAGCGGTCTAGGCCGGGGCCGCGGGGCGCAGCCGCAGCCCGTGCATGCCGTTGTCGACCGCGAGCACCGTGCCGACCGTGGCGCTGGACAGCGGGCCGGCGAGGTAGGCGATGGCCGCCGCGACCTCCTCGGGCGTGACGAGGCGTCCCGTCGGCTGGAAGGCGTCCAGCGCGGCGCGGGCGGCCGCCGGGTCGTCGGTCCGCCGGAGCGAGCGCTCGATCCACGGGGTGTCGGCGGAGCCGGGCGCCACGCAGTTGACCCGGATGCCCTCACGGACGTGGTCCGCCGCCATGGCGAGGGTCAACGCGTGGACGGCCCCCTTGGTCGCCGAGTACAGGGCCCGCTGCTGCACCCCCGCCGAGGCCACGATCGACCCCGTGTTGACGATGGCGGCGGCGGGTGAGCGCCGCAGGTGCGGGACGGCGTGCCGGGCGACCCGGACCATCCCGACGACGTTGACGTCCAGGGTCCGCGCCCACTCGTCGTCGTCGTTGGCCGTCACATCGCCGAGTGCGCCGACACCGGCGTTGTTGACCACGACGTCGAGTCTGCCGAACCGTTCGACGACCCCGTCGACGGCGGCCCGGACCGCCGCGTCGTCGCGGACGTCGGCGCGGAAGCCGACGATGCCCTCCGGGAGCCCCTCCGGGTGCAGGTCCAGCGCCGCGACCTGCGCGCCGCGGCTGTGCAGCAGTTTCGCGGTGGCCAGGCCGAGCCCCGAGGCGCCGCCGGTGACGAGGGCGACCAGGCCGGTGAAGTCGGTCATGCGGGTGTCTCCTTCTTCCCTGGGCGGACCGCCCGGCTCGCCGCTCACGCCAGCACGTCGGCGATGATGCCGACGCCGCGGTCGATCTCCTCGCGGGTGACGACCAGTGGGGGCGCCACTCGCAGGTGGCCGCGGGACTCCTTGCACAGCAGCCCGCGTTCGGCCAGGCGCTCGGTGATGCGCTTGCCGGCCGACCGCTCCTCGGTGAGCTGCACGCCCGCCCACAGGCCGCGTCCGCGGACCTCGGTGACCCCGTCGAGTTCCCGCAGCCGTGCGTGCAGGTGGGCGCCGAGCTCCCGGGACCGTTCCTGGAACTCCCCCGTGGCGAGCAGCCGCACGACGGCTCGGCCGACCGCGCACGCCAGGGGGTTGCCGCCGAAGGTGGAGCCGTGGTCGCCGGGGGTGATCACACCGAGCACGTCCGCGCGGCCGATCACCGCCGAGAGCGGCAGGAGACCGCCGCTGAGGCTCTTCCCCAGGGTGGTGAGGTCGGCTCGTACTCCTTCGTGGTCCAGCGCCAGGGTCTCGCCGGTACGTGCCAGGCCGCTCTGCACCTCGTCGGCGATCAGCAGGGTGCCGGTGTCGTCGCACAGCTGCCGCACCTCGGCGAGGTAGCCCTTCGGCGGCACGATCACCCCGGCCTCGCCCTGCACCGGCTCCAGGCAGACCGCCGCGGTGGCACCGGTGACCGTCGACCGCAGGGCGTCGATGTCCCCGAACGGGACCGTGCGGAAGCCGGGGGTGAAGGGGCCGAACCCGGCCCGGTGGGCGGGGTTGGTCGAGAACGAGACGATGGAGAGCGTCCGGCCGTGGAAGTTCGCGGCCGCGACGACGACCTCCGCGGTGCCCTCGGGGACGTGTCCGACCTGGTAGGCCCACTTCCGGGCGATCTTGACGGCGGTGTCGACGGCCTCGCCGCCGGAGTTGGAGGGCAGCACCGTCTCGGTGCCGGTCAGTTCGGCGAGTTCCCGGCAGAACGGGCCGTACTGGTCGTTGTGGAAGGCCCGGGTACTGAGCGTGAGCCGGTCCAGCTGCGCCTTCGCGGCGGCGACGAGCGCGGGGTGGCGGTGGCCGAAGTTGAGCGCCGAGTAGCCACCGTGGAAGTCGAGGTAGCGCCGGCCGGTCACGTCGCGCACCCACGCCCCCTCCCCTTCTGCGAGTACCACGGGGAACGGCTCGGAGTCGTGGGCTCCCCAGCTCGCGGCGAGACCCATGTGTTCCTGGGCGGGCAGAACGTCCGCAGTCATGGCGAAACTCCCTGGTGTGAGGCGGTCCTGGAGCTGATGGCGGGCGGAGCGAGGCCGACGACCGGCCCGGTGGGAGCACCGGCGGCGACGGGGGCGCTCCGTCGTCGAGGGGACGTCCCGGGGACCGGGGCGCCGTCCGCGGGTGACGGGTAGCCGGGCGCACGGGCGGCGGCCGACCCCGCCCGGACTTCCCGTCCGGGCGGTCGACCGTGCTGCTCGACGGTCCCACGGCCGGTCCGCCCGTCGGGGTAACCGCACCTCGTACCGGCGGCCGGGCGGCTCAGCGGGATGCGTCCCCGGGAGTCCACCGCCCGGGGACGCGCGGCGGCGGGCCCGGGGCGGCGCCCGACCGCTGCGGCGTGCGGGTGTCCGGTTGCACTCGCCGCGATCGACCCGCGTGTCACACAAGTCCTATGCTGTCCCGATGAGTTTGGAATGGGAGCAGGTAGTCGTCCACGCGGAGGATCCGGCGGCGCTGGGGCAGTGGTGGGCCGATGCCCTCGGCTGGGTCGTGGTGTACACCTCGGAGCACGAGTTCGAGATCCGGGCCACCCCGGACCGCCTGCCCGGACTGGCCTTCATCCGGATCAACGAGGGGCGGAAGGCGAAGAGCCGCCTGCACGTCGACTTCCGCCCCGACGACCAGGAGGCCGAGGTCGCCCGGTTGGTGGCGCACGGCGCCCGGCGCGTCGACATCGGCCAGGGCGAGCAGTCGTGGGTGGTCCTCAGCGACCCGGAGGGCAACGAGTTCTGCGTGCTCGGCCCGCAGCAGTGACCACGGGGGCGGCCGGGGGCCGGTGGGGAGTCGCGGCGGGGCGGGCGCGCGGGGCGTGCCGGGCCCCGCGCCGTCACTCGTCGTCGCCGCCGTCGTCGTCGGCGAGGTCCTCCTCGTCGTCACCGCTGAACGCCTCGTTGAGCATCATGCCCCCGAGGACGCCGGCGCCCAGGCCCGCGGCGCCCGCCGCCACGGCCATGCCCGCGCCGCCGCCACGGCGCTGCTGCTGCATGTCGGGGTGCATGCCCGGCTGCATCCCCGGGTGCATGCCGGGCTGCATGCCGCCCATCTGCATCTGCATCTGGTGGAGGAACTCCTGCCGCTGCTGGAGCAGTTCCTGCACCCAGCCGTCGATCTCCGCCTGCCAGTCGCGGGAGGTGACCTCGGCGTGCGGGATGGTGTGCCGCACGAACGGCATCGGCACCCCACCGGAGAGGTGCTTGTCGGCCTCCAGCACGACGTCCACGCCCTGCGGACCGGCGACGAGGGTGAGGTCGAGCCCCTGGAGCTGGTCGGCGTACTGCGGGGCCGCGCTGAGCATCAGCTCCTGGTGGAACGGCAGCTCCTGGTACTGGGCGCCGGCGACCAAGCCCGGCAGCAGCACGGTCTGCGCGAAGCCGAAGCCCAGCTGGCCGAGCGCCTCCAGCGCCACCTCCTGAGCCGGGAGCGCGGAGACCGTCAGCGGGTCCATGTCGCCGCTGTCCTTCGCGGCGGCGATCGCCAGCTCGGTGCGGACGCCCAGCTCCAGGCCGAGGGACTGGCCGTACAGCTCGTTGAAGGGCGTCTCGGCGGGCAGCGGCATCGAGAAGGGGTAGACCTGCTTCTCCCCGGCGGCGATGCGGAACCCGCCCGCGACGACCTCGCGGCCGAAGACCACGGGCTTGCCGCCCTGGGCACCACCGCCGCCCATCCCGCCCATGCCGCCGCCCTGCTGCTGGCCGGGAAGCTGCTGCGGGGTCGCCACGAGCTCCAGCACGATCTGCTGGATATCGAACTCGGCCTCACCGCCCTGGACGTGGACGTCACCCTGGACCGTGCCCCCAGGGGTGCCGCTCCCGGACAGAACGGTATCGACCTTCGGGCCACCGACCCCGAAGGTTCCGAGCAGACGCTTGAACACCATCCCGGCGTTCACTCCTTTGTGTCGCGCGTCATGGACGCGTGCATGTCCCGGGGAGGGCCGTGGGCCGCCCCAGCAGCCGCCGAGTACAGGGGGTGCGGCGGCACACCAAGACAACTACCGGGCACCCAGCGTGAGTTCCCACCCCGCGCCGTCACCACCCGAAAGATTCAGGACACATCAGGAGGGCGGCGGACGACGACGCGCCGAGATCCCCGGGGACGGTCGGCCAGGGAACCGAGCAGCGCGGTGAACAGGGACGGTTCCGGCGGCTCCGACGGCGCTCACCGCCGGCCCGAGTCCGCCGTCGCACGACGTGGGGACCGCGGCGGCGGACCGCGACGGCGCGCGTACGCACCGCCGCGCCGCCCCGGGCTCCCCGGGGCGGCGCGGCGGTGTCGCGTGGTGTGCCGGCGTCGTCAGGACGCCTGCAGCAGGGAGTCCTCTCGCCACTTGAGGATCTTGTCGAACGAGATGACGGCGCCGCCGCGGTCCGGTTGGTTGTCGTAGCGGACCCGGTCGGAGAGCGCCTCGATGAGGCGCAGGCCGCGGCCGTGCTCCATCTCGTGCTCGACGTGCTCGACGTGCGCCACGGTCGTCGCGGTCGTCGCGGTGCCGGCGTCGAGGAGACCGCCGAGGGGGTCCAGCTCGCCGAGGAGGCGGTCGAGCGGGAACCCCGGCCCCGAGTCGGTGACCTCGATCCGGCAGATGTCACCGTCGATGGAGGCGGTGACCTGGTAGGCGCCCGAGTGCCCGCCGTGCTGGACCGCGTTGGCGCACGCCTCGGTGAGGGCGAGGGAGAGTTCGTGCGCGATGTCCGCGTCCACGCCCGCCGTGTCCATGGCGCCGGCGAGCAGTCGGCGGGCGAGGGGGACGCTCGAAGCCTCGCGACGCAGCTGGAGAGACCACCAGATGCTCATGGCTCCTCCTTCCCACTTCTCGTCCGCGCGGCGACAGTCGCCGCCCGGCACTCGTAGTTATTGCCGATCGACCCGGTTCGTAAGCCCGGCCGCGTGGTAGTACCGCCCGATCGGCGGATATACGGGACGAATGGGTGGATATAGCTACACCATGGGGGGTGGGAGATCGGACAAAAGTTCGCACACTCGGTCGAATGTCGGCCCCGGCGGCCGGGCTGCGTTCCGCCGGTGAGATGATGTCGCCGCTATGCCTGCCGCCCTCGATGTGCGCCTGACGCGGGCCGCGCTCTTCGCCGCGGCCTGCTGCCTGCTTGCCTCGGGCGGTCACGTGCTGGCCGCCGGCAGCGGCGTCGAGCCCTGGAAACTCGGCGCGGGCTGGCTGATCCTCTTCATGGTGAGTCTGCCGCTCGTCGGGCGGGAACGCCGGTCCCTCCCGGGCGTCGTCGCCGTCGTCGCCGGTTCCCAGTTGCTGCTGCACGTGCTGTTCGGTCTCGGTCACGGTGCGGCGAGCGGCGGCGCAGAGACCGCCGGTCATGCCGGTCACAGCGGCCATGCCGGGGGTGACGAAGCGGCGGCGGGCGTCTCCGGCGGCGTGCTGTCGATGGCGGCGAAGCTGCTCTGCAACGACGAACTCCTCACGCTCACCCCCGTCGAGGCCGACCGCATCGTCACCGAGGCCGGGCTGCGACCGCCGCCCGTTCCCGCGGCCGCGGACGCGCCGCCGCCGGTGGACGAGCTCGCGGCGCTGCTCGGCGACGCCGCGACCGCACTGGTCGCGGTGACCGCCCCCGCCATGCTGGCCGGGCACCTGCTCGCGGCACTCGTCGCGGGCTGGCTGCTGCTGCGCGGCGAGGCCGCGCTGTGGCGGCTGATCCGGCTCTCCGGCGCGGCCGTCGCCGCGC
>NZ_JAAVJC010000095.1 GCF_012033785.1 Streptomyces bohaiensis
GGCCGGTCCCCGGCGCAGCGGCCGCCTCGTCCTGGGGGGCGGGCGTGGGGGCGGGCAGCCTGGCGTCGTCCCCGCCGCTCCCGCCGCCCGGGGCCGCGCCGCGCTCCCGCAGCGACAGCAGCAGCCGGACCGTCGCGATCCAGGTCAGGGTCGAGCCGAGCATGTGGATGCCGACCAGCAGCGGCGGCTCCTCCAGCGCGTACTGCACGTAGCCGACGGCGCCCTGCGCGAACAGCACGATCACCAGGTCCCGGGCGCGGGCCCGCGGCCCGGGAGGGGCGTCCACCAGCCGGAGTCCGACCAGCACCGCCAGCGCGCCGACGACGACGATCCAGGCCAGCACGGCGTGGACCCGGGTCACCGCCTCCCAGTCGAACGGCATCCGCACGATCTCGCGGCTGTTGTCACCGGCGTGCTTGCCGGAGCCGGTGACGGCCGTGCCGGCGACGATCAGCGCGGCGGTCACCACCGTGAGGCCGAGGACGACGCGGCGCACCGGGACTCCCACCAGCGGGCGGGGCGGGCCGTCGCCCTCCTTGCTGCGCAGCCAGGCGACGGTGGTGACGGTGATGAGCAGGGTGGCCAGCAGGAAGTGCCCGGCGACCACCCACGGGTTGAGGCCGGTGAGGACGGTGATCCCACCGAGCACCGCGTTGCTGAGCACCGCCCAGAACTGCGCCCACCCCAGGCGGGTGAGCGACCGGCGGCGCGGCGCGGCGCACCGCGCGGCGGCGATGAAGAAGCCGACCGCGGCCGAGAGGACGTAGGTCAGCATGCGGTTGCCGAACTCGATGACCCCGTGCAGCCCCATCTCGGGGGTGGTGACGTAGGAGTCCTCGGTGCAGCGGGGCCAGGTGTCGCACCCCAGGCCGGAGCCGGTGAGGCGGACGGCGCCGCCGGTGATGACGATGACGACGCTCATCACCAGCGCGAGGAGGGCGGCGCGGCGCACGGTCTCCGGCCGCGGCGTCCACCGCGCGTCGAGCCAGGCGAGCGGGGTACGGGGGGCGGAGGGCTTCTTCGGCACGTCCGCCATCGTATGCGCGCCGCTTGTGCATTCATTCACGAGGGGGCTCGCACGGGGTGTGGCCTGCGTCGCACCCCACCCCGCACCCCGCCCCCGTACCCCGCGCACCGGCCGGTGGTCGGCGCGCCCGGGGGCGTGCGGGGCTCACTCCCAGCGGAACCAGCGCGCGGCCGCCGCGGTGGCCGCCACCGCCCAGCCGGTGAGCAGTGCCACCGTGCCCCACGGCAGCGGCGCACCCTGCTGGAGCACGTCCCGCAGCCCCTCGGAGAGCGCCGCCACCGGCAGCAGCTCCAGGCCGCGCGCGACCGCGTCGGGGAAGTTCTCCAGCGGGACGACCACCCCGCCGCCGAAGATCAGCAGCACGAACACCAGGTTGGCCGCCGCCAGCGTCGCCTCCGCCCGCAGCGTGCCCGCCATCAGCAGACCGAGCGCGGAGAGCGCGACGGTCGCCGGCACCAGCAGCACCAGGGCGGCGAGGACGCCGGCCGCGCCGCCCGCGGGCGACCAGCCCAGCGCGAGGGCCACGGCGCAGAGCAGGACGAGTTGCAGCAGCAGCGTCACCGCCACCGAGCAGCTCTTCGCGGTCAGCAGCGCCCAGCGCGGCAGCGGGGAGGCGCCCAGCCGCTTCAGCACGCCGTAGCGGCGTTCGAAGCCGGTGGCGATCGCCTGGCCGGTGAAGGCGGTGGAGAGCACGGCGAGCGCCAGGATGCCGGGTGCCAGGAAGGCGACCCGGCCGGCGACGGTGTCGCCGCCTTCGCCGGTGTCGATGATGTCGACGGCGCTGAACAGCACCAGCAGCAGCGTGGGGATGACCACGGTCAGCAGCAGCTGCTCGCCGTGCCGCAGCAGCATCCGGGTCTCCAGCGCCGCCTGGGCCGCGATCATGCGGGGCAGCGGGGCGGGGCCCGGCCGGGGGGTGAACTCGGTCTCGGTGCCGGGCACGTCGTCCCTCCGGTGCGGTGCGGGCCGCGCGGGGGCGGCGCGGTGGTCGGCTGCGGTAGCGGGGGCGCCGGGGTCGGCGGCGGTCACGGGCGCAGCTCCCGGCCGGTGAGGTCGAGGAAGACGTCCTGCAGGCTGTGGCGCCGGGTGGTGATGCGGTCGGCGAGCACGTCGTGCGCGGCGCACCAGGCGGTGACGGCGGCCAGCAGCGCCGGTCCGCCCGCGCCGGTGACGCGGTAGTGGCCGGCCGGGGACTCCTCGGCGCGGGCGCCGTCCGGGAGCGCGGCGTCGAGCGAGGCGAGGTCGAGTCCGGGGCGGCCCGTGAACCGCAGCACGTCGTCCCGGCCGCCGCACAGCTCGGCGGGGCTCCCGGCCGCGATGACCCGGCCGCCGTCGACGATGGCGACGCGGTCGGCCAGCTCCTCGGCCTCGTCCATCAGGTGGGTGGTGAGCACGACGGCGACGCCGGCGGCGCGCAGCGCGCGGATCAGCTCCCAGGTGGCGTGGCGGGCCTGCGGGTCGAGTCCGGCGGTCGGTTCGTCGAGGAAGACGAGCTCGGGGCGGCCGACGACCGCGAGCGCCAGGGCGAGGCGCTGCTGCTGGCCGCCGGAGAGCCGCCGGTAGGGGGTCTTTCCGCAGGAGTGCAGGCCGAGCCGCTCGCCCAGTTCCTCGGGGTCCAGGGGGTGGGCGTGGAGGCGCGCGGTGTGCCGAAGCATCTCCATGGCGCGCACCGTGGGGTACACGCCCCCCGACTGGAGCATCACGCCGATCCGGGGACGCAGCGCCGCGCCGTCGCGCGCCGGGTCCAGTCCCAGCACGCGGACCTCGCCGGCGTCCGCGGCGCGGAACCCCTCGCAGGTCTCCACCGTGGTGGTCTTCCCGGCGCCGTTGGGGCCGAGGACGGCGGTGACGGCGGCGCGGTCCGCGGTGAGATCCAGGCCGTCGACGGCGGTGGTGTCGCCGTACCGCTTCACCAGGCCGGTGACCGCTACGGCCGGTTCGCTGCGCATGGCGGGGAGTCTACGGTGGCGGGGCGGGCGTGGCCGGTGCCGCCCCCGGCGGCGTACCGTGCCCGGAACCGTGCCTCCGGGGCGCCGGGCGCCGGGCGCTGGGCGGTGCGGCGCCGGTGACCGCGCCGGAGGTTCCCGGCGTTGCGAGCGGGGACCGCCGCCGGGCCGTTTCCGGCACCGTTTCCGGTGCTCCTCGGATATTCCCGCGAAGCTTAGGTTTACCTAAGTGATGCACGGCATTTCGCAGGCCAAAGCGGGCGGGTTGCCCGCGGATCGAGAATTACGCAACAATGGCGTTGTGAAAAACGTCGGCGAGCGCTCGCAGCTCCCGGTGGCCGCTCCGGCCACCGGGGCGCATGCGCCTGCCGGGGGCGAGGAGCAGCACGGGACGCGTCGCCGCGTCGCCCGCTCCATCCTCGACCACGGGCCCTCCACCGCCGCGGAGCTCGCGGGCCGGCTGGAGCTGACCCAGGCCGCGGTCCGCCGGCATCTCGACGCGCTGGTGGCCGAGGGGATCGTGGAGCCGCGCGACAAGCGGGTCTACGGTTCCCGGGGCCGTGGCCGTCCCGCCAAGGTCTTCGTCCTCACCGACTGCGGACGCGACGCCTTCGACCAGTCCTACGACGAACTGGCCGTGGAGGCGCTGCGCTGGATCGAGCGGGCCGCCGGAGGCGGCGATGGCGGCGAGGCCGCCGTCATGGCCTTCGCCCGCGCCCGCGCCGAGCGGATCGCCGAGCGGTACGCCGCCACCATGGAGGGACTGCCGCCAGAGGAGCGGACCGCCGCCCTCGCGGAGGCGCTCTCCCGGGACGGCTACGCCGCCACCGCGCGCGACGCGCCCGGCACCGCGGCCGGCGAGCAGCTGTGCCAGCACCACTGCCCGGTCGCGCACGCCGCCGAGCGGTTTCCGCAGCTGTGCGAGGCGGAGACGGAAGTCTTCTCCACCCTGCTCGGCACGCACGTGCAGCGCCTGGCGACCCTCGCCCACGGCGACGGCGTGTGCACGACCTTCGTACCCCGTAAGCCCCATGGGACCGAGCCGCCCCGCGCGGCCGGGTCCGCACCATCACGCACCGCCGGGAGGAACCCCGCATGACGCTCCCCACGGAGACCGCCCACCCCGAGCTCGACGGCCTGGGCACCTACGAGTACGGCTGGGCCGATTCGGACGCCGCAGGCGCCGCGGCCAAGCGCGGCCTCTCCGAGGACGTCGTCCGCGACATCTCGGGGAAGAAGTCCGAGCCGGAGTGGATGCTGAAGATGCGCCTGAAGGCGCTGAAGCTCTTCGACAAGAAGCCGATGCCCAACTGGGGCTCGGACCTCTCCGACATCGACTTCCACAACATCAAGTACTTCGTCCGGTCGACCGAGAAGCAGGCCCAGTCCTGGGAGGACCTGCCGGAGGACATCAAGAACACCTACGACCGGCTCGGCATCCCCGAGGCGGAGAAGCAGCGCCTGGTCGCCGGTGTCGCCGCGCAGTACGAGTCCGAGGTCGTCTACCACCAGATCCGCGAGGACCTGGAGGCCCAGGGCGTGCTGTTCCTGGACACCGACACCGCGCTCCGCGAGCACCCGGAGATCTTCCAGGAGTACTTCGGCACCGTCATCCCCTCCGGTGACAACAAGTTCTCCGCGCTGAACACGGCCGTCTGGTCCGGCGGGTCCTTCATCTACGTGCCGAAGGGCGTGCACGTGGACATCCCGCTCCAGGCCTACTTCCGGATCAACACCGAGAACATGGGCCAGTTCGAGCGGACGCTGATCATCGTCGACGAGGACGCCTACGTCCACTACGTCGAGGGCTGCACCGCGCCGATCTACCAGTCGGACTCGCTGCACTCCGCGGTCGTCGAGATCATCGTGAAGAAGGGCGGCCGCTGCCGCTACACGACGATCCAGAACTGGTCGAACAACGTCTACAACCTGGTGACCAAGCGCGCCGTCGCCTACGAGGGCGCCACCATGGAGTGGGTCGACGGCAACATCGGCTCCAAGGTCACCATGAAGTACCCGGCCGTCTACCTGATGGGCGAGCACGCCAAGGGCGAGACGCTGTCCGTCGCCTTCGCCGGCGAGGGCCAGCACCAGGACGCCGGCGCCAAGATGGTCCACATGGCACCGCGCACCTCCTCCAACATCGTCTCCAAGTCGGTGGCGCGCGGCGGCGGCCGCACCTCCTACCGGGGGCTCATCGAGATCGGTGAGGGCGCGGAGGGCTCGAAGTCCAACGTGCTCTGCGACGCGCTGCTGGTGGACACCATCTCCCGCTCCGACACCTACCCCTACGTCGACGTCCGCGAGGACGACGTGACCATGGGCCACGAGGCGACCGTCTCCAAGGTGAGCGACGACCAGCTCTTCTACCTGATGAGCCGCGGTCTGTCGGAGGACGAGGCGATGGCGATGATCGTGCGCGGCTTCGTCGAGCCCATCGCCAAGGAACTGCCCATGGAGTACGCGCTGGAGCTCAACCGGCTCATCGAGCTCCAGATGGAGGGTTCCGTCGGCTGACGGCCCCCTCCGGCACGGAGGCGGCCCGACCCGCCGCCTCCGTGACCCGCGGCCCCCAGGGACCCGGGACAAGGCACCTCGGCGTACGCGGCCGGTCCGGGCGAGAGCCCGCTTCCCGGCCGCGGCCCGCGGGGGAGCGAGAACCGAAGCAGAAAGCGAGCATCACGACAGCCATGGCTGAGGCCCTTGAGAACACGGCGGCGGCCGCCGAGTCCACCGTCGCCACCCGGATGAGCGCGTCGCCGTCCTTCGACGTCGCGGACTTCCCGGTGCCGCACGGCCGCGAGGAGGAGTGGCGCTTCACGCCGCTGGAACGGCTGCGCGGGCTGCACGACGGCTCCGCGGTCGCCGACGGCGCGATCAAGGCGGAGGTGGACGCGCCCCAGGGCGTGACCGTCGAGACCGTCGGGCGTGAGGACGCCCGGCTGGGCCGCGCCGGCACCCCGGTGGACCGCGTCGCCGCCCAGGCGTACAGCTCCTTCGAGACCGCCACCGTCGTCACCGTCTCCGAGCCGCTGACCGAGCCGGTCCGCGTCTCGCTGCACGGCACCGGCGGCGTCTCCTTCGGCCACACGGTCTTCGAGCTGAAGCCGTTCGCCGAGGCGGTGCTGGTCCTGGACCACACCGGTGACGCCGTCCGCGCCGCCAACGTGGAGTTCGTCGTCGGCGACGGCGCCAAGCTCACCGTGGTCTCGGTGCAGGACTGGGACGACACCGCGGTGCACTGCTCGCAGCACAACGCGCTGCTGGGCCGTGACGCCTCCTTCAAGTCCGTGGTCGTCACCTTCGGCGGTGACCTGGTCCGGATCCAGCCGCGCGTGCGGTACACCGGGCCGGGCGGCGAGGCCGAGTTCTACGGCCTCTACTTCACCGACGACGGCCAGCACCACGAGCACCGGCTGCTGGTCGACCACAACACCCCCAACTGCCGCAGCAACGTGGCGTACAAGGGTGCGCTCCAGGGCGCCGGCGCCCGCGCGGTGTGGATCGGCGACGTGCTGATCCGGGCCGCCGCCACCGGCACCGACACCTACGAGCTCAACCGCAACCTGGTCCTCACCGACGGCGCCCGCGTGGACTCGGTCCCCAACCTGGAGATCGAGACCGGCGAGATCGTCGGCGCGGGCCACGCCTCGGCGACCGGCCGCTTCGACGACGAGCAGCTGTTCTACCTGATGGCGCGCGGCATCTCCGCCGAGGAGGCGCGGCGCCTGGTGGTCCGCGGCTTCTTCGGCGAGCTGCTCCAGCAGATCGGCGTCCCCGACGTCGAGGAGCGGCTGACCGCCAAGCTGGAGGCCGAGCTCGCGGAGTCGATCGGATGACCGCGACCGAGTCCTTCGTGCGCGCCTGCGCGCTGGGCGAGCTGGAGGAGGACACCCCGAAGCGGGTGGAGATCTCCGGTGTCCCGGTCGCGGTCGTCCGCACCGAGGGCGAGGTGTTCGCGGTCAACGACATCTGCTCGCACGCCAACGTCTCGCTCTCCGAGGGCGAGGTGGAGGACTGCGCGATCGAGTGCTGGCTGCACGGGTCGTCGTTCGACCTGCGCACCGGAAAGCCCTCCGGCCTCCCGGCCACCCGCCCCATCCCCGTGTACCCCGTAAAGATCGAGGGAGACGGCCCCGACGCGGCCGTGCTCGTCTCCGTCACCCAGGAGTCCTGACTTCCCCATGGCTACGCTTGAGATCCACGACCTGCACGTCTCCGTCGAGGGCGAAGGCGGCCCCACCGAGATCCTGCGGGGGGTTGACCTGACCGTGAAGCAGGGTGAGACCCACGCCATCATGGGCCCCAACGGCTCCGGCAAGTCCACCCTCGCCTACTCCCTGGCCGGCCACCCCAAGTACACCGTCACCGGCGGCACCGTCACCCTCGACGGCGAGGACGTCCTGGAGATGTCCGTCGACGAGCGGGCCCGTGCCGGCGTCTTCCTCGCCATGCAGTACCCGGTCGAGGTCCCCGGTGTCTCCGTCTCCAACTTCCTGCGGACCTCCGCCACCGCGATCCGCGGCGAGGCTCCCAAGCTCCGCACCTGGATCAAGGAGGTGAAGGAGACCATGGCCGGCCTGGAGATGGACCCCTCCTTCGCCGAGCGGAACGTGAACGAGGGCTTCTCCGGCGGTGAGAAGAAGCGCCACGAGATCCTCCAGCTGGAGCTGCTCAAGCCGAAGATCGCGATCCTCGACGAGACCGACTCCGGCCTGGACATCGACGCGCTGCGCGTCGTCTCCGAGGGCGTCAACCGCGTCCGCGGCGGCGGTGACACCGGCACCCTGCTGATCACCCACTACACGCGCATCCTGCGCTACATCAACCCCGACCACGTGCACGTCTTCGCCAAGGGCCGCATCGTGGAGTCCGGCGGCGCCGAGCTGGCGGACAAGCTGGAGGCCGAGGGCTACGAGCAGTACGTGAAGGGCGGCGCATCGTCATGACCCATCCCCGCCCTGTGCTCCCGGGCCTCCTGGACACGGAGGCGGTCCGCAAGGACTTCCCTGTCCTGGACCGGGAGATCCACGACGGAAAACGACTGGTGTACCTGGACAACGCGGCGACCTCGCAGAAGCCGCGCCAGGTGATCGACGCGCTCAGCGGGTACTACGAGCGCCACAACGCCAACGTCCACCGCGGTGTGCACGTGCTCGCCGAGGAGGCCACCGCGCTCTACGAGGGCGCGCGCGACAAGGTCGCCGCGTTCGTCAACGCGCCCAGCCGCAACGAGGTGATCTTCACCAAGAACGCCTCGGAGTCGCTGAACCTCGTCGCCAACATGCTCGGCTGGGCCGACGAGCCGTACAAGGTCGACGAGCGCACCGAGATCGTCATCACGGAGATGGAGCACCACTCCAACATCGTGCCGTGGCAGCTGCTGGCGCAGCGCACCGGCGCGAAGCTGAAGTGGTTCGGGCTGACCGACGAGGGCCGGCTCGACCTCTCCGCGATCGACGAGGTCATCACCGAACGCACCAAGATCGTGTCGTTCACGCTGGTCTCCAACATCCTGGGCACCCACAACCCGGTCGAGGCCATCGTGCGCCGCGCCCAGGAGGTCGGCGCCCTGGTCTGCATCGACGCCTCGCAGGCGGCGCCGCACATGACGCTCGACGTCCAGGCCCTCCAGGCCGACTTCGTGGCCTTCACCGGCCACAAGATGTGCGGCCCGACCGGCATCGGCGTGCTGTGGGGCCGGCAGGAGCTGCTGGAGGACCTGCCGCCGTTCCTCGGCGGCGGCGAGATGATCGAGACCGTCTCGATGCACTCCTCCACCTACGCGCCCGCGCCGCACAAGTTCGAGGCCGGCACCCCGCCGGTCGCGCAGGCGGTGGGGCTGGGCGCGGCGGTGGACTACCTCTCCGCCATCGGCATGGACGCCATCGCCGCGCACGAGCACGCCATCACCGGCTACGCGCTGGAGCGGCTGTCGGCCATCCCCGGGCTGCGGTTCATCGGCCCGGAGAGCGTCGAGGACCGCGGTGCGGCGATCTCGTTCGCGCTGGGGGACATCCACCCGCACGACGTCGGCCAGGTGCTGGACGAGCTGGGCATCGCCGTCCGGGTGGGTCACCACTGCGCCCGCCCGGTCTGCCTGCGGTACGGAATTCCCGCGACGACGCGTGCGTCGTTCTATCTGTACTCCACCCCGGCCGAGGTCGACGCCCTCGCCGACGGGCTGGAACACGTTCGGAACTTCTTCGGGTGAGGACACAGGTAGCGACGTGAAGCTGGACTCCATGTACCAGGACGTGATCCTGGACCACTACAAGCACCCCCACGGGCGCGGTCTGCGCGACGGCGACGCCGAGGTGCACCATGTGAACCCCACCTGCGGCGACGAGATCACCCTGCGGGTGCGGCTCGACGGCGACACCGTGGCCGACGTCAGCTACGAGGGGCAGGGCTGCTCCATCAGCCAGGCCAGCGCCTCGGTGCTGAACGAGCTGCTCGTCGGCAAGGACATCGCCGAGGCGAGCCGCGTGCAGGAGGCGTTCCTGGAGCTGATGCAGTCCAAGGGGCAGCTCACCCCGGACGACGCCATGGAGGAGCTGCTGGAGGACGCGGTGGCGTTCGCCGGCGTCTCCAAGTACCCCGCCCGAGTGAAATGCGCCCTGCTGAGCTGGATGGCATGGAAGGACGCCACCGGCCAGGCACGTGAGGAGAAGACCGCATGACCGACATCACTGCCAAGCCCGCCTCCGAGGAGGAGGTCCGCGAAGCGCTGTACGACGTCGTCGACCCCGAGCTGGGCATCGACGTGGTCAACCTCGGCCTGATCTACGGCGTGCACGTGGACGACGACAACACCGCGACGCTCGACATGACGCTGACCTCGGCGGCCTGTCCGCTGACCGACGTCATCGAGGACCAGGCGAAGTCCGCGACCGAGGGCATCGTCAAGGAGCTCAAGATCAACTGGGTCTGGATGCCGCCGTGGGGCCCGGACAAGATCACCGATGAGGGCCGCGAGCAGCTGCGCGCTCTCGGCTTCAACGTCTGACGGCTCCGCGCCGCCGGTCGTTCCGCCCGCCGCACCCGCGCCCCCACCGGGCCGGGTCGGCGGGCGGCCGCGTTTCCGGCAGGGGACGGCGGTCGGTGGGCGGAGGCGCGGCACGGCGGCGTTCGGGCTGCCCCGGGCGGCCCGCCAGGCGCTGCCGGCAGGTGGGGATATCGGTGGCCGAGGAGCGGCGGGCCGGGTACGGTCGCCCCGTCGTCCCGGCGTGCCGCACCGGCGCGCACCCGCGGGCCGTCCCCGGCCCCGTCAGAGAGCAGGTGGCGTCCATGGCGTGTCGGATCAGTGAAGTGGTGCTCGACTGCCGCGACCCGGAGGCCCTCGCCGTCTTCTGGTGCGACGTCCTCGACTTCGTCGTCCTCGACCGCGAGGAGGGGAGTGTCGAGATCGGGCCGCGGGAGGGGTTCGGCGGGCCGCAGCCGACCATCATCCTCAGCCGGCATGACGAGCCGGAGCCGGGCAAGGCCCGGCTGCACATCGACGTCAACGCCACCGACCGCGACCAGGACGCCGAGCTGGAGCGGCTGCTGGCGCTCGGCGCCCGCCCCGCCGACGTCGGCCAGCGGGGGGATGAGGGGTGGCACGTGCTGGCCGACCCCGAGGGCAACGACTTCTGCCTGCTCAAGGCCCGCCTCGCCCCGCTCTGAGAGCGTGTGTGAGACCCCGCGTCGGATCAGCTCGCGGCGTCAGATGCGGTCAGCTGCAAGGCGGAGGGGCGCCCTCATACCGGGTTGTATTCGGGCGTTCCTGACAACGCAGCAGATGGCCGTAGCTGGCGTCGCGGGCCCGGCGCGGGGTCTCAAACACGCTCTGAGCCACGAGCCCGGCGCCCGGGTGCGTCCCGCCGCAACGGCCGGGGCGCACCCGCGGTGCGTCGGGGGCACCCGCGGTGCGTCAGGGCCAGAGCTGCTGCCGGAGCCAGCCCCCGCCCTCGGCCCGGTACCGCAGCCGGGTGTGCTGCCGGTCGCGGTCGCCCTGCCAGAACTCGACAGCCACCGGCTGCACCGCGTAGAGCGTCCACCCCGGCGCGACCAGCCCCGGCTCGCGCTCGACGCGTGCACGGGAGGCGGCGACGGCCGCTTCCCGTTCCGCCGCGTCGGCCAGCGGCCGCGACTGGCAGCCGAGCAGTGCCTCGGCGCGCGCGCCGGCGCCCCGCGCCAGGAAGTCGGCGGCCGACCGCTCCGGTTCGGCGGTACGGACCGGTCCCCGCACCCGGACCTGCCGGCCGAGCAGCGGCCAGTGGAAGGTCAGCGCCGCGAACGGCCGGGCGGCGAGATCGCGGCCCTTCGCGCTGCCGGCGTCGGAGGCGAACCACCAGCCGTTGGCCCCGACGTCCTTGAGGATCAGCACCCGCGCGTCGGGGTCGCCGTCACCGCCGGCCGTCGACAGCGTCATGGCGTGCGGCTCGGGCACCCCGGCGCGCAGCGCCTCGCCCAGCCACGCGGTGAACAGCGCCACCGGGTCCGCCGGCGCGGCCGCCGGGTCGAACCCCGGCAGCTCACCCGCGAACACCTCGATGCCGCGCAGCAGTCGGCGGATCTCCGCACCCATGGCGTCCCCGTTCCTCCTCGCCGGTGCGCCCCTGCCGGCTCCGCGGCGGGGCACGTCGTCCAGCCCGAACCTACCTCCGGTCCGGCCCCGGGCGGCGGGGGAGGCGATCCCGGCGCCCCGGGCCACTCGCCTCAGCCGGCCGGGACCGGGCCGCCGTCCACCCACCGCGGGTCGGCGAGCAGCGCCTGCACCTCGTTGACCAGCCGCGCCGTGTGGAAGCCGTCGGCCGCCGCATGGTGGACCTGCACCGCGAGCGGCAGCACGGTCCGGCCGTCCCGCTCGGCGTAGCGCCCGAGGGTGAAGATCGGCGCCAGATGGTCGAAGCCGTCCCGGACGTTCAGGTTGAACCCGGTGAACGACGCCCACGGCAGGCTCGACACGTCGAAGGTGTCGGGCGGGGGCGGGCCCTGCGGGAAGAACTCGGTGGCGCCCGCGTGTTCCGTGAGCAGCGCCGACGCCCGCTCGTGGAACGCGCCGAACTCCGCGTCGTACGGCGTCCACACGCAGGCGAACGTCTCCCGCGCCGGGTTGAACACGGTGAACGCCGGGTGGACCACCGGCCGGACGGCGGGCGCACCCTCGGCCGTCAGGCACATGCGGAACTCCTCGTGCCGGTTGACGACCGTCGCCAGCGCCCACACCTGCGCGACGTACGTCCTGCGGGCCGAGCGGCGCAGCGCGGCGGCGAACGCGGTGGCGTCCAGCTCCACCGTCATCGCGTAGGTGCAGGGCACGGCCGTGCGGTAGTGCTCGAAGTGCTGCCGACGCGGCCAGCCGGCCAGGTCGATCGGGTTCGGTGCGTCCATCCCGCCATGATCCCAGCCGAGCGCCCCGCGCCCCGCGACGGGCGGAGGCGGGGAGCGCCGCGCGCACGTCCCCCGCCGCGCAACGTCCGCTTCATGCTCGTTGTGCCGCGGCGTTCACCCCCAGTACACCCCGCGCACCGCAGACGGTCACGGCCGCTGCCTAGCGTGCCCGTGCCGACGCCGGTCCGTGGCGTTTCGGGGAGGAGAGCACGGGTGCAGCTGAGAATCGGAAAACCGGCGCGACGCCAGAGCGCGGCTCAGGGGGAGAGGCCGCCCGCCGACGACGTGACGCCGGAGCTGGCGCGCCGGGTCCGCGACTGCGCGATCGCCGGCGGCCAGCAGAGTGGCAACCCCGACCCGGAACGGGTCCGGTTCGCCGAGGCGGTGCGGGTCTTGCTCACCGCCTACGCCGAGGCCGCCGCCACCCCGGGGAAGGCCGCGACACTGCTCGGCGGCGGCAACCGCTGGGCCGGCGACCACCCCGAGGTCTTCGAGGCGCTGCTCCAGGCCGGCCGGGCCGCCGCCGCGGTCGGCACCGAGGACCTGCTGCGCCTCGCGCTGCGCGTCACCGACACCCTGCTGGAGGTCCGCGCCGGCTCCCGCGCCGCCTGGCGGCTGCGCGCCCGCGTGCTGGAGGGGCTGGGCGACGACGCCCGTGCGGTGGAGGCGCACGAGCGCTACCTGGCGCTGTGCGTCACCGACGACCACGGCACCGGCGCCCGCATCGACGCGCTGCGCGCCGGCCGGGACCGCCTTGTCGAGGCGCTGGCGCTGCTGCGCCGCCGCTACCCGCGCGCCGCCGCGCTGGAGACCGACGGCGACCGCACCGACCTGTGGTCCGACGCCCTGACCCGCCGCGACGCCGGCGACGCCACCGGTGCCGCCGAGCGTATGACGGCCGCGCTCGGCCTCATGGTCGCCGACCGCCGCCCGTACGGGGAGCTGGGCGACGCCCTCACCGCGATCGTCGACCTCCTGACCGAGTTCCCGCCCGACGGGGGTGAGCCGCCCGCGGACCTGCTGACCGCGTGGGCCGAGCACTGCCGCCTCTCCGAGCGGGAGGCCGCCGCCGACCCGCTGCTGGGCGGCGCCCGGGTCATCGGTCTCAGCGACCTCCGCAACCAGCTCGCCGGCCGCTCCATCTGCCTGGTCGCCAACTCGCGGCGCGTCGCGGAGGGTCGCTACGGCACTCGCATCGACGACTACGACCTGGTGGTGCGCTTCAACTCGTTCACCATCGACGCGCCCGCCACCGGCACCCGTACCGACATCCACGCCACCATCCACAAGCACAACTTCAACTGGGACGTGCCCGTCACCACCCGGCTCGTCTTCGGCGGCAGGCAGGCGGCGTGGCAGCACAGCCTGCGCCGCCGCCTGGTCCCCGGCGCGCAGCGCAACGTCGGCGACCGCACCCTGCGGTGGCCCGTGCGGGAGATCGGCCGCCTCACCGAGGAGGAGTGGCCCACCATTCCGACCAGCGGCTTCAACATGCTGTGGCTGCTGGACTTCCTCGACGTCAGCACCCGCATCGACCTGATCGGGTTCGACTTCTACGCCTCCGGCGCCTACCGCCTGCCCGGCGCGATGAAGCTGCCCATCACCTCCGTCCACGGCTACCAGCGCGAACGCGACTGGGTGACGGCCCGCGCCCGCCACACCGACGAGATGAGGACCTCCCTCCGATGAGCACCGCCAGCCCGCTCACCGCGACGCCGCGCCCGGGCACCGCGCGCCCCGCCGTCGCGGGCGCCGGTCACGCCCCGGCGGGGAGCCGGCCCCTCAAGCGCCGCATCGCGTTCGCCTCCTACGTGGACGAGAACTACCTGCCCGGCTTCCTCACGCTGCTGCGCTCCCTCGCGCTGACCAACCCCACGCTCTGCGAGGACTTCCTCGTCCTCCACGACGACCTGAGGCCCGATTCCATAGCCCGCATCCGCGCCCTGCACCCCCGGGTGCGGCTGCGCGCGGTCCGCACCGACCACTACGCCGACTTCGTCAAGGGCGACCAGACCAACTACCTGGTCCGCAAGGCGTACTTCATCCTCGACGTCTTCACCGTCCGCGACTACGACACGATCATCACCCTCGACACCGACATGGTGGTCCTGGACCGGATCGACGAACTGCTGCGGATGCGCGACGGCCTCGGCGCCGTCGCCCAGTTCTTCCACGGCGAGTCCAAGCTCAACAGCGGACTCCTCGTCATCCAGAAGGAGTTCCTCACCGACGCGTTCTGCGCCCGCGTGGACGAGATCGGCCTCGCCGGCAGCTACGAGCTCGACAAGCACGACCAGGGCATCCTCAACGCCCTCCTCGCCGGGGACTTCGTCCGGGTCGACGCCCGGTACAACTACGTCAAGCGGCGGCTCGCGGGCAACAAGCCCGTCCCCGAGGACGTCGCGGTCCTCCACTACACCGGCCGCCACAAGCCCTGGCAGGGCGGCGAGACCGGCTACGCCCCCGCTGAGGAGGCGTGGCACCGCTACGACCTCGACGACGCCGCGCTGCGCGCCGAGTTCTTCGCGCTCCCCGGCCGCAAACACCCGGAGCTGGTCCGGCACTTCGGCCGCCAGGCCCACCGTGCGGGCAGCGGCCTCGACACCGCCGTGCAACTCGCCGACGCGCTCATGGAGCTCGGCGACTACCGCGAGGCCGCCGAGGTCCTCGGCCGCCACCGCATCCCGGCACGCGACGCCCGCGCCCACGCCCTCTACGGCAACGCCCTGATGGCCTGCGCCCGGTACGAGGAGGCCCGCACCCACCTGCTGCTGGCCACCGCCCACCCGCCGACCGCGCCCCGTGCCCACGCCCGCCTCGCGCAGCTGGCCTGGGTCCTCCACGACGACGCCACCGCTGCCTCCCACGCGCTGGCGGGCCTCTCCGCCGACCCCACGGACCGGATGTGCGGCATCCTCCACCGCCGCACCGCCCCGGTCTCCGGCGGCGGACGGCCCGCCGACGCGCCGCCCGCCGGCCGCAACGGCGCCTCCGACCAGGGCGGCGGCCGCGCCGGCCGCCTCGCCCACGTCGCGTTCTACATGGACGGCCAGGGCAACGCCGGCGACAAGGTCCTCCCCGAGGCGGTGCGCCGCTGCTTCTCCGACGACACCGGCCCCGGCGCCTGGCAGAGCGAGCACGTCCACCGCTTCGTGGACGACGCCGCACTGGAGCGCATCAACCGCCAGCGCGGCCTGGTCATCGGCGGCGGCGGGCTGTTCATCCCCGACACCTCCCCGAACGGCAACAGCGCCTGGCAGTGGAACGTCACCGACGAGGCGATGCGCCGCATCGAGGTGCCGATCGTCGTTTTCGCCGTCGGCTACAACACCTTCGAGGGCCAGGACTACGCCCGCGAGCGGTTCACCGACAGCCTGCGCACCCTGGTCGAGCGCGCCGCGTTTTTCGGGCTGCGCAACCACGGCTCGGTGGAGCGGGTCCGCGACCTGCTGCCCCGCGAACTGGCCGACACCGTCGTCCACCAGCCCTGCCCCACCACCGTCGCCCGGCAGCTGATCCCCGGCTGGCGCGACCCGGCGGAGCGCGACGACACGGTGCTGGTCAACATCGCCTACGACCGGGCCGGGCTGCGCTTCGGCCACGACTACGGCCATGTCCTCGCCGAACTCGCCGCAGCGATCCGACGGATCGGCGAGCACGCCGAGGTGCGGTACGCCTCGCACGCGGTCACCGACGACACCTTCGTCACCGACCTGCGCCGCGAGCACGGCATCAGCCTGCCGGTGCTGCCGATGTACGACTGGTCGACCGAGCGCATCCTCACCGAGTACGCCCGCACCAAGCTCGTCATCGGCGCGCGCGGCCACGCCGGGATGGTGCCGTTCGGCGCCGGGACCCCGATCCTGTCGCTGATCTCCCACCCCAAGCTGGGTTACTTCCTGCGGGACATCGACCGGCCGGAGTGGGGCGTCTCCGTCCACGAGCGGCACCTGGCGGAGCTGCTCACCGAGCGGGCCCTCGGCCTGCTGGACCGGCACGAGGCGACCGTCGCGGACGTCCACGACCGGCAGGTGCTGCTGTGGAGGATCACCCAGGAGAACATGGGCCGCATCCGCCCGCTGCTGGTCGACCCGGCCTGACCGTCGGCCCGCCGGAGCGGCACCGTCCCCGGGGAGCTGGTCACCCCGGGGACGGC
>NZ_JAAVJC010000096.1 GCF_012033785.1 Streptomyces bohaiensis
GCCGTCGGCCGCGGCGCGCCCGACCCACCACGGCAGTGGGACGGTGGCGGGGGAGCCGCCGCCCGGTGACCGTGGTGCACGGGGGAGGGAGGTCCGGCCGGCCGGGGGGTTCGGCCGGACCTCTCGCATGTCCGCGACCGCGGCCGCGGCACCGCGACGCCGCGGTGCTTCTGTTCCTCGGCGCGCTCCGGTGACACTCCTCGGGCGCGCGTGCCGCCGCGTGTGCCGCCGCGCCTCCCCGGATCGGTCGCGCCGCTCCGTCCGGCGCGCACCCGCGTCAGGCGCCCACCGGCGTCAGGTGGGCAGGGTCAGGCGAGCAGCATCAGGCGGCGAGCCGTTCGGCGTCCGTGCCGCCGGCCGGTAGGTGCGCGGCCGGTGCCGCGACCTCCGCCGCGAGCGCCTCGATCCGGCGCAACGCCGCCCGCTGGTCGCAGCAGTGGGCCCCGAGCGCCGCGTTGCGCGCGACGATGGACCGCTCCGCGCGCAGCAGCGCCCACCCCCGGCGCAGCAGGAACGGCAGCGGCTTGCGGCTCTCGCGCACGTCGCGCGCCAGCCGGCGGCGGAAGTGGGTGACGGGCCGGTGGGCCAGGCAGATCGAGTCGGCCAGCAGTCCCGCCTCGGCGCAGGCCGCGCCGATCTCGGCGGCGAAGATCCCCTCGGCGATCAGCAGCGGGGCGCCGTCCCGGGTGAACGGGCGGCTGCCGGTGCGCGCGCTGCGGGCGAGGGAGTACTCGGGCAGTTCCGCCGCGCCCCGCTCGCACAGTTCCCGCAGCGCCCGGACGGCGTGGTCGCCGTTCCAGGAGGCCGGCGCGTCCCAGTCGGTGCCGGCGCCCGAGGGCAGTGCGGGGAGCGAGGGGTCGTCACCGTCCTTGTAGAAGTCGTCCAGCCGGACGACGGGGAGGCCGGTGCGGGCGGCGAGTCGGGACTTGCCCGACCCGGAGGGGCCGGTCAGCAGGATCACACGGGCGGGAGCGCTGGAGGTCACGGGCACCCATTGTCCCGTATCAACCGAACGGGTGAAGCCACCCGGGGAGAGCGTCGCGGGATCCGCACATTCGGCTACCCTGCGAGACGGCCTTTTCACCCGATGCGTCCGGCAGGTGCCCGCATGTCCTCTCACGCCCGTCATGCCCGTCACGCCCGTCATGCGCGGCCGAAGGCGATGGGCGCGCGACGCCTCGCGGTCGCGCTCGGCGTCGCCGGCAGCGCCGCCGTCGCGTCGGCGGGGACCGCGCAGGCGGCCCCCCAACTCCTCGGCGGATACGACCCGGTGAAGACCGTGGAGTACGTGGTCGCCCCGGCCGCCGATGTGAAGCTCTACCCGATGGCCGACACCGGGGTCGACCCGCTGAGCAACACGGTCCGGACCCAGATCGCGGACTTCCAGCCGGTGGGGACCGACCTCGTCACCGGCCCGCTCGCGGGCGGCGCCTCCCTGGCGGAGGTCACCGGAGCGCTCGGCGGACTGCTGGGGCGCTGAACCGACCCGCGACGCGCGACGGCGCCTGTGCCCCGGGGAAACCCGGGGCACAGGCGCCGTCGTCGTTGCGGCGGGCGCGCCTCAGTAGGAGGAGCCCGCGGCGCCGAGGCCGCCGGTGGGGTGCCAGACCGTCTTGGTCTCCAGGAAGGCCAGCATCCGGCCGGTGCCCGGGTCCGCCGCCCAGTCGGTGGCCGCGGGGCGCAGCACCCGCTTGAGGTTGTCGGCCGCGGCCACCTCCAGCTCGGTGGCCAGGCCGGTGTCCCCGGCCGCACCGGCCAGGTCGACGGCGTTGACGTCCCGGTGCGCGGCGAGCGGTGCGCCCACCTCGGCGGCGGAGCCCGAGAGGACGTTGACGACGCCGCCCGGCACGTCCGAGGTGGCGAGGACCTCCGCCAGCGAGAGCGCGGGCAGCGGGGCGAACTCGTCCGCCACCACCACGGCGGTGTTCCCGGTGACGATGACGGGCGCCACCACGGAGACCAGCCCCAGCAGCGAGGAGCCGGCGGGGGCGATCACGGCGACCACGCCGGTCGGCTCCGGGGTGGAGAGGTTGAAGTACGGCCCGGCCACGGGGTTGGCACCGCCGGCGACCTGGGCGATCTTGTCGGACCAGCCCGCGTACCAGACCCAGCGGTCGACCGCGGCGTCCACCTGGGCGGCGGCCTTGGCCCGGGAGAGCCCCTCGGCCGCCGCCACCTCGGCGGTGAACTGGTCGCGGCGCCCCTCCAACATCTCCGCGACGCGGTACAGCACCTGGCCGCGGTTGTAGGCCGTGGCGCCGGACCAGCCGCCGAACGCCTTGCGGGCGGCGACCACCGCGTTGCGGGCGTCCTTGCGGGACGACCGCGGCGCGTTGGCGAGCCAGTTGCCCTTGCTGTCGGTCACCTCGTACACCCGTCCGCTCTCGGAACGCGGGAACTTGCCGCCCATGTAGAGCTTGTACGTCTTCAGCACGCTCAGCCGGTCAGTGCTCAAGGTAGGCCTCCAGCCCGTGACGGCCGCCCTCGCGGCCGAAGCCCGACTCGCGGTACCCGCCGAAGGGCGAGGTCGGGTCGAACTTGTTGAACGTGTTGGCCCAGACGACTCCCGCGCGCAGCCGCTCGGAGACGGCGAGGATGCGGGAGCCCTTCTCCGTCCAGACGCCCGCGGAGAGGCCGTAGGGCGTGTTGTTGGCCTTGGCCACCGCCTCCTCGGGGGTGCGGAAGGTGAGGACCGACAGCACCGGGCCGAAGATCTCCTCCCGCGCCACGCGGTGCGCCTGGCTGACCCCGAGGAACAGCGTCGGCGCGAACCAGTACCCCTGCGAGGGCAGGTCGCACGGCGCCGTCCAGCGCCGCGCGCCCTCCGCCTCGCCGGAGTCGGCGAGCTCGGTGATGCGGGCCAGCTGCTCCGCCGAGTTGATGGCGCCGACGTCGGTGTTCTTGTCCAGCGGGTCACCGACACGGAGGGTGCGCAGCCGCCGCTGCAACGCCGTCAGCAGTTCGTCGTGGACGGACTCCTGCACCAGCAGCCGGGAACCGGCGCAGCACACCTGGCCCTGGTTGAAGAAGACGCCGTTGACGATGCCCTCGACGGCCTGGTCCAGGGGGGCGTCGTCGAAGACGATGTTGGCGCCCTTGCCGCCGAGCTCCAGGGTCAGCCGCTTGTCGGTCCCGGCGACCGTGCGGGCGATCTCCTTGCCCACGGCGGTGGAGCCGGTGAAGGCGACCTTGTCGACGCCCTCGTGGCCCACCAGCGCGGCGCCCGTCGCGCCGTCGCCGGTCAGGATGTTGACCACGCCGCGCGGCAGCCCGGCCTGGCGGCAGATGTCGGCGAAGAACAGCGCCGAGAGCGGTGTCGTCTCCGCGGGCTTGAGGACCACGGTGTTGCCGCAGGCCAGCGCGGGGGCGACCTTCCACGCCAGCATCAGCAGCGGGAAGTTCCAGGGGATGACCTGCGCCGCCACGCCCACCGGGCGGGGTGCGGGCCCGAAGCCGGCGTGCTCCAGCTTGTCGGCCCAGCCCGCGTAGTAGAAGAAGTGCGCGGCGACCAGCGGCAGGTCCGCGTCGCGGCTCTCCTTGATCGGCTTGCCGTTGTCCAGGGTCTCCAGCACCGCCAGCTCGCGCGAGCGCTCCTGGATGATCCGCGCGATGCGGAACAGGTACTTGGCCCGCTCGGCGCCGGGCAGCGCCGACCAGCCGGTGAAGGCGGTGCGGGCGGCGCGCACCGCGGCGTCCACGTCGGCCTCGCCCGCGTGGGCGACCTCCGACAGCTTCTCCTCGGTGGCGGGGGAGAGCGTGGTCATCACGCTGCCGTCCGCGGCCTCGCGGAACTCGCCGTCGACGAACAGGCCGTAGGAGGGAGCGATGTCGACGACGGCGCGGGACTCGGGTGCGGGCGCGTAGGTGAACAGCCCGGCGGGGGCGGCGGGGGAGCCGCTGGGGTGGGTGGCGTCGTGGGTCATGGCAGGGTCAGTCCACCGTCACGTAGTCGGGGCCGGAGTAGCGTCCGGAGGAGAGCTTCTGGCGCTGCATCAGCAGGTCGTTCAGCAGGCCGGAGGCGCCGAACCGGAACCAGTGCGGGCTCAGCCAGTCGTCGCCCAGCGTCTCGTTCACCATCACCAGGTACGTGAGGGCGTCCTTGGTGGTGCGGATGCCGCCGGCGGGCTTGACGCCGATCTGGTGCCCGGTGGCGTCGCGGAAGTCGCGGACGGCCTCCAGCATCACCAGGGTGTTGGACGGGGTGGCGTTGACGGCGACCTTGCCGGTGGAGGTCTTGATGAAGTCCGCCCCCGCGAGCATCGCCAGCCAGGAGGCGCGCCGCACGTTGTCGTAGGTGGCAAGCTCGCCGTTCTCGAAGATCACCTTCAGTCGGGCGGCGCCACCGCCGACACGGGCGCAGTTCTCGCGGACGGCGGCGATCTCCTCGAAGACCTTCAGGTACCGGCCGGAGAGGAACGCGCCCCGGTCGATCACCATGTCGATCTCGTCGGCGCCGGCGGCGACGGCCGCCCGGACGTCGGCCAGCTTGACCTCCAGCGGGGCACGCCCGGCGGGGAAGGCCGTCGCCACCGAGGCGACCAGGACACCCGACCCGGCGAGCGCCTCGCGGGCCACCGGGACCATGTCCGGGTAGACGCAGACGGCCGCGGGGCTGGGCGCGGTGCGGTCGGAGGGGTCCGGGTGGCGTCCCTTGGCGCACAGCGAGCGGACCTTCCCGGCGGTGTCGGCGCCCTCCAGGGTGGTCAGGTCGATCATGGAGATCGCCAGGTCGATCGCGTACGCCTTGGCCGTGGTCTTGATCGAGCGGGTGCCGAGCGCGGCGGCCCGCGCGTCGAGCCCCACCGCGTCGACCCCGGGCAGCCCGTGCAGGAAGCGGCGCAACGCCGCGTCGGAGGCGGTCACGTCCGCCAGAGCGGGAGCAGCAGAGGGTGGCATGGTCACCAGGGGAGCATATCTACGCGCGTAGCCGACTGTCATCCCCTCCCCCACCCCGGTCGCGGACGGTGCGGCGCGCCCCGGCGACAGGACCGGCAGCCCGCCGCGACGGGGCGTCGGGCACAATCGTGCGCATGACCAGTGAGCCGGACAACTACTCCGACCGCGTCTACCGATCGACCGGCGCGATGGTGGGAGGGGCGCTGCTCCTCGCCCTGATCGCCTGGCTCGGCGGCGACGCGCTGGTGCGCGGTTCGGGCCGGTCGCCGTTCATCGCGCTGGCGGTGGTGTGCATGCTGGCCCCGCTGATCGTCGCCTTCTCGCTGCGCCCCGCCGTCTTCGCCAACCCGGCCGGCGTCCGCATCCGCAACCCCTTCCGCACCGTGGTCGTGCCGTGGTCCCGCGTGGAGACCGTGCGTGCCGGCTACTCCTGCGAGCTGGTTGCCGAGGGCGTGACGTACCAGCTGTGGTCGATCCCCGTCTCGCTGCGGGCGCGCTCCCGCGCCAACCGGCACAACCAGCGGCTGGCCGCAGGGGAGCAGCCCAAGGGCGCCTTCGGCATCGGCACCGCCAACACCACCGACACCGGGCCGCGTTCGGCGCCGTCCGACGCCGCGGTCAGCGAGTTGAAGGAGATGGCGGAGCAGAACCGGGAGCGCGCGAAGTCCGAGGGGCAGGTGACGGTCACCTGGGCGTACGAGCTGATCGCCCCGGCCGCGCTCGGCGCCGTCGCCGTCCTGGTCCTCTGGCTCTCGGCCTGACCGGCCCGGCCGCCCGCCGCTGCTTCTCCGCCGACGCCCCGCCGCCGCGTGCCGTGACCGCGTGCGGCGGTTTCGGCTGTCGAGGGGCAGGGCGCATCACACCCTGTTTTCCGCAAACTTCCCTGTTGTGCTCTGCGGGTAGGTTCGTTTAGGGTCGTCGGGTGAGTGAGCGTCTGTTCTCGGTCCAGGCGGTGGCCGACCACCTCGGTCTGCACGTCCGCACCGTGCGCACCTACGTCCGCGACGGCCGGCTCCCGGCGGTCCGGATCGGCAAGCAGTACCGCGTCACCCAGGGCGACCTGGAGCGGTTCACCGGGCGTCCCGTCCCGGAGATCGATCCGGGGGCCGCCCCGGAGACCGGCCCCGGGGCGGCGCACCGCGCGCACGCCGACGTCTCCAGCATCGTCGAACTCGACGGTCTGGACAGGGAGCTGGCCGACCGGCTCTCGACCCTGCTCACCGCGGCTGCACGCACCCGGCTGCCCGGCGAGGAGCGGGTGCGGGTCGAGACCGTGCACGATCCGGCCCGCGGCCGGATGAAGGTCATCGTGGTGGGCGGGCTCGCCGACACCGCGCGCATGCTGGAGTACATCGAGGGGGTAGTGGGGTCATGAGCGAGATCTACCGCACAGAGGCGGGTGGCGAGGAGGTCCGCCGCCGGTACCGCGCGGCGCTGGACGCCTGGCCGGTCCCGTCGGAACGGCTCACCGTCGCCACGAGCCTGGGGGACACCTTCGTCCTGGCAGCGGGCCCCGAGGAGGCGCCGCCGGTGGTCCTGCTGCACGGCGCCTGCTCCAACGCGCTGACCTGGCAGGGCGCGGCTCCGGGGTGGAGCCGGCAGCTGCGGACCTACGCCGTCGACCTCCCGGGGGAGCCGGGGCTGAGCACCCCCGCCCGCCCGGCGCTGGACTCCGACGCCCCCGCGCACTGGCTCACCGAGGTCCTCGACGGCCTCGGTCTGGACACCCCCGCGCTGGTCGGCGCCTCTCTCGGCGGCTGGACCGCCCTGGACTTCGCGATCCGCCGGCCCGACCGGGTCTCCCGGCTGGCGCTGCTCGCGCCCGGCGGGGTGGGGCCCGCCCGGTTCGCCTGGCTGCTGCGCTGGGCGATGCTGCGGCCGTTCGGCGAGTGGGGGAGGCGCCGCTCCGCGGCCGACGTCGCCGGGCTGGACCCGGTCCACGACCGCGAGGTGCTCGACGAACTCTCCTTCGTGATGTCGGAGTTCAAGCCCCGCACCGAGAAGCTGCCCGTCTTCGCGGACGAGCTGCTGGCGCGGCTGGAGATGCCGACCCTGGTGCTCTGCGGCGCGCGCGACGCGATGTTCGACTCGCTGGAGACCGCACGCCGGTTCCGCAAGCGGGTGCCCCGCGCCGAGGTCGTCGTGCTGCCGCACGCCGGGCACGCCGTCCTCGACCAGGCGGACGCCGTGCGCCGCTTCCTGACCGGCCCGGTCCGCGTCTGAGCCCCGGCCGGGCAGGCAGCGGCCCGGCGCGCTCCCCGCGGGCCGTCGCCCGCAGCGGCGGGCCGGGACGGCCGCGGGGCCGCCCCGGCCCGCCGGGGCGGGGTCAGATGCCGAGCGCCGCGGTGAGGTCGCGCTTGAGCGCGGCGAGCGTCGCGGCCGCCTCGGCGCGGGCTGCCGGAAGGGCGTCGGCGCCAGGAACGTCCACCACCGCCTCCAGGTAGCACTTCAGCTTGGGCTCGGTCCCGCTGGGCCGGACCACGACCCGGGCGCCGCGCAGCGTGTAGCGCAGGCCGTCGGTGGGCGGCAGCGCCGCGCTGCCGGCGGCGAGGTCGTCCACCCGCAGGACCGGCAGCCCCGCCAGTTCGCTCGGCGGCGCGGCCCGCAGCCGCGCCATGGCGTCGGTGATCAGCGACAGCTCCGCGACGCGGAACGAGAGCTGGTCGGTCAGGTGCAGGCCGTGGGCGACGGCCAGCTCGTCCAGCAGCTCCGTGACGGTGCGGCCCTCCGCCTTCAACCCGCTCGCGACCTCCGCGACCAGCAGCGCGGCGGTGATGCCGTCCTTGTCGCGGACGGCGTCGGGGTCGACGCAGTAGCCCAGCGCCTCCTCGTAGGCGAACCGCAGCCCGGGGACCCGCCCCAGCCACTTGAACCCGGTGAGGGTCTCCTCGTAGGGCAGCCCGGCAGCCGTCGCCATCCGCCCCACGAGCGAGGAGGAGACGATGGTCGCGGCGAAGGTGCCGGTGGCGCCGCGCCGGATGAGGTGGGCCGCGAGCAGCGCCCCGACCTCGTCGCCGTGGAGCATCCGCCAGCCGCTCGGCGCGCCCGCGTCCGGCACCGCCACCGCGCAGCGGTCGGCGTCCGGGTCGTTGGCGACGACGAGGTCCGGCGGCGAGGCGGCGGCACGGGCGGCCGCGAACGCCAGGTCCATGGCGCCGGGCTCCTCCGGGTTGGGGAACGCGACGGTCGGGAAGTCCGGGTCGGGCAGTGCCTGCTCCGCGACCGGCAGCGGCGCGGGGAAACCGGCCCGGGCGAAGGCGGCCTCCAGCACCTGCTGCCCCACGCCGTGCAGCGGCGTGTAGACCAGCGAGGCGGTCCGCGGCGAGCCCTCCGTGAGGACGGCGGGCGCCCGGTCGAGGTACGCGTCGACGATCTCCTCGCCCAGCGTCTCCCAGCCCGACTCCGGCCGGGCCACCCCGGCGAGCGGGCCGACCGCCGTGATGCGGGCCGCGATGGAGGTGTCCGCGGGCGGCACGATCTGGCTGCCGTCGCCGAGGTACACCTTGTAGCCGTTGTCACGCGGCGGGTTGTGGCTGGCGGTGACGGCGATCCCGGCGACCGCACCGAGGTGGCGGACGGCGAACGCCAGCACGGGCGTCGGCAGCGGGCGGGGCAGCACGGCCGCCCGGAGTCCCGCGCCGGTCATGACGGCGGCGGTGTCGCGCGCGAAGTCGGCGCTGCGGTGCCGGGCGTCGTAGCCGACGACCACCAGCGGGCGGTCCAGCTCCGAATGGCGGTCCCGGAGCTCGGCGGCGATACCGGCGGCGGCACGGATCACCACGGCGCGGTTCATCCGCATCGGCCCCGCGCCGAGCTCGGCCCGCAGCCCTGCGGTGCCGAACTCCAGCTCCCCGGCGAACCGCGCGGCCAGCTCCTCCTGCGCGTCCGGCCCCTCGGCGGCGAGCAGCGCGGCCAGCTCCTCGCGGGTCTCCGCGTCGGGGTCCTCCGCCAGCCAGGCGGCGGCGCGCGCCCGGAGCTGCTCCTCGGCCGCGGCGCGGTGGTCGTCCGCCGTCATCCGATGCGCTCCAGGACCTGCGAGAGCAGCGCCCCCATGCGCACGGCCGAGTCGCGGCCCGCCTGCAGCACCTCGGCATGGTCCAGCGGCTCGCCGGTGATGCCCGCGGCGAGGTTGGTCACCAGCGAGACGCCCAGCACCTCCGCGCCCGCCTCGCGGGCGGCGATGGCCTCCAGGACCGTCGACATGCCGACCAGGTCGCCGCCGATGGCGCGGACCATGGCGATCTCGGCCGGGGTCTCGTAGTGCGGCCCGGGGAACTGGACGTAGACGCCCTCCTCCAGGTCCGGCTCGACCTCCTTGCACAGCGCCCGCAGCCGCGGCGAGTAGAGGTCGGTGAGGTCCACGAAGTTCGCGCCCTCGATGGGCGAGGCGGCGGTGAGGTTGATGTGATCGCTGATCAGCACCGGCTGGCCGGGGCGCATGCCGGGGCGGAGCCCGCCGCAGCCGTTGGTCAGCACGACGACCTTGCACCCCGCGGCGACCGCGGTGCGCACCCCGTGGGCGACGGCGGCGACGCCGTGGCCCTCGTAGTAGTGGGTGCGGCCCAGGAAGACCAGGGCGCGCTTGCCGCCGGCGGTGCGGTAGGAGCGGATGGTGCCGGAGTGGCCGAGGACGGCGGGCGGTGGGAAGCCCGGCAGTTCGGTGACGGGGAACTCGGCCTCCGGCTCACCCAGCGCGTCGGCGGCCGGTACCCACCCCGAGCCCATGACCAGAGCCACGTCGTGACTGTCCGCGCCGGTCAGCTCGCGCAGCCGTGCGGCAGCCGCCTCGGCCCTCTCCACATTCTCTGAAGCGTTCACGGGAGGGAGCCTAACCGCTTTTCGCCTACGCGCGTAGATCGGTGTCGGCCACTGTGGGCGACACCGCTCTCCGTCCTCCGCCCCGCGGTCCTGCCACCGACCGCCGTCCCGGCGGCTCCCCGCCGCGTACGGCCGGGGCCCGGGCCGGAGCCGTACGCGGGGGCGCGGCGAGGCGCTGAGCGCCGGGGCCGCGTGCCGACCCGCCGCCGGGCACGACCGCGCCGCGCCCCCGGCGGGGCGCCGGCACCGCAGCCGGGGCGGGCCTCAGCAGGGGCGCTTGCGCAGTTCCATCACGTAGTCGTGCGGGGCGTCCGCGGACTCCGCCGCATCGGCGATCTCGCCCAGGTAGCGGGCGCTCGGCAGCCCGCCCTCGTACCCGTTGAGCACGTAGACCCACGCGGGGAGGTCGCCCTCCAGCGTCGCCACGCGCACCCGCATCCTGCGGTAGATGTCGAGGCCGACACCCACCCAGCGGTCCATGCTGTCCTCGTCCATCGGGGCGATGTCGTACAGCGCGACGAACACCTGGGAGCGCGGTGCCTCGGCGATCGTGGCCAGCGCCCCCTCCCACCCCATGTGCTCCCCACCGAAGGTGAGGCGCCAGTCGGTGAGCCAGCCGGTACCCCGCAGCGGGGAGTGCGGCGCGCGACGCGACATCAGCCGGGCATCGAGGTTTCCCGCGTAGGCGGCGTAGAGCGACATGGTTTGAGAGTACGGGAGCGGTCGCCCGGGAGCCGGGGCACGCGCCCCGGCGGACGGCAACGAGAGGGGTCAGCGGGTGATCGTCGCGGCGGTGCGAGAGACTGTCGTACGTGACTCGGATCGTGATCATCGGTGGTGGACCTGGCGGCTACGAGGCTGCGCTCGCTGCGACGCAGTTCGGGGCGGAGGTGACGATCGTCGACCGCGACGGGCTCGGCGGTGCCTCCGTGCTGACCGACTGCGTGCCCTCCAAGACGCTCATCGCCACCGCCGAGGTCATGACGACCTTCGACTCCTCCTACGAGGAGCTGGGCATCGTCATGGATCGGGAGGACGACCCGGACGCGCCCGGGCCGGTGGTGGGAGTGGACCTCGGCAAGGTGAACCGGCGCGTCAAGCGCCTGGCACTGGCCCAGTCCCACGACATCACCGCCTCGGTGACGCGGGCCGGCGTGACGGTGCTCGCCGGGCGCGGCCGGCTGGAGCCGGAGCGCGCGGCGGACGGTGCCCGCCGGGTGACCGTCACCGAGCCGGACGGCTCGACCCGCGAGCTGGTCGCCGACGCGGTCCTCGTCGCCACCGGCGGCACCCCGCGCGAACTGGCCGACGCCAAGCCGGACGGCGAGCGCATCCTCAACTGGACGCAGGTCTACGACCTGGCCGAGCTGCCCTCGGAGCTGATCGTGGTCGGCTCCGGCGTCACCGGCGCCGAGTTCGCGGGCGCCTACCAGGCGCTGGGTTCGCGGGTCACCCTGGTCTCCTCCCGCGACCGCGTCCTGCCCGGCGAGGACTCCGACGCGGCCGTCGTGCTGGAGGACGTCTTCCGCCGGCGCGGCATGAACGTCATGGCCCGCTCACGCGCCGCCTCCGTCGAAAGGGTGAAGGGCGAGGACGGCGAGGAGCAGGTGCGGGTCACGCTCTCGGACGGCCGCGTCATCCACGGCTCGCACTGCCTGATGGCGGTCGGCGCCGTGCCGAACACCTCCGACATGGGGCTGGAGGAGGCCGGGGTGCGGCTGAAGGACTCCGGCCACATCTGGACCGACCGGGTCTCCCGCACCAGCGCGCCCGGCGTCTACGCCGCCGGTGACTGCACCGGCGTCTTCGCTCTCGCGTCGGTCGCCGCGATGCAGGGCCGGATCGCGATGTACCACGTCCTGGGCGGCGCGGTGGCGCCGCTGGACCTCACGACGGTCTCGGCCAACATCTTCACCGACCCCGAGATCGCGACCGTCGGCTACACCCAGGCCGACGTCGACGCGGGTCGCATCGACGCCGAGGTGGTGAAGCTGCCGCTGCTGCGCAACGCGCGCGCCAAGATGCAGGGCATCCGCGACGGGTTCGTGAAGCTGATCTGCCGCCCGGGCACCGGGATCGTGGTGGGCGGTGTGGTCGTCGCGCCGCGCGCCAGCGAACTGATCCACCCCATCTCGGTCGCCGTCGACAACAGCCTGACCGTCGACCAGATCGCAAAGGCGTTCACGGTGTACCCGTCGCTGTCGGGATCGATCGCCGAGGTGGCCCGCCAGCTCCAGGTGCGGAAGGTCGCCGGGGAGGGCTGACCCGCTCCGCCGATCCGCCCCCGCGGCCTGTCCTGACAGGTCGCGGGGGTTCGTGCTGTCCGGAGCCGGGTAGTCCGCCCAGGCGGGCGCCGCGGCCCCTATACCACGCCGGGCGGTCCGGTGATGACATCTTCGGAGATTTGCCGCAAGCTGCTGAAACCAGGCGGACTTTGGCGTTACGGTCGGTTCCGTGTTCGCTGCAGAACGTCGTCAAATGATCCTGGAGATGGTGCGCGCCAACGGCGCCGTCTCCCTCCGAGAGCTAGCCCGCGTCGTACAGACCTCAGAGGTCACCGTGCGACGCGACGTCCGCATCCTTGAGGCCGAGGGCCTCCTCGACCGGCGCCACGGCGGCGCCGTCCTGCCCGGGGGCTTCACCCGCGAGGCCGGCTTCCCGCAGCGGTCCCTGGCCGCCTCCGCGGAGAAGGCCGCCATCGCGGAGGCCGCCGCCGGGCTCGTCGGCGAGGGCGAGGCCGTGGTCGTCGGGGCCGGCACCACCACCCAGGAGCTGGCGCGCCGGCTCGCCCGGGTGGCCGGGCTGACCGTCGTCACCAACTCCCTGCTGGTCGCCCAGGCCCTGGCCCACGCCAACCGGGTCGAGGTCGTCATGACCGGGGGCACCCTGCGGGGCTCCAACTACGCGCTGGTGGGCAGCGGGGCCGAGCAGTCCCTCCAGGGGCTGCGGGTGTCACGCGCCTTCATCTCCGGTGCCGGGCTGACCGCCGAGCGCGGGCTGTCCACCTCCAACATGCTCTCCGCCTCGGTGGACCGCGCGCTGGTCCACGCCGCGGCGGAGGTGGTGGTCCTCGCCGACCAGTCCAAGCTGGGCGCGGACACCATGTTCCAGACGGTGCCCACCGAGATGATCTCCCATCTCGTCACCGACCAGCCGGCCCCCGACAGCGAGGCGGCTGCGCAGTTGGAGGCCCTGGCGGACCAGGGCGTCCGGATCTCCGTCGCCCCCGGCGAGGCCGCCCGCGGGGGGCGGGCTCGCCGGGACTTCCCCGTGCCGACACCGCGCAGCCCGTCGGCCAATCCGCTGGGGCAGGGCGCCGCGGCGGGCCGCCGAGGCGGCGGCTGACGGCGGGGTCCGCTGCGGTCAGCCATGCGGTCCGTCGTGGGCGTCGTGGGCGGGCGGGGCCGCGCCGCGACGCGGCGCCGTCCGCGGGTGGGTCCCTCGGTCGGCTCTCTCCGGGGCGGCTCAGTCCAGGTCGGAGAGGTCCAGCACGAAGCAGTGGCGGACGTCGCCGCGTGCGAGCCGTTCCAGCGCCTCGTTGACGCGGGCCGAGGGAAGCGGCTCGATGTCCGCGGTGATGCCGTGCTCCGCGCAGAAGGCGAGCACAGTCCGCTGAGCCCGACCACCGCCACCCGCCTGCCGGGTCCGGCCCCGAGCGCGCGCAGTGGCTCCCCGACAGTGATGCCGGCGCAGAGCAGCGGGGCCGCCCCCGCGGGGTTCAGTCCCGGCGGCAGCGCGTGGGTGAACCCCTCGTCGACGATGTACGCGCGGGAGTAGCCGCCGAGGGTGGTGGTGCCGTCGTGACGGTCGGCCCCGCCGTAGGTGCGGACGGGGAAGGCGTGGCAGTAGTTCTCCTGTCCGTCCCGGCACATCGCGCAGGTGCGGCGGGAGTCGACGATGTTCCCGACCGCCACCCGGTCGCCGGGCGCGAACCGTGTCACGGCGGCGCCGGTGACGAGCGGCGCGCGCTGTTGCGCGAGAGCGTGCGGCGCGCCGTCGCTCCCGGCTGAGGGCAGCCGCTGTGGCGGCGTCCCCCGCCGCCGCTCAGCCGTCGCCGACGAGGCCGGTGCGCCAGGCCCGTAGGGAATCTCCACGCGGTTTTGCGGGCGCCGATCCTGCCGGGACGTTCCTCAGATGCGTCGTGACCGTTCCCAACGCCGATGATCAGCTGTGTCGCGGTCTCGGCGTTGGTCAACCCGTCGGCCGCCAGGACGAGCACCTCCACCTCCCGCGCCGTGAGCCCGTGCCCCCGAGTGGGCCGCCGTGCTCCGGGACCGCCATTCGGAGCTGGACCGCCCGCTGGTGGTCGTCGGCTACGACGCCCGGCACCGCAGCGCCGACCGATCGGTCGCCCCCCCCCCGTCGTTGCGGTGTGCTGCCAGGTCAGTCCTTGATCTCGCAGATCGCCGCGCCGGCCGAGAGGGCGGCGCCGACCTCGGCGGTCAGCCCCTTCACGGTCCCGGCCCGGTGGGCGTTGATGGGCTGCTCCATCTTCATGGCCTCCAGCACCACCACCAGGTCGCCCTCGGCGACGGTCTGGCCCTCCTCGACGGCGACCTTGACGATCGTCCCCTGCATCGGGGAGGCGAGCGCGTCACCGGTGACGGCGGAACCGGCCTTGCGGCCGCCGCGCCGACGCGCCGGCTTGGCGCCGCCCGCGACGGCGGCGCGGGCCAGCGGCATGGCGAGCGTCGCGGGCAGCGACACCTCCAGCCGCTTGCCGGCGACCTCCACGACGACGGTCTCGCGGATGTGGGCGTCCTCGTCCTCGCCGATCCCGCCGGGGGCGAATGGCGGCAGCTCGTTGACGAACTCCGTCTCGATCCACCGGGTGTGGACGGTGAACGGGCCCTTCTCGCCGTGGACCTCCGGCGCGAACGCCGGGTCGGCCACGACCGCGCGGTGGAACGGGATGGCCGTCGCCATGCCCTCGACGCGGAACTCGGCCAGTGCGCGGGAGGCGCGACGGAGCGCCTGCTCACGGGTGGCACCGGTCACGATCAGCTTGGCGAGCAGCGAGTCCCACGCCGGGCCGATGACGGTTCCGGACTCCACCCCCGCGTCCAGGCGGACGCCGGGGCCGGCCGGGGCCTCGAAGGCGGTGACGGTGCCGGGAGCGGGGAGGAAGTTGCGGCCCGGGTCCTCGCCGTTGATGCGGAACTCGATGGAGTGGCCGCGGAGTTCCGGGTCGTCGTACCCCAGCTCCTCGCCGTCGGCGATACGGAACTGCTCGATCACCAGGTCGATCCCGGTGACCTCCTCGGTGACCGGGTGCTCCACCTGGAGCCGGGTGTTCACCTCCAGGAACGAGATGGTGCCGTCCTGGCCCACGAGGAACTCGCAGGTCCCGGCGCCGACGTAGCCGGCCTCGCGCAGGATCGCCTTGGACGCCCGGTAGAGCTCGGCGTTCTGCTCCGGCGTGAGGTACGGCGCGGGCGCCTCCTCGACCAGCTTCTGGTGGCGGCGCTGCAGGGAGCAGTCGCGGGTGGAGACCACGACCACGTTGCCGTGCCGGTCGGCGAGGCACTGGGTCTCGACGTGCCGCGGCCGGTCGAGGTAGCGCTCGACGAAGCACTCCCCGCGACCGAAGGAGACGACGGCCTCGCGGACCGCCGACTCGTAGAGCTCGGCGACCTCGTCCAGGGTGCGGGCGACCTTCAGTCCGCGGCCACCGCCACCGAACGCCGCCTTGATGGCGACCGGCAGGCCGTGCTCCTCGGCGAACGCCACGACCTCGTCGGCGCCGCTCACGGGGTCCTTGGTGCCGGCGACGAGCGGCGCGCCGGCGCGCTGCGCGATGTGGCGGGCGGCGACCTTGTCGCCGAGGTCGCGGATCGCCTGCGGCGGCGGACCGATCCAGGTCAGCCCGGCATCCATGACGGCCTGGGCGAACTCGGCGTTCTCCGAGAGGAAGCCGTAGCCCGGGTGCACGGCGTCGGCACCGGAGTCGGCGGCGGCCTTCAGCACCTTCTGGAAGTCGAGATAGCTGGTCGCGGGGGTGTCACCACCCAGCGCGAACGCCTCGTCCGCGGCGCGCACATGGGGCGCGTCCCGGTCCGGTTCTGCGTATACGGCGACGCTGGCGATACCGGTATCCCGGCAGGCTCGCGCGACGCGGACGGCGATTTCGCCGCGATTGGCGATGAGCACCTTGCGCACGTTGGCTCCCTCCTTGGAACACAGCGATTTTAGATACACACCACACCGCGCGCCGAGTCCCCCGCAAAAGTGAGTACCTGCGTACCCAGGGTGACCGGTCGGCGGCTCCGGTCCGTGGCATCCCTGGTAATGACGCCGTACAGCGGCCATCCGTTTCCGGTCGCGGAGCGCGCGTGGCAGGGGCCGAAGGCCCGAGAAGCCTGCGGCTTTTGTGGGGACCTGCCAACGCGTACCGGGAAGATTTTTCTGAAGCGGGCCGCGGCGCGCGGCGGGAGACGGCCCACCGGGTGGTCAGCGCCCTGTGCCGGCGCCACGGGGTTGGCCGGTTCGGTCGGTCCCCGCCGGGGCGCGGACCCACCCGCCGCCGGCTGCTCGCAGTGCCGCCGCCAGAAGCTGGTCGAGGAGGCGCCCGCGCCGTACCTCACGCCGGAGCAGAACGCCGAGC
>NZ_JAAVJC010000097.1 GCF_012033785.1 Streptomyces bohaiensis
ACCGGTACCGGGCACGATGCGGCCGTCGCCGCGTGCCCACAGCAGCCCCGTCTGCTCCAGGGTGTGGACGAGCCGGACCCGCGTCAGGCGGGGCTCGGGGCGTGGGCCGCGCCGGTGCCGCCCGCGCCGGACCGCGCCGACATCGCCCCGCTGAGGATCACCGCGCGGCGCCGCGTGACGAGGCGCGGCAGTCGTCCGACCATCGCGTTGCGGCGCCCCGACTGCACGCTCGGGCGCCGCCCCCGGTCCAGGGCGCGCAGCGCGGTGCGCACCACCTGCTCGGGTGTCTGGTAGTTCCCCTTGTAAGTACCGCCGGTGAGGTCGTCGAAGAACTCGGTGCGGGTCAGCCCGGGCGCCAGGGAGAGCACGCGCAGGCCCGTCCCGCGCGACTCGTACCAGAGCGACTCCGTGAAGCTGAGCACGAACGCCTTGCAGGCGCCGTAGACCGCCATGCCCGGGGTGGGCGAGTACGCCGCCATGCTGGCGACGTTGACCAGGATGCCGTTGCCCGAGGCCCGCAGGGGGCCGATGAACGCCCGCGTGAGGTCGACGAGGTTGGCGACGTCCACGGTGATCTCGTCCGACAGCGCTGCCGCGTCCTCGGTGTGGAACAGGTTGTCCGTGCCGAAGCCGGCGTTGTTCACGAGCCCGGTCACCGGTATGCCCCGGCCGGTGAGATCCGCTGCCAGCGCCCGCCCGGCCCCGGGCAGCGACAGGTCGAGGGCGATCGGGGTGGCACGGACGCCATGGGCCTCGCGGAGTTCTTCGGCGAGCGCCTCCAACCGCTCCAGACGGCGTGCGACGAGCACGACATCGGAGCCCCGGCGGGCGAGTTCGCGGGCGAAGGCGGCTCCGATGCCGGAACTCGCTCCCGTGACGACAGTGCACTGGTCGGTGAAATCAACAGCAGCCATGCCGTGCACTCTAGGTGGAAACTTGCACTCGGTGCAATGTTTCGCCTGGGGTGCAGGTGCCTACACTGAACCCATGGCCGAGACACCCAGCCTCCGTGAGCGGACCCGTCGCGCGGTCCGGGCGGAGATCGCCGAGGCGGCGATGCGCCTCTTCACCGAGCACGGCTTCGACGCCACCACGGTCGACCAGATCGCCGCCGCGGCCGGCATCTCGCGCCGCTCCTTCTTCCACTACTTCGGAAGCAAGGAGGACCTCGTCATGGGTGACACCGCCGCCATCGGCGAGTCGGTGCGGGCCGCGCTGGAGGCCCGCCCGGCGGAGGAGTCCGCCTGGGCCGCGATCCGCGAGGCGTTCCTCCTGCTGCGGTCGACCCACGGAACGGTCAAGGAGCAACTCGTCCTGGCCCGGCTCTACCACGACGCACCCACGCTCCGCGCCCGTCACCTGGAGAAGCACCTGCGGTGGCAGGAACTGCTCGCCCCCGACATCCAGCGCCGCCTCGGGCTCCCCGCGACCGAGACGCCCGACCCCCGCGCCCGCGCCTTCGTCGCCGCCGCCCTCGCCTGCCTCGACGCCGCGGTCGACGCCTGGGCGGAATCCGGCGGCGCCGCCGACCCCGTCCAGCTCTTCGACGAGGCCACGGCACTGCTCCGCGCCCAGTGACCTGAAGTCAGCGGCGGGACCGTACGTCCCGGGCGCCCGACGGGCGTTCCGAGTGCCGCGCTCAGGGCAGGCGCACCACCAGGGTGAGCCCGCCCTCCGCGCCGGGGCGCGCCGTCAGCGTTGCCCCGTGGGCCTGCGCGATGGAGGCCGCGATCGACAGCCCCAACCCGTGCCCTTCGGTGGCGGTGCGGTCCCGCTCCAGTCGGCGGAACGGCTCGAACAGGTCGGGGATCCGCTCGGCCGGGACGCGGGGGCCGGTGTTGGACACCGTCACGCTGCGCTCGGCCAGCCGGACGTCGACCCGGCCGCCGGGGCGGTTGTACTGCACCGCGTTCCGCACCAGGTTCGTCAGCAGGTGCCGCAGCAGCACGGGATCTCCCGGCACGGTCGGCGGGTCCTCGGCGGTGAGGTGGAGGCTGACGGCGTTCTCCCGTGCCAGCGGGGCGAGTTCGGCGACCACGAGTCGCGCGGTCTCCGCGAGTTCCACCTCCTCGGTCCCGTCCGGTCCACGGTCGCTGCGGGCGAGCAGCAGCAGCGCGTCGATCAGCTGCTCGGCCTCACGGTTGGTGGCGAGCAGATCCTCGCGCACCTCCACGAGCGCCGGCGGGAGGGGGTCCGCGAGGCCGACCTGGAGCGTGGCGCGCTGCGCGGCGAGGGGCGTGCGGAGCTCGTGCGAGGCGTTGGCGACGAATCGTCGCTGGCTCTCGAAGGCCCCCTCCAGCCGACCGAGCATGGAGTCGAACGTGTCCGCGAGCCGGTGGATCTCGTCGTCCGGGCCGGTGAGCGCCAGGCGGCGGTGGAGGTTCTGCTCGCTGATCCGACGCGCGGCGACCGTCATCGAGGCCACCGGCCGGAGTGCCAGCCCCGCGAGCCACCAGCCGGCGGCGCCCGCCAGCAGCGACATGAGGAGCAGGCCGACGGCCGACCAGATCACCATCTGACGCAACGCCGCTTCCTGCACGGCGCCCACCGTCCGGTCGATCTTCTCCACCAGGGCGGAGTCACCGCCGACCGGGCCGGCATCGTCCGTCACCCCGGTGCGGCCGCTCGGCCCGGCGGGACCGAACGTCCCGTCGGTGCCCTCGGCCGCGTCGGGGAGATCGACGTAGGTGATCGACAACCCCTCGACCTGCTGGTTCGTCCCGTGTCGCGCGAGCAGTACCACGAACGCGAGGAGCGCGACCCCGGCGAGGAGGAAGACCCCGGCGCCGGCCGCTGCCAACCTCGCCCGGAACGGTACCCGGCGCAGCGCCGCCCTCGGGCTCACTCGCACAGGCGGTACCCCTCGCCCCGGTCGGCAGCGATCAGCCCGGGGTCCCCCAGCCTCCCGCGCAGCCGACTGACGGTGGCACGGACCGCGCTGGTGCGCCGGTCCAGATGCTCGTCCCACACGGTGCTGACCAGCCGATCGTGCGACACCGGGGCGCCGCCGGCCGACACCAGGACGTGCAGCACCGCGAACTCCTTCGGAGGCAGTGCGACCGGGCGGCCGTCCACGGACACCTCCCGCCGCGCGGCGTCGAGCCGGACACCGGCGAACCGCAGCACCGGCTCCGGCGGTCTCGACGCGCGGCGGCTCAACGCTCTGACGCGCGCCACGAGTTCGGGGAACTCGAACGGCTTGGCGAGATAGTCGTCCGAGCCCAGTGCGGTCAGGCCGTACACCCGGTCCGCCAGATCACCGGCCGCGGTCAGCATCAGGATGCGCGGCGGATCCGGGAGCCCGCGCAGCCGCCGGCACACCTCGTCGCCACTCATCACCGGCAGGTCCCGGTCGAGGACCAGCACGTCGTAGGCGGTCAGCAGTGCCAGGCGTTCGGCCTCCTCACCGGTGTGCGCCACGTCGACGGCCATCGCCTGGCGCCGCAGTCCGGTGGCGAGGGTGCGGGCGAGCACGCGGTGGTCCTCCGCGACCAGAACTCTCATGGACCCATCCAACCAACTGCACGATTGCGGGCGGATAAGGAAAACGGCCCGGCCGGACCCTGTCCCGGCCCGCCGGCAGCCTCGCGGCTACCGAACGGCGCCACAGAGTCCTGGCCCGGACGTCGCCGCGCCGCCGGTCGTTTAACCGGACGTAACGTCCTTATCCCGATGCACGCGGCGCCCTGGTTCGGTCCTCGCATGAACTTCGTCAAGCGCGCCGGGCTGAGCTGCGCGGCCCGGAAGTCGAGGACCGCGGGGTTGCTGGGGATCTTCGTCGTCATCGGCACCCTGCTCCTCGGCGGTTTCCACCTCCGTGCGACCGCCGCGGCCCAGGAGGCCCACACCGGGCGCACCATCGGTGTCGACGTCACCCTGCTCGCGGACGGACTCACCCCGGAGACGGCGGGTGCGATCGCCGCCTCCGCCGTGGTGACCCGCCACACCCTGGAACTGCCGGTCCGGGCCGACCCCGTCGACGTCACCCCGCGGACGGTGGACGCACCGACGCCGGAGCCACCGGCGCCGGACGGAGAGGACGCCCCCGCCGACGACGCCCGCGAGGACACCCGCGAGGACGGACCGCTCGTCGTCACCGGTGTCCCCGAGACCGACCTGCTGCTGCCGTTCTCCCACGGTTCGGCGAGGATCACCGCGGGCCGGGCCCTCAATACCAAGGACACGGACCGCCGCGTCGCGATGGTCGAACAGCGCCTCGCCGCTGAGAACGGCCTCGGAGTGGGCGACACCCTCCGACTGCGCGGGGCGGACGGCAGCCCCGTTCCGCTGGAGGTGGTCGGGATCTTCCGCGATCCGGCCCCCGAACCCGCCGGCTGGGCGCCGCCGCACGAACTGCCCGGCAACACCCTGTACGTGCCCGTGTCGACGGCCGTGAGCCTCGGGGCCGACGAGAAGGGGACGGACCGGGCGGTCTTCCGGATCGGATCGCCCGAGGACGCGGCGCTGCTGCACGAGGAGACGGAGAGACTGCTCGGCGCCGGGACCTTCGAGACGCGCGTCAACGACAAGGCGTTCCGTGACCAGGTCCGCCCCGTCCAACGGGTCGGCTCCATCGCGGGGCTGGTCGTCAACGGTGTCGTGGTTGCCGGGGCGCTGGTGCTGGGCCTGGTCGTCATGGCCCAGATGCGTGAACGCCGCCATGAGGCGGGCGTGCTGCTCGCCATGGGCGAGAAGCGGTGGAAGCTCCTCGCCCAACACCTCGTCGAGGTGGCGGCCGTGGCGCTGCCGGCTGTGCTGCTCGCGACGTCGGCCGGTTCCGTCGCGATCGGGGTCGCCGGCGACGCACTTCCCGGCCCTCCACCCGATGCCGTCGGCCCGGGCCCCGGGGCCGGTCCCGAGTCGGGAGCCGATCCGGGGCCGGGGGGCGTCGGGGCGGCCACCGTCGCCAGGGCCGCCGGGGTCGGACTCGGTATCTCCCTGGTCTCCACCGTCGTCCCGGGGCTCGGGCTTCTCCGACTGCACCCCCGCTCCCTGCTCACCGACACCGACTGACCCCTGCCGGCACCGCTCCGCGTGCCAGAGAGCCGACTCATGAACTTCGTCAAACGCGCGACGCTCAGCCTGTGGTCACGCAAGGTCCGCACCCTCCTCACCTTGGCCGCCTTCGTCGCCATCACCGCGATGGCGCTGGCCGGCGTCCTGATCAACGACGCGACCGCCCGAGCGGAACAGGACGCCAGACGGTCCGTGGGCGCCGAGGTCACCCTCGCCATGGACCTGGGCTCCCTGGGGACGGGCGGCGGCGGTTTCCTGGCGCCCCGTGTCGCCGCCGCGACCGTCGATCAGCTCGGCGCGCTGCCCCAGGTCCGGGCGTACTCCTACACGACATGGGACCGCGTGATCCTCCCCGACGGCCACACGCTGGTCGAGGGTGCCGAAGTCGACTTCATGGGACCCGGCGGCACCGCGGGCGTCGGCGTGCTCGACTCCTCCCTGCTTCCCGATTTCCGCAGCGGCCGACTGGACCTCGTTGCCGGCGAGCACCTCACCGCCGACGACGCGGGCCGCAACCATCTGCTGATCGAGCAGCGCCTGGCGGAACGCAACGGGCTCGCCGTCGGCGACACCATCACCCTCACCGGGAACGACGAGACGACGACAGCCGAGTTCACGGTCACCGGCGTCTACCAGGACCCGCGGCCCGCGACCGACGCCGAACCCGAATACGGCGTCAGCCCCGCCAACATGGTCTACAGCACGGCGGGCGGCATCGCCGCGCTCGGTTCCGAGAACGAAGGGCCGCTCCAGGTCGGCCAGGCGACGTTCCTCCTGGAGGACGCCGCGCTTCTGGCCGAGTTCCAGGAGGAGGCGGAACGAACCGCCGGACCGGCGCTCGACGGGTTCGTCCTGGAGACCAACGACCGGGCCGTCCAGCAGATGACCGGCCCGCTCGCGAGCGTCCGCTCCGTCACCACCGCCGCCGCCTGGCTCGGCGGCATCGCGGGCGCGGCGGTCCTCGCGCTCCTCGTCCACCTCGCCGTCCGGCAGCGCCGCACCGAGTTCGGCGTCCTGCTCGCCCTGGGCGAGCGGCGGCCCAGGATCATCGGCCAGCAGGTCGTCGAGACCCTCGCCGTCGCCGCTCTGGCGTTCGGGCTGAGCGCGCTGCTCGTCCCCGCCCTGACCGAGCGGGCCGGCGCGGCCCTCCTCGACCGGGAGGCCGCCGCCGCCGAGCGGAAGCTCGACGCCTGGGAACCGCCCCCGCCCGGCAGCACCGGGATCGACCAGGGCTCGGACCCGGACTCCCGCCCCGTCGAGAACGCCGACCCCATCAGCGAGATGACCGTCGCCCTCGCCCCCTCGGACCTCGCCGTCCTCGGCGCCGTGGGTCTCGGCACAGGCCTGCTGGCCACCGCCGTTCCCGTCGCCACCGTCCTGCGCCTCAGCCCCCGCACCATCCTCACGAAGGGCACCTGACCACCATGACCAGCGCCTCTGCGCCACTGCTCCAGCTGTCGGGCATCAGCCACACCTACACCGGCGGACGCCGCCGCACCACCGTCCTCCGGGGCATCGACCACACCTTCGAGCGCGGCACCTTCACGGCCGTCGTGGGACCCTCCGGAAGCGGCAAGACCACCCTGCTCGGCCTGGCCAGCGGCCTGGAGCGCCCCACAGCGGGCGCGGTCAGGTTCCGGGGCCGCGACATCGGCGAGCTGGGCCTCGGCCGCTACCGCAGCAAGCACGCCGCGACCATCTTCCAGCAGTACAACCTGCTCACCTACCTGACCGCGGCGCAGAACGTCACCTGCGCGATGGAGATCACCGGGAGCCGCCCCGAGACGGGAAACCGCCGCGCCCGCGCCCTGCACCTGCTGGAGACGCTCGGCCTCGACCGGGAGACCGCCACCCGCAACGTGCTCCAGCTCTCCGGTGGCCAGCAGCAGCGCGTCGCCATCGCCCGTGCCCTCGCCTGCGACGTGGACCTCCTCTTCGCGGACGAACCGACCGGGAACCTCGACGAGGCCACGGCGGAGGGCATCACCGAGGCCCTCCGCCGACTCGCCCACGACCAGGGCACCTGCGTCGTGGCCGTCACCCACTCCCCGCGACTGGCCGCCGCCGCGGACCGGGTGCTCACCCTGCGACGTGGCCGGCTCACCGAACAGGCGGCCGCCCGATGAGCGGACGCCTTCCGATGGCAGCCCCCGCCCTGTTCTTCGCCCTCCTCCTTGCCGGCTGCGCCGGTACCGCCGACGAGCCGTCGCAGGCGACGCCGGACCGTCCGCCGCCCGCCGGCTCGCCGCCGCCGGCCGCTGAGCCACAACCCGACCTGCCGGACGGCTGGTTGGAGTCACTGCGGGAGTACGCCGACTGCCTGGAGGACCGTGGGGCCGAGGGGGTGGTGGTCGACGAGTCCCGGGGCGGGCTGGGACTCGGTGCGCTCCTCCCGCCCGAGGCCGTCGAGGCCTGCCGCCACCTCAACCCGGTGTACCAACAGGGCGGAGCACGGGAGGTGGTGCCCGACGGGGGATGAGCGACGCGGGCCCGGAGGCGGTCCCAGCACCCGCCTGAACCGGCCGTATCACCCGCGCCGCGAGAACGACCGGGAGCAACCTCGAGCCGGTGCATCCTCCTGTATACGCGCTGTATACCCGCTGTATACCCGACGTGACGCGACGTGCTCGTTCGGGTTGGCTGGGTGGTGTCAGTGACGCGACCGTGCGGCCGCCCGGCGGCGGCGCGGAAGAAGGGGACGGAACAGCATATGACGCAGCGCACCGGCACGCTCGTGACCTTCGCGGCCCTCGCGGCCGTTCTCGCGGGCGGGCTCATGTCCGCGGGGACCGCCGCGGCGACCCCGACCGAGCGACAGGCGGCCCCGGTCTCCGAGGACGCGACCGCCCGCTCGGTGAACAACCTCGGACTCAGCACCGCCCAGGCCAGAGGCATCCAGTGCTTCCTGCGGGACAGCTACAACTACACGGGCGCGCTCGACGGCCTTCTCGGCCCGCAGAGCTGGCGCGCGATGCAGCGGCACCTGCAGCGGTTCGGGTACAACGACGCGATCGACGGGATCGTGGGGCCCAACACCATCAGGGCGTTGCAGCGCCAGCTCCGCTACTGGGGCTACCGGGACGGTGCCGACGGCATCGCAGGCCCCAACACCCAGGCGGCGTTCAAGCGGTGGGGCGACCACGAGGCCGCCCGCTGCTGACACCGGACGGCGGGCCCGGGTCCGGGGCGACCGGTGCGCCGGCCCGGCCCGCACCCGGGGCTCGTGCCGCGAGTGAGAGCAGGACGGTGCGGGGGAGCGGTGGTCACGAACGCCACCGGCGCCCCCGCCTCCGTCCGGCGCGTCAGCCCAGGTGGGCGATGACGTGGTCGGCCGCCTCCAGGGCGACGCGGCGCATGGCCTCCTCGGTCTGGGCCCCGACGTGCGGGGTGATGACGACCGTCGGCTCCGCCCGCAGCGGGTGGTCGGCCGGCAGCGGTTCGACGGCGGTGACGTCCAGCCCGGCGCCCGCGAGGTGGCCCTCGCGGATCGCCGTCAGCAGCGCGGCCTCGTCGAGGACGCCGCCGCGGGCGGTGTTGAGCACCACCGCGCCCCGGGGGAGCGCCCGCAGTTGCGGCAGCCCGATGAGTCCGCGCGTCGCCGGTACCAGCGGCACGTGGAGGCTGAGGGTGTCGGACTCGGTGAGCAGCGTCGGCAGGTCCACGGGCTCGGCCCCGGCGGCGCTGATCTCGGCGTCGGTGAGCCCCGGGTCGTGGGCGAGGACCCGCATGCCGAAGCCGCCGGCGGCGATGGCGGCGACGTCGCGCGCGATCCGCCCGTAGCCCACCAACCCCAGCGTGGAGCCGGTCAGTTCCCGACCGCGGATGGAACCGCGGACATCGTCGCCCTCGTTGCGGACGGCGATGCCGATGCCCCGGCGCACCGCCAGCAGCAGCGCGACGGTGTGCTCGGCCACCGAACGGGTGTTGGCGGCCGGTGTCGTGGTGACGGCGATGTCCAACTCGTGGGCCCGGTCGGTGTCGACGGTGTCCAGGCCGACGCCGTGGCGCGCCACGACCCGCAGGTTGGGCGCGCGGAGCATCATGTCGCCGTCGACGCGGGCGGTCCGCAGCAGGATCGCGGTGACCCGGTCGCAGACCTCGTCGAAGGTCTCCGCGCCGGGGCCGTGGCCGAGGCTGACGTCGGCGTGCTCCCGCAGCCGGGCGACCGCGTCCTCGTGGACGGGCCGGGGAATCCAGACCAGCGGACGCCCGGTGCCGGAGTCGGGGCGCGCGCTGCCGGCGTCGGCGCCGGCAGCGGTGCGCTCAGTCACGGGGCACCAACGCCTGGTTGGCGGCGCGCCGTTCGGCTTCGCCGGCGATCAGTCGTTCCGCCGCCGCGACGGTCTCCGTGATCCGGGCCCGGGGGACCACCGTGACGCCGTCGTCGTCCCCGACGACCCAGTCGCCGGGGTGGACGGGGACGCCGCCGACGGCGATCGGCTCGCCGACGCGGTACGGGCCGTTCTTCCACGGTCCTGCCGGGGTGACGGCGCGGGCGAAGACCGGGACGCCCAGCTCCGCCAGTTCCGCGACGTCCCGCGCGGCGGCGTCGAGGACGATGCCGCCGACCTGGAGCGCCTTGGCCTTCTGCACGATCAGCTCGCCGATGACGGCGCGCGTGGTGTCGCCGCCGCCGTTGACGACGAGGATCTCGCCGCGCCGGATCGTCTCGAACGCGGCGTGGAGCCCCTTGTTGTCGCCGGGGCGGGTCCAGACGGTGAACGCCGGGCCGGAGAGGGCGGCGCCGCGCCACAGCGGGCGGATGCCCTCGACGGCGCCGAAGCGGTCCATGGCGTCGGAGAGGGTGGCGGCCGGCAGCGCGCCGGCGGCGGGAAGGTCGTGCACGGTTCTCCCTGGGGTCGGGGGCCGTGACCGCGCTGCGGCCACGGGCGGGCGCGGGCCGGAGCACGCCCCGGGCGGGGGCGGCCCGCGCCCGTCAGTAGAGGGCGGGGGGCAGCCCGGTGCGGGCCACGTCCTCGGCGCACCGTCGGACGGCGTGCACGAAGCCGGGGATCCTGTCGTCGGTGAACCGGACGGTCGGCCCGCCCAGCGCCAGGACGACGGGGCGCGCGGGAGGCCGGGCGTCGGGGAACCGGACGGGGACGGCGAGGCCGCTGTTACCGGCTTCCCGCTGCCCGTGGGTCAGGCTCCACCCCTGGGACACCGCGAGGGCGACCCCCTCCCGGATCCCGGCGGCGTCGGTCGTGCCGCCCCCGCCGTCGGTGCCCGACTCGGCGACGATGCGGTTGATCAGGCCGTCCAGCTCGGACTCCGGCTCCATGCCGAGCAGCACGTACGCGGCGGAGCCGACGGTCATGGGCAGTTCGTCGCCGGGCTGCACCGCGTGCCGGAGGGTGTTCGGGCTCGGTGCCTGGCCGACGACGACCCGGCGGGTGCCCTCCCGCACGTAGAGGCTGACGGTCTCGCCGGTCTCGGCGGCCAGCGCGCGCATCCGCGCCAGCGACGCCGCCGGGACCGCCCAGGCCGACTCCGCGAAGGCGGCGAACGCGATGAGGCTGGTGCCGACCCGGACCTGTGCGTCCGCGCCCACCTCCAGCAGCCCCTCACCGGCCAGGGTGTCGACCAGTCGCAGGACGGTGGTCCGCGGCAGGCCGGTCTCCCGGACGAGATCGGCGAGGGAGAGGGACATGCGGTCCGGGGTGAAGGTGCGCAGCACGCGCCACGCCCGGCTCACGGCCCGGATTCCGCCGGCGTTGTCGCCGCCATCTGCGGTAGGTGCGGACACGATCCAGGGCCTCCTCTGAAATCTGTTCGAACTGAAGGGTTGTATACCACCTGGCGGTCATCTATATCTACTAGGCGGACACCTCCGGGTGGTCCAAACCCTCTGTAAACAGGCCAATCAAGGAGTGACCGTGCGGAAGAAACGTCCCGCGCTCGCGGTCCTCGGGGTCGCGGCAACGCTGGTCCTCGCGGGGTTCGCCGCGGTGGACGCCAGCAACTCCACCTCGGGCGCCACACCGAGGTCCAAGCTCACCGTCACGGCGCCGGCGGCGCCCGGCGGCGGCTGGGACCTCGCCTCACGGGAGCTCCAGCAGGCGCTTCGCGCCGGCTCGATCGTCAACAACGTGCAGGTGGTCAACGTCCCCGGCGCCGGCGGCACCATCGGCCTCGGGCAGTTCGTGGAACTGGGCGCCGACCCGACGCGGATGATGATGACGGGCACGGTGATGGAAGGTGCCATCACCGTCAACAACAGCCCCGTCAACCTCGACGACACCACCCCGATCGCCCGCCTCGCCGAGGACTACGAGGTGCTGATCGTCCCCGCCGACTCCCCGTACGAGACGCTGGACGACTTCGTCGAGGCCTGGCGCGAGAACCCCCGCAGCCACGCCATCGGCGGCGGCGGCCTCGGCGGCACCGACCACCTGCTCGCCGGTCTCACCGCCCGCGAGGCCGGTGTCGACCCCGAGGAGATGAACTACATCGCCTTCGCCGGCGGCGGCGAGGTGCTCACCGCGCTGCTCTCGCACACGGTGGAGCTCGGCGTCAGCGGCTACAACGACTTCCGCGACCAGATCGAGGCCGGCAACCTCCGCGCCCTCGCCATCTCCGCAGAGGAGCCCGTCGACGGCATCGACACCCCGACCCTCATCGACCAGGGCATCGACGTGGCACTCCCCAACTGGCGGGGCCTGGTGGCCCCGCCCGGGATCACCGACGAGCAGCGCAGTGAACTCATCGACATCGTCGAGGAAATGGCCGAGACCCCCGAGTGGCAGGACGCGCTCGACCGCAACAAGTGGGTCGACGCCCTGCTGACCGGCGACGACTTCGCCGCATTCATCAGCGAAGACCAGGCACGGGTCGACGCCATCATCGAGGAGTTGGGGCTGTGACCACCGAACCCGCCCCCGGCCGTGGGCAGTCGGAGTTCCTCGCGCGCCGGACCGGCCTCGTCATGCCGGCTCTGCTGCTGGTCGCGGGCATCGTGCTCGCGATCGGCACGTTCACCATGGACGTGCCCAGTGGTGTCGCCTCCCCCGGGCCGCAGATGTTCCCCGCCTTCATCTCGGTCGCCTGCCTCGTCTTCGCGGTGCTCCTCGCGGTGGACGTGCTGCGCAACCCGGAGCCGGAGCAGGTCGGGACCGGTGCCGCCACCGGCGACCGCACGACCGAGCGGACCGCCGAGACCACCGAGAGCATTCGCGGACCGGTGGCGCCCGCAGCCACCCCGGACCGCGACACCACCGCGACCGGTGAGCTCCCCGCGACCGGTGAGCTCCCCGCGACCGGTGGCGCGGACGAGGCGGCGACCCGCATCCGCTCCAACCGGCCGGCCGTCCTCGGCCTGGTCGGCACGGTGATCGTCTTCATCGCGCTGCTGGTGCCGCTGGGCTGGATCATCGCCGGCGCGCTGCTCTTCTGGGGCGTCGCCCGCACCCTCGGCAGCCGTCGACCGGTCTTCGACATCTTCGTGGCGGTCGCGATGTCCTCCAGCATCCAGCTGGCCTTCTCCGCGGGGCTGGGCCTCAACCTTCCCCCCGGCATCCTCGCGGGAGTCTTCTGATGAACCAGTTGAGCAACCTCGGGGACGGCTTTCTGACCGTCCTCACCCCCATGAACCTGCTGTGGGTGTTCGTGGGCGCCCTGCTCGGCACCGCCGTCGGCGTGCTGCCGGGGCTCGGCTCCGCCATGGCCGTGGCACTGCTGCTGCCGGTGACCTTCTCGCTGGACCCCATCGGGGCGTTCATCATGTTCGCCGGTGTGCTCTTCGGCGGACTGTTCGGCGACTCCATCTCCGGCATCCTCATGAACACGCCGGGCAACAGCACCGCCATCGCCAGCACCATCGAGGGCCACAAGATGGCCCAGGACGGCCGGGCCGCGCAGGCGCTGGCCACCTCCGCCATCGCCTCGTTCTTCGGCGGCACCGTCGCCGCGATCCTCGTGGTCTTCTTCGCACCGTCGTTGGCGAGACTCGCCACCCACTTCGGGCCGGCGGAGTACCTGGCGCTCGCCGTGTTCGCGTTCGTCGCCATCTCGGCGGTGGTGGGCGAATCGATTCTGCGGGGTCTGACCTCGCTCGTCATCGGACTCGCCATCGCCCTGGTCGGCATCGACGGCATGTCCGGCGCCTCACGGTTCACCGGCGGGATGCCCGAACTCTTCGACGGCATCAACATCGTGGTGATCACCGTCGGGCTGCTGGCCCTCGGCGAGGTCATCGCCGTCGCGGCCCGACGCGGCACCAAGGAGGAGGCCAAGCTCATCACCTCCGCCGGCCGACTCTGGCTCTCCCGCAAGGAGTTCCGCCTGGCGCTCCCCGCGTGGGTGCGCGGCACGACCATCGGCGTCCCCTTCGGCATCATCCCCGTGGGCGGCTCCGAAGTGCCGACCTTCCTCGCCTACGGCACCGAGCGCCGACTCGCCGCCCGCAAGCCCGGCAACATGTTCGGCCGCGGCGACGGCCGGGGCGTCGCCGGACCGGAAGCCGCCGGCAACGCCACCGCCAGCACCGCCATGGGCGCGCTGCTCGCCCTGGGACTGCCGACCTCCGCGACCGCCGCGGTCCTGCTGGCCGCCTTCCGCCAGTACGGACTCCAGCCCGGGCCACTGCTCTTCGAGCGCGCCAGCGAACTGGTCTGGGCGCTGCTCGCCAGCTTCTTCATCGGCATGGTCGTGCTGCTGATCCTCAACCTGCCGTTCGCCCCGCTCTGGGCGAAGCTGCTGAAGGTGCCGCGGCACTACCTCTACGCCGGCATCACCGTCTTCGCGATGCTCGGCATCTACGCCACCAGCAGCAAGGTCTTCGACCTGGTCCTGGTGCTCGCCATCGGTCTGCTGGGCTTCGGGATGCGGCGGTACGGGCTGCCGGTCGCGCCGGTGCTGATCGGCGTCATCCTCGGCCCGCTCGCCGAGACCGAGTTCCGCCGCACCATGGCCGTCAGCGAGGGTGACCCGTTCGCCCTGGTCTCCAGCCCGATCTCCGCGACGCTGTACATCGTCCTGGCGCTCGGCGTCACCGGTCTCCTCGTCCAGCGCTCCCGGGCGCGGAAGAAGGAGGAGAGCCGACTGATGACCCCCGTCGCCTGACGCCTTCCGGCGCACGGCGCACCTCTGGGCCCGGCCCCGCAGTCGCGGGGGCCGGGCCCAGAGGTGCGCCGGTCCGTTGTCGGAAGCCGCAGTGCACCGGGGATGATCCGGCCATTCCGTCGCGGTCGCCGTCGGGGCCTCCCCGGCGCGGACGGTCGTGCGCGGACGGCTCCCGTCGGCCTGTCGGACGGGGGCCAGGGCGCAGCGGGCGCCGGGCGCGGCGGGCTCGCCGGCTTGCGGTCGCTGGTGCAGCGGTGGCGTGTTCTGGGGGGCGTGCGCCTCGATTTCCGGGGCATTGCCGGTGGTCACGTGGTGATCACTGTGCAAGGGTGCACGGGCTGTGGGGGCGGTGTGCGCCGTCCATGACATCCCGTGGCGGGATCTGTGCCCGTCCGCGCTCCCGGGCGCGCCGGTTCGGCGTGCCCGGGACCAGGCGAGGGCAGAGGGGGGCCTGTCATCCGCCTCGACCCCGCCGGCCTCGGAGCCGCCGGATCAAGGGGAGCGGCAGGTGACTTCCCCGGCGGTGTCCGACGCCGACTCCGCCGGTGGGAATGGGGGCCGGTTTCCTCGCCGCCGCTACGTCGCCACAGCGGCAGACCGGCAGAAAGAGGACGGTGTGAGCGAACTGGTTGCCAAAGGTGCGTCGCTCGGTATTCCGACGTGGGTCGGTCTCGGGATCGGGGTGCTCGGTGTTATCGGTATGGTCGTTATGGTTATCGTTTATGGCGGGAAAGAAGAGAACGGAGACGGGTGAGCAGGGTCCGAAAGCGGGGTCTGGTCGCGCGAGCCCGACGAAGCTTCAACCCGCATGCCGGGGAACGAGGTCGGCGGTGGAATTTCTTGACCCGTCTCCCCGGGGCAATGCGCTCACCCTGAAGGGGGCGCATGTCGAAAACGGATGGGATGCTCGCGCCTCTCGCTCTCGAGATGCCCGCGGCAATCACCTCTTTCGTTTTCTGTCGGTTCGGTGTCCGTCCCTTCTCGATTCTGTTCCTGGTGCTCTGCGCCGGGTCGGTGCTCATGGCTCTGCGAGTAGTCGACAGAAGAAAGGCGGACTCTGCTGCCCGGGCGTCGGGGAGCGCCCACGGCGCGGGCTGATCCGACGCGCTGGGTCCGTGCGCGGTGCCAAGGCGCCCCCGCCCCCGGTACCCGGGGTGCGCCAACGAGAGGAGAGAACGCGATGAGAGGAGAGAACACCATGCGGCAACGCCGCACGTACGTCATGAGCGACTCGATGCGTCGCGTCGCCCGAGGGGTCCAGTGGGCCTCGGTGCCGCTGGCGCTGGTGACCGGCTTCTACGCGGTGTGGTACCTCGTCACCGGTGGTGGCGTGGCTGCCGTGCTGTGGTGGACCTTCTGGGCCGTGGCGATGGTGCTCGGCTGGTTCGGGCAGCGCCGGGTCCTGCGGCGTGACGCCGCAGCACGAGCCGAAGCAGCGGGCGCCGAGACCCGCGAGCCGTCGTGAGCAGGCGGAAGGCGGGCCTGCTCCTCGGGGTGGCGCTGCTGCTCACGATGGTGGTGGGGGTGGTGCTCGGCGCCACCGGCGCCGGCCCCGCGGTCACCCTGTTGGCCCTGGTCGCGGTCGTGGTCGCGATCACCGTTCCGGCGATGCTGTTCATGCGACATCGGCGGCAGGAGCCACCCGGCACCCCGAAGTACCCCCTCGCGCCCTGGCACCGGCGGGTGTCGACGTTCGGGGTGGTCTTCTTCGCCCTGCTGGCGATGGTCTGGGTATGGCTGCTGGTGACGGGCATCAGCGCCGAAGATTCGACGGGGCGTCTGGCCTGGAACGCCGCACAACTCGCGCTCGCACTGGGGCTGCTGGCAACCAACCAGGTCATGCTCCGCCGAGACGCCCGTGCGCGCCGCGCGGCCGAGGAGGGCGATGACGGTGCCGGGGGTGCCCCCGGCACCCTCGACACCCGCGGCACGAGGCCCCAGCAGACACCGTGACCAGCGGTGCGACCTCCCGAGCCGGGCCGTCTCAGCGCGCG
>NZ_JAAVJC010000098.1 GCF_012033785.1 Streptomyces bohaiensis
GCCCGGCGCCGCGGGGGCGCCGGGCCGCACGACGGCGGGCGGTGGGCAGCGGGCCGAGGAGCCCCCGCCCCGCCGGTCAGCTGCTGACGGGGTGAGGCCAGGCGTTGGCCTCGCAGGTGATCCCGTTGATGGTGAGGAACTTGGTCTGCTGCATCATCACCGGCGCCAGCGCGCCCTCCGACGGGCAGACGGCGTGGCCGTAGCCCACCCGGTGTCCGACCTCGTGGTTGATGACCATCTGCCGGTACTCGTGCATCCGGTCCGGGCCGTAGGTGTCGGCTCCCTGCGCCCAGCGCCAGGCGTTGATCATGATGCGGTCGGTGGTGGCCGCGTCGCAGGAGACGTTGTCGATGGTGGTGTTCAGCCCCGACTTGGCGCACCACTCCGCGGTGGTCCCCGGCGAGGCGAGGGTCACGACGAAGTCGTGGTTGCCGCCCGAGACCCGGGTGAAGGACCGGGCGCCGTGGTTGGTCCAGCTGCGCGGGTCGCTCAGCGTCCGGTGCACGGCCTCGGCGAACAGCTCCGCGTCCAGCCCGAGCCCCTCCTCGACGTCGACGCGGTACCGCAGCTGCTCGGGTGCGTCGGGGAACGGGCCGTCCTCGGCGCCGACGACCGGGACCAGTTCGCCGCTCCCCGTCAGCTCCGGGTCGAACGGCTCCTGCTGGGCCATGGCCTCCTCGTAGGAGAGGGCCGGCTCCTCCTCGGCCTCGTCCTCGACGGCGCCGCCGGTGCCGTTGGGGGACTTGTCGCCCTGCCCCGCACCGTCCTCACCCTCGACCTCGGACGCGTCCTGGCCGGCGGCGGACGAGGGCTGCTCCGCCTCGGCCATCTGCCCCATCACGGAGATGGTCAGCACCGTGACGACACCGGCCGCGGCGAGCCCGGTGACGGTCCGGGCCCAGCTGCCGCCGACGCCGCTCGGCGCGGGCGGCGAGGGCTCCTCGCCACCGCCGTCACCGCCGGACTCGGCCGACGGGGCGGTGGCGGGCGGCTGCTCGGTGACCGGCCCCGGCCGGGACCGGGGGGAGGCGCCGCGGGCGGGCTGCGCCGGCCGCGGCAGCTGGTCGAAGGCGTCGATGTACTCCTGGCGGGGGCCGCTGTCCCGGCGGTGCGCACCGCCGGTGGACATCCGTCCGGCGTCGGCGCCGTCCTCCGCCGGGTGTTCGCCACCGCGCTCACCGGCGCCCGCGGGGTACGTCGCCGGGCCGGCCGCGTAGGCGTGGCCGTGCGCGCCGGCGGCGGGCGCGGGTTCGTGGCCGCGACGGGACGGCTCCCGGTCCTGCGGCGGGACGAGCGGATCCGCGGCGGGGTCGGCGGTGGTGGCCGGGTACCCGTAGTGCTCCGGGGCTCCCGGGGCGTGGGCGTGCTGCCCACCGGCCGGCGCCGGCCCTGCGGTGGTCCCTTCCGGGTGCCACTGTTCACGTTCGGACCGGTGCATCAAGCGTCACGCCCCCCGGCGTTCTCGGTGGCCTTCGATCCGGGCGCGGCGGCGCGGAACTCGCGGAACGCGTCCGCGACCAGATCGGGGAACTCCATCATGGCGACATGGCCGGCCTCGGGCAGCGCCAGCACCCGTGAGTCACGGAAGGCGGCGGCGGCCCTGTCGACCATCCGGAAGCGTACGAGACGGTCGCGCCCGCCGTACACCAGCAGGGTGGGTGCGAGCACACGTTCGGCCAGCCGCCACGGCGCGTGCTGACCGCTGAGGGTGTAGGAGTTGACGAGCCCTCGGGCGGACAGCGCCAGCGACTCGTAGAACCAGGGCAGCGCCTGACGGCGCTCCAGCTCCGCGGCGGCGCCCGAGAACTCCTCGGGCGTGATGCGCGAGGGGTCGCCGTAGATGAGGCGCAGCACGCTGCGGGAGCGCTGCTGCGGGGGCTGGTCGCTGCCGAGTCGGCGCAGCAGCGACGCCATTCCCGGCGCCGCCAGCATGGCGGTCGGCAACACGGTGCGCTGCGGCCGGAGTTCGGGCAGCGCCGGTGAGATCAGCGTCAGCGTCCGCACCAGGTCGGGTCGGAGCGCGGCGACGCGTGTCGCGGCGGCCGCGCCGAGCGAGTTGCCGACGAGGTGGACCGGCGCGCGGCGGCTCTCCTCCAGGCAGCGCACCACGGCGCGGGCGTGTGCGGCCGGGGTGTACCGGCGGTGGTCGGGGGGCGGGGACGCGCCGAATCCCGGCAGGTCCACCGCCTCGCACTCGACGTCCCCGGCGAGACGCTCCATCAGTGCGGACCAGTTGCGGGACGAGCCGCCCAGGCCGTGCACGAAGAGGGCGGGTTCCAGATCGTCTCGGGTGGCGGCGCGGCGGCGCACGGCAAGAGTCATTCCGGGCAGGTTCACGGACCGCATGGTCTCGCCCGCCCGGACGCCGGGCCACGCCTCGGCAGCGGCGAGAGCCGCCGTGGCCTGTCGCTCCTCGGTCGATGGCATGGCGCCATCCTACGAGCACGTCACGCAACCGTGACTGTGTCCGGCATCACACCCGTGGGGCATCCGGCGTATCGCGGTCATATCGCTTCCGCATCGCTTGACCCCTCGAAGGGTGTTCGGGGGCGTGATCTCGGGCCGGAACGGGTACACACTTCCGTCCCGCCCGGCCGCACGGGACGTTGGTCACGTCGCGCGGCGCCGCCCCCCGCCCGACGAGCCCACCCCGGTGCTCCGTGCCGCCCCGGTCACTCCACGCGACCGCCCACCGATCGCGTGAACCCCGTGCACCCCGCCGCTTCACCCTCGGGGCGCACCCGGACGGGGCGGCCCCGCACGGTGTCGACCGCTTTCGGTCCCCGGTCCGCGCCGGCCGGGCGACGCGACGCCCGCGACGGACCGCGGGAGATCACCTACGCTGGAAGTAACCGAACGTGACGACAGGCAGCGACCGGAGGTGCACGTAGTGGCCATCGACCCCAGCGACCCCGACACCCTGGAAGAACTCCTCGCGACCGACCGGGAGCGCTCCGTGGAGACCCCGGAGGCGGATGCCGCCGAGCAGCGGACCGAACTCCGACCCCGCGACGAGGCGGCGCCCGCCGCGGCCGACCCGGACGCCGCTGATCCGGCGGACGCGGCGGATCAGGCCAGAACCGTCGAGCGGGAGGAGGACGAGTACCGCTGAGGGGTCGAGGCGGGTGCCGGTCGGTCCGCGACCGGGCGTCACCCCAGGCGGGAGGCGGCCCGACCGGGCCGCTCGACCGCCGACGGGGCGGCCACGGCGGGCCACGGAACGGCGGCCCGCCGCCGACGGTCCTTGACACGCGACGGACGAGCCGCCGTTACCCGCCCGTAGGATGACGGCGTCGGGCGGGCGGGACACCGGCGTCCCGGGTGCCCGGCGCACCGAACCACCGACCCCACGCGGGTCCCCTACACACGGGAGGCGGCGTGACAGCCATCGAGCAGACCGGTGCGCGCCCCCGCGGCACGCGCCTGCCCCGCAGGGCCCGGCGCGCCCAGCTCCTCGGAGCCGCCCAGGAGGTCTTCGTCGCGGAGGGCTACCACGCGGCGGCCATGGACGACATCGCCGAACGGGCCGGGGTGAGCAAGCCCGTCCTCTACCAGCACTTCCCCGGCAAGCTGGAGCTCTACCTCGCCCTGCTGGACCAGCACTGCGAGGCGCTGGTCCAGCACGTGCGCGAGGCGCTCGCCTCGACCACGGACAACAAGCTCCGGGTCGCCGCGACGATGGACGCCTACTTCGACTACGTCGAGCGGGACGGCGGCGCCTTCCGCCTGGTCTTCGAGTCCGACCTCACCAACGAGCCGGCGGTCCGCGAACGGGTGGACTCCGTCTCCCGCGACTGCGCCGAGCTGGTGTGCGCCGTCATCGCGGAGGACACCGACCTGCCGCACGACCAGTCGATGCTGCTGGCCGTGAGCCTGTGCGGCATGGCCCAGATCACCGCGCGGCACTGGCTCAGCTCCGGGCAGCAGATCCCGCGCGAGACCGCCAAGCAGCTGACCGGCGCGCTGGCGTGGCGCGGCATCGCGGGTTTCCCCATGCAGCCGCAGGACTGACCGCGGGCGCGTTGCCGCGCGGGGAATGCACCCCGCCGGTGGCGGCGCCCCACGGGGCGCCGCCCCGTCGAACCCCTGCGCGAGCGGTCCGCCGGTGCGCGCCACGGGGTCGCTGCCGGGCGTGAACTGTTCGCTACGGGCGTGGCCGTCCCGTCCCGTGGGAGCCCGTCTCCCCCGATACCCTGGCGGAACGACGGCGGCGCGGACCCCGCGCACGTCACGAACCATGCGGAGGGACAAGCCGTGGAGATCAAGATCGGCGTTCAGCACACGCCGCGCGAGATCGTTCTGGAGAGCGGGCAGTCTGCCGAGGACGTGAAGAACGCGGTGACCGCGGCGCTCACCGGCAAGGACAAGGTGCTCAGCCTGACCGACGAGCGCGGCCGCGAGGTCATCGTCCCCGCGGAGCGGCTCGCGTACGTGGAGATCGGCGAGCCGGCGACCCGCCGGGTCGGCTTCGGGGCGCTCTGACAGGACGTCGACTTCCCAGCGCGACGGCGGCCGGTGAAAGATCACCGGCCGCCGTTTCGTGTGCTCCGACCCGTGGGTAGAACGCCGTTGCCCACGTCGGACTCACTGCCCGGGAGGGACCATGCTCTGGGAGTCGACCGCCTGCGCTCTGCTCGGGCTCGTCATAGCCGCCGTCGCCGTCGGCCGCCGTCCGGCCCGCTTCTTCGACACCCGGCTCGCGCTGGCGGCGGGTGCCGGCGGCGCCATGCTGGGAGGTCTGATCGCCCGGGCCGTCCTGGGACCCGGGAGCCTGCCCGTGGTCCTGGTGGCCGGTCTCGTCTTCGGCGCCGCACTGCTGTCGCTGGTGGTCCGGGTGAGCCACGCTCCGGCGCGCGGGCCCGTCTCGGCCTGAGCCACCCCGCCCCGACTCCTCCGGGCTCGGCCCCGCTCCCGGCCGGGCGCCCGCTCACCCCCGCATGACCCGCCGTCCGCGTGCCGCCCGCGGACCGCGCCCCGCCGCCCGACCCTGCGAGGGCCGGCCCCACGACGACAGGCCCCACGACGGCCGGCCCGGTGCGCCCGGGCCGATTCCGGCCGCGCGCGGCTGATTCCGGTGCCGTGACGGCACGCCGTCGGCAAACGGCCGGTTCTCATCCCTCGGGCGTCAGCAGCGTCCCCGCATCACGAGGCTTACCCTGTGGGCGGCCGGGTGTCCGGCCCCCAGCACAGGAGGAGCGTTGGCCGGCACCGGACCTCGCAACAGGCCGTCCCAGCGGACGGCGACGGCGGCACCCCCGGAAGCGCCCGGCACCGGCCGCACCACCACCGACGGCGGGCCGTCCGGCGGACTGCTGCTCGACTCGCCGCAGGCCCGGTTCGACCTGCTGCTGCTGGCGGTCGCGGTGGCGGGCATCTCGCTGTCGGGGCCGCTGGTCGCGGCAACCGCGGCCCCCGCCCTCGCCATCGCGTTCTGGCGCAACGCGATGGCCACGGCATCGCTCACTCCGGTGGTGCTGCTCCGGGGGACGCTGCGCCGTGAACTCGCCGCCCTCGGCAGGCGACGGCTGCTGCTCTCGGCCGCCGCCGGTGCCACGCTCGCCGCACACTTCGCGCTGTGGCTGCCGAGTCTGAGCATGACCTCGGTGGCCTCGTCGGTCGCGCTGGTGACGACGACGCCCATCTGGATCACCGTGCTGCTGTGGCTGCGGGGCCACCGGCCGGATCGCCGCACCTGGATCGGGACGGGTGTCGCCTTCGCGGGGGTCGTCCTGCTGACCGGCGTGGATCTGAGCGTCTCCGCCCGGGCCCTCGCGGGCGACGCCCTCGCCCTCGCCGGCGGGCTGGCCGCCGCCGTGTACATGCTGATCGGCAACGAGGTGCGCCGTACCACCAGCACCACCTCGTACACCTTCGTCTGCTACTCGGTGACCGCCGGGCTGCTGCTGGTGCTCTGCCTGGCCACCGGTACCGATCTCGCCGGCTACTCGACCGAGACCTGGATCAAGCTGCTGCTGCTGACGGCGACCGCGCAGCTGCTCGGCCACTCGCTGCTCAACCGGGTGGTGCGCGGTCTCGGACCGTCGGTCACCTCGACCGCGATCCTGCTGGAGGCGCCGGGCGCGGCGCTGATCGCCGCCGTCTGGCTGGGACAGACCCCGCCGTGGCCGGCGTATCCGGCGCTGGGGGTGATCCTGTGGGGGCTCGCCCTGGTCATCCGCGCCGAACGCCCACCCCGCCCGGTGCCTCCCGCCCCCGCGGCCACCTGAGAGCGTCTCAGTGACCCCGCGTCGGATCGGCTCGCGGCGTCGGATGCGGTCAGCTGCACGGCGGAGGGGCGCCCTCGTACCGGGTGGTATGCGGGCGTCTTTCGACAACGCAGCAGATGGCCGTGGCCGGCGCCGCGGGCCCGGCGTGGGGTCGCACACACGCTCTGACACCGCCGGGGCGGCTCGGCGCCGCCGAAGCCGGCGCCGCCCGGCTCCACGGTCCGCCACCGTCCCGAGTGGAGCCCCGACCGCCCGTCCCGCCGGTTCCTCACGGCCGGCCGGAGCGATGCCGTGGCGGGCGGCGAACGACCGAGACGGGCCGGGGGCGCCTCACGGGGTGTCCGTCGCCGTGACCGCGGGACGTTCCACCCCGTCCGCGGCGGCGCCGCCCGTGGTCTGACACCCGCCCTGGGCCAGGGCGAGCAGCAGGAGGACGACCATCAGCCCGCCCGCCGCCCCCTCGCGCGAGGACGACGCAGTGCCGGCCGGTGTGTCACGGTCCGGACGGGGCGCGGAGCGGCCGCGATCCCGCCGCAGGTGGGAGCGGACCCGGTGGGAGCCGGAGCCGGCTCGGGTGCGGGCGTGGGAGCGGACACGGTGGTAACCCGGGGGAGTCATCGACTGCCTCTCTGCTGCTGCCGGGGCGCTCCGTGCGACCCGGTGGAGAACAGCAGTAACAGCGGCCTCGGACAGCCCGGTTCGACCGGCCGACGAGCTTTGGGCAGAGATGTCGACAGGTTTCGGCCGCGCCGCCACCGGCCCGTCGGCGCGGTCACCACCCGTCGCCGGCGCGATCGAGCGCGCCGGTGGGTGCGGCCCGGCCCGCTGCGCTCCGCCCGCCCAGCTGCCGTACGAGCGCCGTCCTCGGGGCGGGCGCCCGGGAGCCCGGCGCCGCCGGTCAGTGGCCGGAACGAACGGGCGCGTGCGGCGGGACACGCTGCCGTCCCGTGATCCACGCGCCCCGCGCGCTCCTCCAACACCTCGGGCCGGCACGGGTCGGAGCGCCGGCACGCGTGAGGCGACCGCCCGACGGGAGCCGGGCGGTCGCCTCACGCGGGCGTCCGCCTCAGCCCCCGGCGTTGCCCACGGCGGCCACCGGGCCGCGCAGGTCGTTGGGGGTGCAGCCGTGGGCCGCCAGCGTGAGCCGGTCACGGGTGCCGACCACGCTGAGCGGCCCGTTCAGCGTCGCGCCGCAGATCTCGACGGTCCGGGCGGCCACGGCGGAGACGGGGCCGGAGATCTCCGCGCCGCGGACGAGCAGCGAGGCGCCCGCCCCGACCACCACCGGACCGCGCACGGTGGCGGCGTCGAGGCAGAGCACGCCCGTGGCGGCGTGCAGCGGGCCGTTGTGGCGGCCGGTCACGGTGCGGGTGCAGGCGGGAGCGGCAGGCACCCGGGCGCGCGAGTCGACCGCGTAGGCGAGCTTGCCGGGCCGCGCGTCGTCGATCGGTACCGACAGCTTGGCCCATTCGCCGCCGGTCGCGCGCTTGCCGTCGTTCCATTCCGCGAGCCGGCCGAGGCGGTCGGCGGTGCGGCCCGGGGCGATCTCGGTGTCGCCCGGGGCCGCCGCCATCGCCCGGGACGCCTCCTCGATCACCTCCAGGTAGGCGGCGGGGTCGCGCAGCTCCGAGGGGTCGAGGTCGATCCGGTCCCGCAGCCACCGGCCCCAGAGGAACTCCAGGTACTCCGGCGCGTCCGACGGCGGCGTGTAGCCGATGCCGCGGGTGAAGTAGACGAGGCTGCGGTACGGGTCGTCGGCGAGTCGGGCGAGGCCGAGGCCGCGCGGCAGGTCGGCCGGGGAGAGGGTCGAGCCGTCGGGCGCCTGGAGCCAGACCAGGTCGCGGGCGCGCATCTCCCGCCAGAACGCGTCGGTCGACAGGTGGGAGAGGTTGTCGCTGACCCGGAGCCTGACCGCGGTGTCCGGGCCGCCGTCCGGCGTCTCCAGGAAGGAGGTCAGGGTGTGGTGCCCGTCGGTGAGGTGCAGGGAGCCGCCGGGCCCGATCACCACCGTCTTCATCGCGGCGACGCTGTCCGCGGTCTCCTCGCCGAGCGCGAGGGTGCAGCGGAAGGTCGCCGGGTCGGCGAGGGTGGCGCCCGGGCCCGCGCTCGCCGCCTCCGCCTGCCCGTTGGCCTCGCACCAGTCGTCGAACCGCTTGTTGGGGTTGCCGCGCGCCTCGTCCTTGGCTCCGGCGTACCGGCCGAGCTTGTAGTGGATCTGGTCGTGGCCGATGGCGGGCTGGGTGGGGCGCAGCTCCCGCAGGCGGACCTCCAGCAGCTCCCCGGCAGTGGCCCCGGCGGGAGCGGCGGCGACGGTCACCCGGTCAGCGTGGTCCGCGTGGTCCGCGCCGCGGGCGGCAGCGGGGCCGGCGAGGGCGCCGCTCGCCGCCATGAGCAGGGCCAGCACTCCGCCGACCGCCGCGTGGCGGCGGTGCGCCACCCCGCGCTCGGGAACGTCCGCGGGGGCCGTCGCACCCGTCCGGTGGTTGGCGCTCATCTCTGCTCCTGCTCCGTGGCGTGGCCGGTGCACCGGCCCGTCCGGACGGGTGCACGAGCCATCCACCCAGCGCGGAGCGCCCCGGCGGTGGCAGCCGCACGTACCGGACGTGGCGAGCGGGTGAACTCCCCGGGGCCCGGCGGCGCCGTGCCCCGGGTACGACGGGGCGCGGGCGCCGCCTCGTCAGACGGCGGAGGAGCGGCGGGGGTCGAGGAGGTCGATGCCCTCGCCCCTCCAGCGCTCCCGCAGCGCGTCGGCGCCCTTGGCCCGTTTCCAGGCGGCCTCGTGGGGCGTCATGGGCACCAGCGGCAGGAAGCGCACCGGATCGGCGGGGGCGGGCAGCGCGAGGTCGGGCACGGCGTCGGGGTCCGAGACGAGGACCGAGGTGAACGGCGCGCCGGGCCACAGCGGTCCGCCGAGGTCCAGCGAGGCGCCGGGCGCCACGACGACGCCCTCCACCTGGGGCGTGGCGGCGAACACCGCCAGCGCCCGCAGCACCTCGTCGACGAGGGCTCCGGCGACAGGCCGTACGGCCAGCAGGAGTTCGGCGCGGGGGCCGCGGTGCGGGTCCGCGAGAACGGCGGTGGGGTCGGCCATCGGCGCGTCCGACATGCCGAGGGTGGCGTAGCGGACGTGCGGCCGGGGCGCGGCCCCGGCGAACCGGAGGACCTCGATGCGGTCGGTGCCCAGGAAGGTCACCGACGCTCGGGCGTCGGGCTCGCCGAGGGCGTCGGTCAGGGCGTTCTCGACCCGTGCTCGCGTCTCCACGCCACCGACCCTACGGGCAGCGCCCGCCGGGGTGCACAGCCGGCCGTCGACCGACCGCGCACCGGCGCCCGCGGGGCGCGGGGAACGCGCCCCGCACACCACCCCGGTACGACATCAACCACCCGAACGAGTGACACGAGCCGCGTTTGAGTCATGCGTTCGCCAGGTGCACGCGCGGCGCACCCGCCGCGCCCGCTGCCTCGCCGCGCCGCCACCGCCCGGCTGTGACCTGCGGAACCTGCCGCCGCCTGTGCGACGCCACCGGACCACCCCCGGCCGGAATCCACCGGTGCTGCCCGAACGAGCATGCTTGACGGGCGCACGTTCCCCGGGGACCGTTGTCGTCCATGAGGGGCGAACCCAGTTGCCCGAAGTGCGGTGGCCGGGTGCGAGCGCCCGGCCTCTTCGCCGACACGTGGCAGTGCGACGGACACGGCGCGGTCCATCCGCTCCAACCTGTCATCCCGCCCAGCATCGACGCGCTGGCGGTGGTCCTCGGCCGGACCGAGGTCCCCGTGTGGATGCCGTGGCCGCTGCCGGTGGGATGGCTGTTCACCGGCGTCGCCTGCGCGGGCGACGACCGCAGCGGCGGACGTGCCACCGCTCTTGCCTGCTCCGGCCCCGCCCCGCTCGGCGGCGTCGGGGAGATCATCCTGGTGGCCGAGGAGTTGGGCGTGGGCCTCGGCGCGGCCTACGCCGGCATCGACGCGCCCGACCCCACCGGGCACATGGACGTCTCCGAGGCCCCGCAGGCGCGGACGACCGCGGCGGGGCGCCCGACGCCGCTGTGGAACGTCAGGGACGTCCCGCCGGACCGGGCGGTCTTCGCCGGTGAGGCGCGCGGCCTGTGGCTGTGGGCGATCAGCTGGCCGGCGGAGTCCGGCCCGCTGCTCTACGACGAGCTGGTCCTCACCGACCTCCGCGAGGCGGGCGCCGAGATAGACCTCATCCCCTGCGGCGCCCTCTCCCCCAAGCTGCTCTCGCCGAACAGCTGACGCGCGCCCGGCGACCGCGCCGCAGGCACCGCCACGGAGGACCGGGGCCCCGGCGCCGAGACGGCCGCCCCGGGCGCGACGCGGCCGGGAACGCCGGTCGGTGCCCGTCCGGCACCGCGGGCCGCGACGGGGGCCTCCCGGCTATTCTGGCCTCGGCTTCCGGCGGGCCGCCCCGTCGCCTGCGGGCGCTCGGCCGCCCGGGGGCGGGTCGACCCGCCCCCGACGACCGCAACGGAGAGTGCCGACGTGCGCATCGACCTGCATGCCCATTCCACCGCCTCCGACGGCACCGACTCCCCCGCCGAGCTCGTGCGCGCCGCGGCAGCGGCGGGACTGGACGTGGTGGCCCTCACCGATCACGACACCGTGGCGGGGCACGCCGAGGCACTCGCCGCGCTGCCGCCCGGGCTGACGCTCGTCACCGGCACCGAGTTCTCCTGCCGGCTCGGCGGCGTGAGCCTGCACATGCTCGGCTACCTCTTCGACCCCGCCGAACCGGTGCTCGCCCGGGAGCGCGAGCTGCTGCGGGACGACCGGGTGCCGCGCGCCCGGCGGATGGTGGAGCTGCTGCGCGAGGGCGGGGTGGAGATCGACTTCGAGCGGGTCCGGGAGCTCGCCGGCCCGGACGGCAGCATCGGCCGGCCGCACATCGCCACCGCCATGGTGGAGGCCGGGGTGGTCGCGACGGTCTCGGACGCCTTCACCCCGGAGTGGATCGGTGACGGCGGCCGTGCGCACACCGGCAAGCACGAGCTCGACGCCGTGGAAGCGGTCCGCCGCATCCATGCCGCGGGCGGCGTGGCCGTCTTCGCCCACCCGTTCGCGGCGTCCCGGGGGCCGATCGTGACCGAGGCGGACCTGGCCGCGCTCGCCGAGGCGGGGCTGGACGGAGTCGAGGTGGACCACCTCGACCACGACCCCGCCACCCGCGACCGGCTGCGGTCGCTCGCGAAGGAGCTCGACCTGCTGCCGACCGGTTCCAGCGACTACCACGGCGCCCGCAAGACCGCGGCGCTCGGCGACTGCACCACGGACCCGGCGGTGTACGAGGCGCTCGTCGCCCGTGCGACCGGCGCCCGCCCGGCGACGACCGCGGCCGACCTCCCGCAGGGCGCCGAGCACCCGGCCTGACCCGGCAGCGGGCCCGCCGGGCGGCGGCTCACTCCACGGCATCCGTCGCCGGGGCTCCGGCGTCAGGGGCTCCGGCGTCAGGGGCTTCCGCGGCCCGGGCCCGGACGGTGGCCGGGGTGGCGACCGGCGATGCCTCCACCTCGCGCCAGAACGCCAGGAACGCGGCCGCCGTCGGGACCGGCCGTTCCGCGTTGGGCGAGTGGGCCGCGCCCTCGACGACGGTGCGGCGGGCGCCCAGGCGCACGGCCATCTCGTCCATCAGCGGCAGCGGCCAGGCGTGGTCCTGCTCCCCGGAGACGACGTGCACCGGGACACCGGTCGCGGCCAGTCGGTCGACCCGGTCGGGTTCGTACCGCAGCTGCCTGCCGAGCGCCCGCAGCTGGCCGCCGTGGTTGGTGAGCCAGCGCCGCCGCATGAAGACGCTCACCGGATCGGTCCCCTCGCGGCGGTGGAGCGCCCGCCAGACGCGCTCCGGGCCCAGCAGCGGCAGCGCCGCACCGAACGCGCGGGTGCGCCAGCGGGGCAGCCGGGCGACGCGGGCGGGGCCGGAGGAGAGCAGCGTCAGCGAGCGGAAGGGAGCGGCGTCCCTCAGGACCGCCCCCCGCGAGATGAGGCCCCCGAGCGAGTGGCCCACCAGATGCAGCCCGGGCGGCGCACCGCTCGCGACGGCCGGCGAGGCGGCGAGCAGCGCGGCACTCTGGGCGAGGACGTCCTGCGCGAGGGCGCCGATCCGGTACCCCTGCCGGTCGCGCGGCGGGTGGCTCTCGTACTGGCCGCGGCCGTCCACCGCGACGGCGCGGTAGCCGGCCTCCGCCAGCGGGGCCAGCAGCGCGATGAAGTCCTCCTTGCTGCCCGTGAACCCGGGGACCAGCAGGACGGTGCCCCGGCACGTGCCGGTCGGCTCGGCGTCGAGGACGGCGAACGCCCCGCGGCGGGTGGTCAGCGACCGGTCGGTCACCTGCGGCGGCCTGTCGAGAAACGGCGGTCTGCTCACGGCTCCACTGTAACGAGCGGGCGCCGCCCGCCCCGTGGTCCGGGGAGGACGGCGCCCGTGGTGTCGGGACGGCGGGAGGCTCAGGCCTCGGCGGTCGCCGCGGCCCCGCCGCCACCGCCGGAGCGGCTGCGGCGCCGACGGCGCGGACGCCGCGCGCCGGCCGCCTCCTCGCCGACCGGGGCAGCGGCGTCGTCCTCAGCGGCGGAGTCACCGCTGCCGGCCTCCGCGTCGAGGGGCGCGCCGCTGCGGGTGCGGCGGCGCTGCCGCGAGGCGGTGGCGCGGGCGGGACGTTCCTGCTCCTCGCTCCGTCGCTTGCCACCGCGCTTGGCGTCGGGGCCGCCGAGGTCCTCGACCTCCTCCGCGCCCAACCCGGCGCGCGTGCGCTCGGCCCGCGGGAGGACGCCCTTGGTGCCCTCGGGGATGCCGAGCTCGGCGTAGAAGTGCGGCGAGGTGGAGTAGGTCTCGGCCGGGTCGTTGAAGTCCAGCCCCAGCGCCTTGTTGATCAGCTGCCAGCGGGGGATGTCGTCCCAGTCGACCAGCGTGACGGCGTTGCCCTTCGCCCCGGCGCGGCCGGTGCGGCCGATGCGGTGCAGATAGGTCTTCTCGTCGTCGGGCGTCTGGTAGTTCACCACGTGGGTGACGCCCTCGACGTCGATGCCGCGGGCGGCGACGTCGGTGCAGACCAGCACGTCGACCTTGCCGTTGCGGAACGCGCGCAGCGCCTGCTCCCGGGCGCCCTGGCCCAGGTCGCCGTGGACCGAGCCGACGGCGAAACCGCGCCGGTCGAGCTGGTCGGCGAGGTCGGCGGCGGTCCGCTTGGTGCGGCAGAACACCATCGCCAGCCCGCGGCCGTCGGCCTGGAGCAGCCGGGCCATCATCTCGACCTTGTCGAGCGAGTGCGCGCGGTAGACGTGCTGGGTGGTGTTGGCGACGGTCAGGCCCTCGTCGTCCGGCACCGCGGCCCGGATGTGGGTCGGCTGGCTCATATAGCGGCGGGCCAGCGAGATGACCTGACCGGGCATGGTCGCCGAGAAGAGCATGGTCTGCCGGCGGGTCGGCAGCATCTGGATGATGCGCTCGACGTCCGGGAGGAAGCCGAGGTCGAGCATCTCGTCGGCCTCGTCGAGGACGAGCGCGCGGACCTCGTTCAACCGCAGCTTGCGCTGGCCGGCGAGGTCGAGCAGCCGGCCCGGGGTGCCGACGACGACGTCGACGCCCTTGCGCAGCGCTTCGACCTGGGGCTCGTAGGACCGCCCGCCGTAGATCGCGAGGACCTGCACGTTGCGCGCCTTGCCGGCGGTCTGCAGGTCGTTGGTGACCTGCTGGCACAGTTCGCGGGTGGGGACGACGACCAGGGCCTGCGGGGCGTCGGAGAGGTCCTCGGGCTTGGCCCGGCCGGCCTCCACGTCCGCGGCGACGGTGACGGACTCCAGCACGGGGATGCCGAAGCCGAGGGTCTTGCCCGTGCCGGTCTTCGCCTGGCCGATGACGTCGGAGCCGGCGAGAGCGACCGGAAGGGTCAGCTCCTGGATGGGGAACGGGGTGACGATGCCGACGGCCTCGAGGGCCTCGGCGGTCTCGGCCAGGATCCCGAGACTGCGGAAAGTTGTCGTGGACAGTGTGCTTGCCTCTTCTGTGTGACGCGAAGCACGATGGCGAGGCGGGTCGTGTCCACCGCGCCGGCGCGGGCCCGAGGGGGCCGCCACGGCGCGGGACCCGGCATCTCACTCAAGCGCATGCACCGCGCGAGCGGGTCCCGCTTGGCGGACTGTGGTGTCCGCCTGCGGGCTGTCAGTCGGAGCCGATCGGGCCACCGACCGGGCATCCGCGGGTCCTGGTCCAGCCAGGAATCTCCACATGAACGGGACCCGCCTGCTGGCGGGTCCATATCACTCTACCCCGGAACCGCGCACATGTGTCAGGGGCGATCGTGAGGGCAGAAGGTCCCGGGCTATTCTGCGGCTCATGGACACGCCCGATACGTCAGCTTCCGAGACCGGCACCGAGCACGAGGGTTCCGAGGCCGGCGCCTCGCGCACCTGGGAGGAGGCCTCGGCCGACCCCCGCTACCGCGCCGCGATCGTGGACCTGCTGGGCGCCCTGGCCTACGGCGAGCTCGCCGCCTTCGAGCGACTCGCGCAGGACGCGCGGCTCGCCCCCGGCCTGGAGGCCAAGGCGGCACTGGCACGGATGGCATCCGCCGAGTTCCACCACTACGAGCGGCTCGCCGCGCGGCTCACGGCGATCGGGGTGGACGCGGCCGCCGCAATGGAGCCGTTCGCCGGGCCGCTGGACGAGTTCCACCGGCTGACGGCGCCCTCCGACTGGCTGGAGGGCCTGGTCAAGGCGTACGTCGGTGATTCGATCGCCGCCGACTTCTACCGTGAGATCGCGCACCGCCTCGATGTCGAGACCCGCGACCTGGTCGTCAACGTGCTGGACGACACCGGGTACGCGGACTTCGCCGTCGACAAGGTCCGCGCCGCCATCGAGGCGGACCCCCGGCTGGGCGGGCCGCTCGCCCTGTGGGCCCGGCGGCTGATGGGCGAGGCGCTCTCGCAGGCGCAGCGGGTGGTCGCGGACCGGGACGCGCTGTCGACCATGCTGGTCGGCGGCGTCGCCGACGGCTTCGACCTGGCGGAGATCGGCCAGATGTTCGCGCGCATCACCGAGGCGCACACCAAGCGGATGGCCGCGCTGGGGCTGGCCGCCTGACAGCGCCGGACACCGCGGCCCCGGGGCAGGTGTCCCGGGGCCGCGGCGCGCTCTACGGTGGTGCGATGACGACCTCGCTGCTGGACGCGGCCCTCGTGGAGGAGACCGCGAAGAAGTCCTCGCTGCTGTGGGTGCGGGGCCCGGGCCCCGCCCCGGCACGCGCGCTGTGGCACGTCTGGCACGACGGCGCCGTGTGGCTGGTCGGCGGCCCCGGCGAGCAGCCCCTGGACGGACTGGACCTCCGGGACGGCGGCACCGCGACGGTGACCGCGCGCAGCAAGGACAGCGGCGGCCGTCTGGTCGCCTGGCCCGCCCGGGTGAGCGAGCCCGCGGCGGACGGCCCCCGGTGGGCCGCCGCCGTGGCGGAGCTGCGCGGGAAGCGGCTCAACGCCCCGGACGCCGAGGAGTTGCCGACCCGCTGGGCGGCGGAGTGCCGAGTGCTCCGGCTGGCTTTCGAGAGCCCCGCGACGCAGCGTCCGGGCGCGTACCCGGCCGGGTCGGGCGCGGAACCGCCGCGGCCGTCGCCCGCACTGACCCGGGGAGTCCACGCAGCCGATCACGGTGGTCGCCGACAGCGACCACGCCGACGCCGCGGTGGC
>NZ_JAAVJC010000099.1 GCF_012033785.1 Streptomyces bohaiensis
CTCCTCGACCGCGCCACCGTCCCCGCGCCGGCGCCGAGGTGTCGCCGACCGCCCCGGGCGCGCCCCGTCCCCGGCCGCCGCAACAACGCGACGGCGGGAGCAAGCGGCGGCCCGGCCGGGACATCCCGGACAGCGGACCGGCGCCCGGTACCGGGCGCGCCGACCGCCCGGTACAGTCCGTGGCGTGACCGCGCGGCTAGCAGACATCGCAGCCCAGGCGGGGGTCAGCGAAGCGACGGTCAGCCGGGTACTGAACGGCAAACCAGGTGTCGCCGCGGCCACCCGCGAAGCCGTGCTGACCGCACTCGACATCCTCGGCTACGAACGGCCGGCGAGGCTGCGGCGTCGCAGCGCCGGCCTGGTCGGGCTGATCACCCCGGAGCTGGACAATCCGATCTTCCCCGCCTTCGCGCAGGTCATCGGGCAGGCGCTGACGCGGCAGGGGTACACCCCGGTGCTCGCCACCCAGACGCCGGGCGGCTCCACCGAGGACGAGCTCACCGGCATGCTGGTCGACCGGGGCGTCGCCGGCATCATCTTCGTCTCCGGCCTGCACGCCGACACCACCGCCGACACCGGCCGGTACGAGCGGCTGCGCGGCCACGGCGTGCCGTTCGTCCTGATCAACGGCTACGCGGAGTCGGTCCGCGCCCCGTTCGTCTCCCCCGACGACGCCGCCGCGATGCAGCTGGCAGTGACGCACCTCGTCTCGCTGGGCCACCGCCGCATCGGTCTGGCGCTCGGACCGGCCCGGTTCGTGCCGGTCCAGCGGAAGACCGCCGGGTTCCGCAGCGCGGTCCGACGGGAGCTGGGGCTCACCGACGAGGAGACCGCCGCGCTCGTCGAGCACTCCCTCTACACCCTGGAGGGCGGCCAGGCAGCGGCAGGCGCCCTGCTCTCCCGGGGGTGCACGGCGATCGTCTGCGCCAGCGACATGATGGCGCTGGGCGCGGTCCGCACCGCGCGCCAGCGAGGGCTGGACGTCCCGCACGACGTCTCGGTCATCGGCTTCGACGACTCGCCGCTGATCGCCTTCACCGACCCGCCGCTGACCACCATCCGGCAGCCGGTGACCGCCATGGGGCAGGCCGCCGTGCGGGCCCTGCTGGAGGAGGTCGGCGGCACCCCGGCCCCGCAGAGCGAGTACGTCTTCATGCCGGAGCTGGTCGTGCGCGGCTCCACCGCGGCCGCCCCGGGGTCGGCTGCGGGGCCGGGTCAGACCCGAGGATGACCCGAGCCACTCCGGACCGCCCCGCAGTATGACGGATGACCGGCGCCCCTCTGGCAGACTGTCGGCTCATGGGGGCAATCAGCGTCGGGCCGAAAGATGATCATCGGGTGAACTCAGCACACGTGGACCAGGAGACCACCGACCCGTCGAGCCGCCGCAGACCGCTCGACCGGCTCCGCCGACCGCGTCGCCCCCGCATCTGGTTCGAGCTCCTCCTGATCGCGGTCAGCTACACCGTGTACTCCTACATCCGCAACGCGGTACCGGAGCAGGTCGAGGCGGCGCAGCGGCACGCCCACCAGATCTGGGACCTCCAGCAGGCGATGGGGCTGGACTTCGAGCTCGCGGTCAACCACGCGGTCAACGACGTCACGTGGCTGATCGTGGGGGTCAACTACTTCTACGCCACGTTGCACTTCGTCGTCACCATCGGTGTGCTGGTCTGGCTGTTCCGCAGCCACCCGGGACGCTACGGCGCGACCCGGCTGGTGCTCTTCGCCACCACGGCCGTGGCCCTGGTCGGGTACTACTTCTACCCGCTGGCGCCGCCCCGCCTGATGGAGGGCATGGACTTCATCGACACCGGGCTGGTCCACCAGACCTGGGGCTCGCTGTCGTCGGAGTCGATGCAGAACGTCTCCAACCAGTACGCCGCGATGCCGTCGATGCACATCGGCTGGTCGCTGTGGTGCGGCCTCACCATCGCCGTGCTGGCCCGCCGCCGCTGGCTGAAGGTGCTGGGCGCGCTGTACCCGGTGGCGACGCTGTTCGTGATCGTCGCCACCGCCAACCACTTCTGGCTCGACGCCGTCGGCGGCCTGGTCTGCCTCGGCTTCGGCTTCCTGGTCTCGGCACTCTGGTTCGGCTCGCTCTGCTACCGGCTGCCGCGGCACATCGCCGTGGAGCAGGCCGCGGCCGCGGCGGGGGCCGGCTCCACGGTGCCCGCGCCCGCAGGGCCGCGCGGCGGGCCCGGGGACGCGGAGGGCGAGGAGCCGGGCCCCGACGGTGACGGCGGGCCGCCCGGCGGCGGGGGCAGCGGCGGCGACGGCCCCGCCGGCGACGGCCGGGCGGTGGGCGGGGACGGCGACGCCGCCCGGGCCCCCGACGGTGAGGGCCCTGCCGAGCGGCGGCTGCCGGGCGACGGCGAACTGCCGCGGCAGCAGCGACCGGCGCAGCTCCCGGCGGGAGCCCGTCGCAGCGGCTGACCCGGCCTCGGCGCCTCAGTACCGCACCGCCCCGCACCGACCCGCACCGACCCGCACCGCCCTGCGGCGCTCCCCGCGCCGGTGGGCGGGTCGGCTGCTGTCAGCTCTCGTAGAAGATCCGGTCCACCACCGCGCGGGCCCGTCGCGTGGTGCGCCGGTAGTCCTCCAGCATCTCGCCGGCGTGGCCGGGGTCGTAGCCCAGGTAGCGGGCCACCCCCGACAGCTCGCGGGTGGCGTTGGGGAAGGTGTCGCCGGGCCGTCCCCGCACCAGCAGGACGGCGTTGCGCACCCGCGACGCCAGCAGCCACGCCTCGTCGAGCGTCCGGAAGTCCTCCTCGTCCAGCAGTCCCGCCGCGCGGGCGGCGGCCAGCGCGGGGCGCGTCCGCGGCGTCCGCAGCTCGGGGCGGTCATGGGCGTGGCGGAGCTGGAGCAGTTGCACCGTCCACTCCACGTCGGAGAGGCCGCCCCGCCCGAGCTTGGCGTGGAGCGTGGGGTCGGCGCCGCGCGGCAGCCGCTCCGCCTCCATCCGGGCCTTGAGCCGCCGGATCTCGCGCTCGGCGTCCTCCCCCGGTCCGCCCTCCGGGTACCGGACGGGGTCGACCAGGGCGAGGAACCGCTCCCCCAGCTCTTCGTCCCCGGCCATCGGCTGCGCCCGCAGCAGCGCCTGGCTCTCCCAGACCCGGCTCCACCGCCGGTAGTACGCCTCGTACCCGGTGAGGCTGCGTACCAGCGGTCCGCTCTTGCCCTCCGGGCGGAGGTCGGCGTCGATGAGGAGCGGCGGGTCCGGCGCCGGGATCTGCAGCAGCCGCCGCAGCTCGTTGGCGACGGCGTGGGCGGCGCGGGACGCCTCCTCGTCGCTGACGCCCTCCCGCGGCTCGTGGACGAACATGACGTCCGCGTCGGAGCCGTAGTTGAGTTCCTGGCCGCCGAAGCGTCCCATCCCGATGATGGCGAACCGGGTCGGCAGCTCGTCCCCGCTGTGCGTCCGGGCCGCGGTCCGCAGCGCGCCGGCCAGGGCGGCGGCGTTGAGGTCGGTCACCGCCGCACCGACGCGGTCGACCGACTCGGGGCGGAGCCCCGGCTCCGCGTAGGCGTCGATGACGTCGGCGGCCGCGGTGCGGAAGAGCTCACGGCGCCGGACCCCGCGCACGGCGGCCACGGCCTCCTCGGCGACGGGGTGCCGGCCCACCGCGGCCAGGATCTCCTGCTCCAGCGCCTCCCGGCTCCGCGGCCGCAGCCCCTCCTCGCCGCCGAGGAGGGAGACCGCCTCGGGGGCCCGCAGCAGCAGGTCGGTGGCGAACCGGCCGGAGGCCACGACACGGGCCAGGTTCTCCGCTGCGGCTCCCTCGTCGCGCAGCAGCCGCAGGTACCAGGGGGTGTTGCCGAGCGCGTCGGAGACCTTGCGGAACCCGAGGAGTCCGGCGTCGGGATCGGCGGAGTCGGCGAACCGGTCCAGCAGGACCGGCAGCAGCGTCCGTTGGATGGACGCCTTGCGGCTGACGCCGGAGGCGAGCGCCTTGAGGTGGCGCAGCGCGGCGGTCGGGTCGTCGTAGCCGAGGGCGACCAGCCGCTCCTCGGCGGCGCCGAGCGACAGTCGGGCCTCGCCCGCGTCGAGTTGGGCGACCGATTCCAGCAGCGGCCGGTAGAACAGCTTCTCGTGCAGGCGCCGGACGACCGCGGCGTGACGGCGCCAGGCGCGGTTGAGCTCGGCGACCGGGTCCTTCAGGAACCCCAGCGACCGGCCGATGCTGCGGAGTTCCTCCTCGGAGTCGGGCATCAGGTGGGTGCGGCGCAGCCGGTGGAGTTGGATGCGGTGCTCGACCGTGCGCAGGAACTGGTAGGAGGCGTCGAGTTGGGCGGCGTCGACCCGGCCGACATACCCGCGGTCGGCGAGGGCGGAGAGCGCCGAGAGCGTGGTGGGGCTGCGCAGTTCGGCGTCGCCCCGGCCGTGCACCAGTTGCAGCAGCTGGACGGCGAACTCGACGTCGCGCAGCCCGCCGGGGCCGAGCTTGAGCTCCCGCCCGGCGTGGGCGGCGGGGATGGACTCCTCGACCCGCCGCCGCATCTGCTGCACGTCGACGACGAAGTTGTCCCGGGCGGCCGCCTCCCAGACGAGGGGGGCGAGGGCGGCGTGGTACTCCTCCCCCAGCGCGCGGTCCCCCGCGACCGGGCGGGCCTTGAGCAGCGCCTGGAACTCCCAGGTCTTGGCCCAGCGGTGGTAGTACGCGACATGGCTGGCGAGGGACCGGACGAGCGGGCCGTTGCGCCCCTCGGGCCGGAGGTTGGCGTCGACAGGCCAGATGGTGCCCTCGGCGGTGGTGTCGGAGCAGATCCGCATCAGCCGGGCGGCGAGGCGGGTCGCCGCCTGTACGGCGGGCCCTTCCGCCTCCTGGTCGGCGCCCTCCGGGGCCTCGCCGACGAAGATGACGTCGACGTCGGAGACGTAGTTCAGCTCCCCGCCGCCGCACTTGCCCATGGCGATGACGGCCAGCCGGCACCGTTCGGCGTCCTGCGGGGACTCGGCCTGCGCGATGCGGAGCGCGGCGCGCAGGGTGGCGGTGGCGAGGTCGGCGAGCTCCGCCGCGGTCTCCACGAAACCGCTGGTGCCGCTGAGGTCCCGGGCGGCGATCATCAACAGCGCTCGGCGGTAGGCCAGTCGGAGCCGGTCCGGGTCGTCGGCGCCGGCGAGCGCGGTCTCGAAGTCGGCGAGCCCGGGATGGAGGTCGGCGGTGTCGAAGGAGACGAGGACGCGCCATTCGTCGGGGTGGGCGGCGAGGTGGTCCCCCAGTGCCTCGGAGGCGCCGAGGACCGAGAGCAGCCGGTCGCGCAGCGGCTTGCTGGAGGTCAGGGTCTTGACCAGCAGGGTGCGATCCGCCTGCTCGGGCTGGTTCTCGGTGACCCGCACCAGGGCGTGGAGTGCGAGGTCGGGGTCGGCGGTCGCCCCGAGGCCGTCGAGCAGCGTGTTGTCCGGCCCGCCGGGGCCGAGCGCCCCGGAGTGGAGGAGTTCCTCCGCCGCGGCGGGGTCGCTGAACCCGCGCCGGGCCAGTTGTCCGAAGAGGCTCTCCCGCCGTCCGCCGACCACGCCGTGTCCTTCCCGCTCACCGATCCGCCGTCCCACCGGTAGGCGCGCGGCGGCGGTCCGGGCGCGGTCCGCGCCGACCCGGCGCCGGGCCCCGGTGGAGTCGCCCACCGTGCCGACGGTGGTGCGCCGTCGAGCGTAGCGACTCCGGGCACGCGGCGCGTCACGACGGGGCCGGTCGCGGCCGACGGCCGTGACGTGCCGGGACGCACCGAACGCGTGCGGGGGACGCACCGGGGCGGGGTCACCGGGGGCGCGCGTCGAGCCGCAACGCGCGCCGAGCGGCGGCAGGGTCAGCCGACGCCGGGTCCGGGCGTGAGCGACCAGACCCGCTCGGCGGTCAGCGGCCCGTCGGCGGCGAGGAACGCGCCGTGGTCCAGCGCGAGCGGGGCGAGTTGCGAGCCGTGGCAGAGGACGGCGGCCCGCTTGCGCGCCCACGCGGCGGGGTCGAGTCGCGCCGCGTGCGCGACCTCGGTCCGGAAGCGGCCGCGGAGTTCGCGGAACGCCTCGCCCCAGGTCTCGCTGGCCGCCAGCGCCTCGTCGGTCCGCTCGCCGCCCCAGCCCGGCAGGTGCCCGGTGTACGGCAGGTCCGCGTAGACCAGCAAGGTGAGGTCGGTGCGGTCGGCCAGCGCGCGGAGGGCGACCTCGCGGACCGCCCGGTGGTCCGGCTGGTTGGTGCCCAGCGGCAGCAGCACCGTCGTCCCGGCCGGCAACGCGGCCAGCGCTGCCACGAGTTCGGGGAGGCCGGGGTCTCCGCCGTAAGGGCCGTCGGGGTGGCCGAGGGTGCGGCGCGCCACGCCGAGGAGGTCGCAGGCGCGGCTGTCCTCGGCGTCCCGCACACCGTGCGCCTCGGCGGCTGAGGTGAACCCGCAGGACGCGTCCCACCAGGAGACGGCGGCGTCGGCCGGCGGCGGACCCGCGTGGACGGTCAGGACGGTGACGGGTCCGGGGAGCCGGGGCAGCAGCCCTGCCACGGAGAGTGCGGCGTCGTCGAAGTGCGGGGAGAGGAGGAGGGTGCCGGGGCCGGACGCGGGGGTTTCGGCGGGTTCGGCGGCGGCTTCGGTGGGCTGGGTCACGGCGCTCCTCGAACGGTGGGGGTGGCGCGGAAGCGGATATGGGGGGGCGGGGACGGGTGGGGTCGTGGCAGGAAGCGGGCGGGAAGCCGGCGCACGGACGGTTCCGCCGCGGACGCGCTGCGGCGGTCAGGGCCAGAGGCGCGCGGGATCGAGGCGGCGGAACAGGCCGTCCCAGGCGGCGTCGTCGCCCTGCCACCGTCCGGGGACCAGCGGCGCGGTGTCCCAGACGATGCCCGGCGGCAGCGCCGTCCGGTCGGCCGGCGGGGTTCGACGCACCCACAGCACGGCGAACCGGTGGCCCGGGTGGGTGGTGGCGATGGTGGCGCGCAGCCGCCGCAGGTCCGCCGCTCCGCTCTCGTCGAACGCGTCGTGGTGGACGTAGAGCACCCGCGCCCGTGAGGCGGCCCGCGTGCGGAACCGCTCGGCCAGGTGCTCGTACTTGGCCCGCACGGCGGGGAGTTGGTCGGCGATCTCTGCTGCGGAGAGGCGGCCGGGGGTCCGGGCCACGAAGTCGTGGAAGAACCGGATGTCCGAACCGCGGTCCAGGGCGCAGAGGCCGTCGCTGAACGGTTCGACGGCGCCCGGGAGCAGCACGTCGCGGAAGTCGCTGTCGATCGCCTCGATGACGGAGGCGAGTTCGAGGTCGAGCCAGTCGAAGAACGCGGCGTGCTCGTCACCGGTGACGCGGCGGAGCTGGTGGGTGACCTCGCAGTGGTAGCCGAGGCCGACGCAGGCATCGAAGGGACGGGACGGGGCGGGGGCGGGCATGTGGGGCCTCTCCGGCGAGCCACGGCGACGCGCGTGGCGGTGGGGGTCCGGTTCGCGGCAGTGTGGGGGCGAGCGGTGCGGCCGGCTGTCCAGCTGCACCGGCGGCGCGCAGCGGGGGGGGGGCGGGGCGCGGTGCTCAGTCGGCGGTGCGGCGGCGCAGCACCAGTCCGGTGCTGCCGCGCTTGCTGAGGTAGGCGCGGCCCAGACAGACGGCTTCCACCGCCGGGCCCACCAGGTCGACCCGTTCGACCTCCCGCCAACCGCCGTTCCCGGCAAGCCAGGGGTCGACCCGTGCGGTGAGCGAACCGGGCTCCAGCGCGACCAGCAGGGTGTCGGTGGGCAGCGCGTCGAGCAGCCCGAGGTCCTGGCCGTAGTACAACATCTCGACCAGCAGATAGGCGGCCGCGGGGCGATGTCGTCCGGCGGCGAGCGCCGCGAGGTCCTCCGTACCCGCTGCGGCCGCCCCCGGGCGGGCCGCGTCGAGGCGGGTCCGGAAGGTGCCGTTGGGCTCAGTGGGCAGGACGCGGAAGCCCTTCTGCTCCAACCGCCCGGTCAGCGCGCCCTCGCAGGCGCCGACCTCGACCAGCGGCCCGTCGTCGGGGCGGACCCACCGGGCGGCCCAGGCGGTGGTGGCGTCCAGCCGCTCCTGCTCGTAGGGCGAGGTGGCGAACTCCCACGGGTCGGCGACGGCGGCGGCCTCGTCGCCGAGGCTGGCGAGCAGCGCGAACAGCCGTTCCCGCTCCTCTGCGTCGCCGGCGAAGAAGCGCTCGACGGCGGGGATGCGGGAGGTGTCGACCAGGTACTCGGGGTCGACCTCGGCCAGCAGCCCGCCGCACCAGCGGTTGACGAACGCCGTCTTGCGCGCGGTGTCGGCCGCGGTGAGCGGACGGTCCTCGTCGCTGACGTACTGGAGGAACGGCGAGTACCCGACGGCGTGCCGCACCGGACGGCCGGCGGCGGCGATCGCCGCGTCCCGGCCGAGCCGGCCGCGACTGCGCCGGTTGTCGCCGGGCGAATGGGTCCACACGCGGGCGGGGGCGCCGCCGGCGGTCCGGTCGATCAGTTCGGTGAGCGCGTCCGGTCCCGGTGACGCCCCCACCACGCCACCGGGACGGACCCGCTGCCCCAGCGCCGCCAGGGCGTCGAGAGGGTCGCCGTCCGGCGACAGCACCACGACGTCGCCGGCCCCGGCGACCACGACACGGACCTCGGGACGGTCGGGGGCGGTGAGGACGGTCGAGAAGTCCAACACCGCGTCCTCCGCCCGGAGGACCATCACTATGTCGATCATAGGCATTCCCATCCAGCAGCGGGGCGAGACGAGTTGGCATCCGGAGCGCTCTGGAGCCTAGACCCCTGACCGAACAAAGGTCCAGACCTGATGGTCGGGGCATCGATGGCCGGACCTGCCCCGGGGCAGCCGAACCGCGGACGGCACCCGGGAACCGCGGGGGCCGGCGCACGGCCCTGAGCCGGCCCCGTTGCCGCCGAAGACCCCGAGCGGGCGGTGGGCCGGGACGTCGCGTCCTCCTGGCACCAACGCGCAGCGGGGCCCCGCGCTCGTGGCGGAGCCCCGCTGCGCCGCACCCAGGGCGGCAGGACAGGCGTCGGTCCCGTGCCTACAGCACCGGGAGGGACTTGCGAAGCTCGAAGGCGGTGACCTCGGAGCGGTACTCCTCCCACTCCTGCTTCTTGTTGCGAAGGAAGAAGTCGAAGACGTGCTCCCCCAGGGTCTCCGCGACCAGTTCGCTGCGCTGCATGAGGTCGATGGCCTCGCCGAGGTTCTGCGGCAGCGGGTCGATGCCGAGCGCGCGGCGCTCCGCGTCGGTCAGCGCCCAGACGTCGTCCTCGGCGCCGGCGGGGAGTTCGTACCCCTCCTCGATGCCCTTGAGGCCGGCGGCGAGCAGCACCGCGTAGGCGAGGTAGGGGTTGGCGCCGGAGTCCAGCGAGCGGACCTCGACCCGGGTGGAGCCGGTCTTGCCGGGCTTGTACATCGGCACCCGGATCAGCGCGGAGCGGTTGTTGTGGCCCCAGCAGATGTAGGAGGGCGCCTCGCCGCCGGCGCCGGCCGGGCGGTTGGCGCCGCCCCAGATGCGCTTGTAGGAGTTGACCCACTGGTTGGTGACGGCCGAGATCTCCCCGGCGTGACGCAGCAGTCCGGCGATGAAGGAGCGGCCGACCTTGGAGAGCTGGTACTCGGCGCCGGTCTCGTGGAAGGCGTTGCGGTCACCCTCGAACAGCGAGAGGTGGGTGTGCATGCCCGAACCGGGGTACTCCGAGAAGGGCTTGGGCATGAACGTCGCCTGGACGCCCTGCTCCAGCGCGACCTGCTTCATGACGAGGCGGAAGGTCATGATGTTGTCCGCCGTGGTCAGCGCGTCGGCGTAGCGGAGGTCGATCTCCTGCTGGCCGGGGGCCCCTTCGTGGTGGGAGAACTCCACGGAGATGCCCATGGACTCCAGCATGGAGATGGCCTGGCGGCGGAAGTCCATGCCGATGTTCTGCGGGGTGTGGTCGAAGTACCCGGAGGAGTCGGCGGGGGTCGGCCGGCTGCCGTCGACGGGCTTGTCCTTGAGGAGGAAGAACTCGATCTCGGGGTGGGTGTAGAAGGTGAACCCGAGGTCGGAGGTCTTGGACAGGATCCGCTTGAGGACGTAGCGCGGGTCGGCGTAGGACGGGGAGCCGTCCGGCATGAGGATGTCGCAGAACATCCGCGCGGTGCCGGGTGCCTCGGCGCGCCAGGGCAGCACCTGGAAGGTGGCCGGCGCGGGCTTGGCGATCATGTCCGACTCATGGACGCGCGCGAAGCCCTCGATGGCGGAGCCGTCGAAGCCGATGCCCTCGTCGAACGCCTGCTCCAGCTCGGCGGGGGCGACGGCGACCGACTTGAGATAGCCGAGCACGTCGGTGAACCACAGTCGGACGAACCGGATGTCGCGCTCCTCCAGCGTCCGGAGCACAAATTCCTGCTGCTTGTCCATCTCCACCCATCCTCGCTGGTCACGCGGCAAGGCACCGGACCTTGGAAGACCCCGGTACTCCCGGGGCACACGAGCATTCCACCACACCGTTTCGCAGGCGTTGCGTACCCGCGTCGCCGCCGGACACCGACGCGTGTTGCGGCGGCGTGCGGAAGCCCGGCGGCGGCACCGGGGTGAGCCCCCGCCGGGGCGCACCCCGGCGCTCCGTCACCGTGACCCGGGCCACCGTCGCGGAGCGCGCGCGGAGGTGACGGGCGACGCACCGCGCACATCTCGTCAGTTAGACGATTAGAGGCGTAGACTCGGCGGCGTGCCTCAGCTACGACTTGCCCTCGCCCAGATCGACTCCCGCGTCGGCGACCTCGCCGGCAACGCCGACGCCGTGGTCGAACACACCCGCCGCGCCGCCGCGGGCGGCGCCCATCTGGTCGCCTTCCCGGAGATGATGCTCACCGGTTACCCCGTGGAGGACCTGGCGCTGCGCTCGTCCTTCGTCGAGGCGAGCCGCGCCGCGCTGACCGAGCTCGCCGCTCGGCTCGCGAGCGAGGGGCTCGGGGCTCTCCCGGTCGTCGTGGGCTATCTCGACCGGTCGGAGGCCGGGGCCCGCTACGGCCAGCCGGCCGGCGCGCCGCAGAACGCCGCCGCGGTGCTGCACGAGGGCGCCGTCGTCCTGAGCTTCGCCAAGCACCACCTGCCCAACTACGGGGTGTTCGACGAGTTCCGCTACTTCCTGCCCGGGGAGACCCTGCCGGTGGTGCGGGTGCACGGCGTGGACGTCGCGCTGGCGATCTGCGAGGACCTCTGGCAGGACGGCGGCCGGGTCCCGGCCGCACGCGCCGCCGGCGCCGGCCTGCTGCTCTCCGTCAACGCCTCCCCGTACGAGCGGGACAAGGACGACACGCGCCTGGACCTGGTGCGGAAGCGGGCGCAGGAGGCCGGCTGCACCACGGCCTACCTGGCGATGACGGGCGGCCAGGACGAGCTGGTCTTCGACGGCGACTCCATCGTGGTGGGGGCGGACGGCGCCGTGATCGCCCGCGCCCCGCAGTTCACCGAGGAACTGCTGCTGGTCGACCTCGACCTGCCGGCCGCCGGCCGGGTCCCCTCGGGAAGCGTCGCGGACGGCCTGCGCATCGACCACCGCACGATCACCGCGGACCCGCTGCCGGTCTACGACCCGGTGCACACCGGGAGCGTGGCGCCCGCGACCGGGGACGAGCAGGAGATCTACGGCGCGCTGGTGATGGGGCTGCGGGCCTACGTCCGCAAGAACGGCTTCCGCTCGGTGCTGATCGGCCTCTCCGGCGGTATCGACTCCGCGCTGGTGGCCGCCATCGCCTGCGACGCCGTCGGCGCTGAGAACGTGCACGGCGTCTCGATGCCCTCCCGGTACTCCTCCGGCCACTCCCGCGACGACGCCGCCGAGCTGGCGAACCGCACCGGCCTGCCGTTCCGCACGGTGGAGATCGAGCCCATGTTCGCCGCCTACATGGGCGCGACCGAGCTGACCGGCCTCGCCGAGGAGAACCTCCAGTCGCGGCTGCGCGGCACGCTGCTGATGGCCCTGTCCAACCAGGAGGGCCACATCGTGCTGGCCCCGGGCAACAAGTCGGAGCTGGCCTGCGGGTACTCGACCCTCTACGGCGACTCGGTCGGCGCGTACGGACCGATCAAGGACGTCTACAAGACCACCGTCTTCCGGCTCGCACGCTGGCGCAACGCGCACGCGGCCGAGCGGGGCGAGACCCCGCCGATCCCGGAGAACTCCCTCTCCAAGCCGCCCAGTGCGGAGCTGCGTCCCGACCAGGTGGACACCGACTCGCTCCCCGACTACCCGGTGCTGGACGCGATCCTGGAGCGGTACGTCGACCGGGACCAGGGGCACGCGCAGATCGTCGCGGCCGGGTTCGACGACGAGTTGGTGACGCGGATCCTGCGCATGGTGGACGCGGCCGAGTACAAGCGGCGGCAGTACCCCCCGGGCACCAAGATCTCGCCGAAGGGCTTCGGCAAGGACCGCCGCCTGCCGATCACCAACGGGTGGCGTGAGACCGGCGCCCACGACCGGGCCCCCGGGTCCGGCCTGGGCTGACGCCCGGGCCGCGGTGGGCCCGCCTCGGGGGACGGGCCCAGCGCGCACGACGGCCGCACACCGTTCCGGTGTGCGGCCGTCGGTGTGCCGCGGGGCGGCGGTCAGTGCACCAGTTTGAGGCCGATCACGCAGCCGACGATGCCCGCCAGGAACAGCAGTTTCAGCACGGTCGCCGGCTCACCGCCGAACGCCATCGCGTACCCGGCGGTCCCCACCGCGCCGATACCCACCCACACCGCGTAGGCGGTGCCGACGGGCAGGGTGCGCAGGGCGAGGGCGAGCCCCGCCATGGACAGCGCGAGCGCCACGGCGAAGACGACGCTGGGTCCGAGCCGGGTGAACCCCTGCGAGCGCCCGAGGGCGGTCGCCCAGACGGCCTCCAGGACTCCGGAGACGACGAGAAGCAGCCAGGCCACGACGATCCCTCCATGCGTCGTCTTGTCCTGGCCGGGTACGACGCACTCGTCCGGGAGCCTGTCGCGGCTCTGCCACCACTGTCGCACACCCCGGACGCGTACTCCGGGCGCGGCACGTGGGGTTCCTCACCGGCCGGCCGCGGTCACCCGTCGACGGCCGGGGCGCCGGCGCTCAGGGGTCGATGCGCGCGGCGACCGGCAGGTGGTCGCTGCCGGTGGCCGGCAGCGACCACGAGGAGACCGGCTCGACACCGCGCACCAGGATCTGGTCGATGCGGGTCATCGGGAACTGGGCGGGGAAGCTGAACCCGAACCCCCGCCCGGTGGCGCCCTGGGTGGAGCGCATCTGGGAGGTCAGCGGTGCCAGGGCGCGGTCGTTCATGGTGCCGTTGAGGTCGCCGAGCAGGATGATCCGCTCGTGGCGCTCGGCGGAGATCGCGTCGGCCAGTGTCGAGGCGGCGCGGTCGCGCTGCCCGGCGGTGAAGCCGGAGCGGAACTCCACCCGGACCGAGGGCAGATGCGCGACGTAGACGGCGACGACACCCTGCGGGGTCTCCACCGTGGAGCGCATGGCACGCGGCCATCCCATGCCGATGTCGATCTCCTCGCTGTCGCCCATCGGGTACCGGCTCCACAGGCCGACGGTGCCCTGCACGCTGTGGAAGGGGTAGGCGTCGGTCAACTCCGAGTCGTACAGCTCCTCCTGCCCCTCCGGGATCTCCTGGAGGGCGAGCACGTCCGCGTCGGCCTCGACGAGGCTGCGGGCGGTGCCGCGGGGGTCGGGGTTGTGGGCGTCGACGTTGTGGCTGACCACCATCAGCGCGCCGCCCTCGCCGGTCTTGTCGAGCAGGGCGCCCCCGAAGAGGTTGACCCAGACCATGACGGTCACGGTGATCGCGGCGACGGCCGACACCGAACGGCGGATCAGGGCGCAGACCAGCAGCACCGGTACGGCCAGCCCGAACCACGGCAGGAAGGTCTGGATCAGACTGCCCAGGTTGCCCACGGAGTTGGGCAGCTTGGAGTGGAGGAGCATGACCGCGGCGGTCAGCAGTGCGAGAGCGGCGATCACGAGCCCGCGGCGCCAACGACCGCTGCGGTCGCTCCATCTGGGGGCCCGGCGCCCTTCACTCCCCGACTCACCGGCTCCGGGCGCCGGTGCTACTGCGGAGGTGTCGGTGCGTGCCATCTCTCCCCCTCGCTGGCGTGACGTCTTGCCCCAGGAACCATAGGCGAGCCGACGCCCCGGCTCGACATCGGACGCTGCCGCTCCGGGGTGTTTCACGCCTGGTCGTGTCGCCCGATCGGTCACCGCCCGGGGCCGCCGGCGGGGCTGCCGCACGGTCACGGGCCCGTCACCGCCGGGTCGCGGGCGTCGCTCTCGGATACCGGGACGTCACGCAGGGACCGCCCGGTTCCGTTTCCGCGGCCGCGCGCGTCGTGACGGACGTCTCCCCGTCCCGCCGTACGGCACCTTCTCGGCGCCGCGGCGGCGGTGGGACGATGGAGGTGATCCGGGGACGCCGAAGGGCGCCTCGAGACGACGAACAGGAGTTCTGCGATGACGCAGTCGAACGAGCCTGCCCGCACATCGGGAGTACCCGCGTCGGGTGAGACCAGCCCCTCGCTCTACGGCGGCCGCGGCAGCCGCCGGGTGACGGTGCGCGACATCGCCGCTGCCAAGCGGCGCGGCGAGAAGTGGCCGATGCTGACCGCCTACGACGCCGTGACGGCGGCGGTGTTCGACGAGGCGGGCATCCCGGTCCTGCTGGTCGGCGACTCGGCGGGCAACGCCCACCTGGGGTACGACTCGACGGTCCCGGTGACGCTCGACCAGATGGTCATGATGTCGGCGGCGGTGGTGCGCGGCACCCGCCGGGCGCTGGTCGTCGGGGACCTCCCGTTCGGCAGCTACCAGGAGGGGCCGGTCCAGGCGCTGCGGAACGCCACCCGCCTGATGAAGGAGGCCGGAGTCGGGGCCGTGAAGCTGGAGGGCGGCGAGCGCTCGGCCGAGGCGATCGACCTGCTGGTGCGGTCGGGCATCCCGGTGATGGCGCACATCGGGCTGACCCCGCAGTCGGTGAACGCCTACGGCGGCCACCCCGTGCAGGGGCGCGGCGAGGAGGCGGCCGAGCGACTGCGGCGCGACGCCAAGGCGGTGCAGGACGCCGGCGCGTTCTCCGTCGTCCTGGAACTGGTCACGGCGGAGCTGGCGGCCCAGGTGACCGGGGAGCTGGCCATCCCGACCGTCGGGATCGGGGCGGGCGCGGAGTGTGACGCGCAGGTCCTGGTCTGGACCGACATGGCGGGGATGACCGACTGGCCCGGCGGCCGCAAGCCGCGGTTCGTCAAGGAGTACGCGCGGCTGCGTGAGGTGCTCGGCGACGCCGCCAAGGCCTTCGCCGAGGATGTCGTGGGGGGCGACTACCCGGCCGCGGAGCACAGCTTCCGCTGACGGGCGCCGACGGGAACCGGGGCGGAGCGTGGGCCCCGGGCGGGGCCGGGGCCCGACCCCGGCCCCGCCCGGGAGCGGCGCGGAGCGCCGACCGGTTCACTCCGGCGTGCCCGCGCCCCCGGGAACCGGGTCGGCGGCTCGCGGCGCCGCGGCGGCGCGGCGGTAGTACCAGGCGAGGTTGGACGCGACACCGGCCAGCAGCGTCCAGATCACCCCGAGCCAGATGTTGCGCATCAGGGCGAACGAGATGACCGCCGCGGCCAGCGCGATCACGCAGACGATCACGGCCTGGACGGCCAGGCGGCGGGCGGCGGCGGGGGTGATGCGGCTGGGCATGGGGGCTCTTTCGGTGCGGTGCCGGCGGCGCGGGCGGGCATCGACCCGCCCGCTCACGTACCCGCCCATTGTGGCGCATGGGCGGCGGCCGGCGGCGGTCCGCCCGGCCCGGGGCGGGCGG
>NZ_JAAVJC010000009.1:0-22605 GCF_012033785.1 Streptomyces bohaiensis
CCGCCGGGGCCCGCCGCACACCCGCCGCCGTCCCCGGCCGGTCCCCGGGAGGCCGTGCGGCCGGTCGGCACAACGGCAGCGGCCCCCTGGCACCGGCCGGCCGCGCGGGACGGTGGCAGCGGCCGGTGGCGTGCGTGCTCGCCATGGTGATGGGGCTCAGCGTCGTCGCGTTCGCGCTGATCGCCGTGCAGCGCGCCGGTTCGACCCAGCGCGTCGACCGACCCCTCACACCCCCCGTGAGCGATCCGGGCGAGGACGACGCCGAGCTGCTCAAGAGCGGTGAGACGGCCCGGACCACCGGCACCGCCGACCTTCCGGCGGCCGGACCGGACGCCCCCGCCCCGTCCGACGCCCTTGCCCCGTCCGACGCCCCCGGCCCGCCCGGCACCTCCGAGCCGGGCCCGGACGCCGCGCCCGCCACTGACGGCCGTGCCCCCGCCCCGCCGGACGGAGCCGTGCCCGGCACGCCCGACCCCGGCACCGCCGGGCTGCCCGAGCCCGCCGCCGGCACCACCTGACCCCGCAGCCCGGCCCGATGGCCGAGCAGGCCCCCGATCCCCGGTGGTCGGCGCGCCACCCCGCGAACGCCACGTGCCCCTGTGCGGACCGCGTGCCGCCCCCGCCGGCCGGCGCGTCCGAGCAGACCCCTGCCGGAGCGGCAGGGAACGGCCTCCGTGCGGCGGGGCCCGGACACGCCGGCCGCAGCGACCGCGACCGCTGCGACCGCAGTACCCAACGAGGGGCCCGCGCCCCGACGCTTGCCGCGTCGGCGCACTCCGGCGCGCCCCCTGCCGTGCCGGTCACCCCGCGCGCCCGGCACGGCGCGCGCGTGGCGGGCCCCGCACCCCCGTCCCGCGTACCCATGGACCGGCGGGGCTGTCACCGGCGGCCCGCTCGCCCTACTCTGAATCCGTGACGGCTGGGCGTTCGGACCCTCCAGGAGGGGCCGCCGGGGAGGTCCCCGACCACGGGGACGACGAGTTCCGTGCGACCGTCTTCGACGAGTCGTTCGTCCGGGCTGCCTCCCTCCAGGAGCACAGCGCCGCCCAACGCCTGGAACCGGGCACCGTTCCGGTGCGGCCGCGGACCCCGGAGCGCCGCTCCGGCCAACGCCCCGACCGACGGCAGCCCCGCAACGGCCTCGCCGTCGCCGCCGTCCTGGTCACCGCCGTCCTCATCGCTGTGTTCCTCGGCAACAGCGGGCTCCGGCCGACCGTCCACCGCGGCGCGGAGATCGTCCCCGCCGGCAGCCTGCTCCCGCTGCAACCGCCCGGCACCGTCCCCGACCAGGACACCGGCGACCCGTACGTGGGCTCCGTCGCCGACAACTACGGCACGGCCCTGATCCTGCCGGAGGCGGCCGCCGTCGGCGACTGGGACCGCGACCAGGTCATCGATGCCCTGATGCTCGCCCGGCGCTACGTCACGGCCAGCAGCCTCACCCCCGACGTCCTGGTCGCCGGTGCCGTCGCCCCCGTGCGTGCGCTGCTCACCCCGTTCCAGCAGCAGCGGATGGACCGCGCGCTGCGCCCCGGCCCCGCCCCGGCACGGGCGTCGACCTTCCTGGTCCGGTTCGCCCCGGGCACGGTCGAGCTGGCCGGGGACGGGCCCCGGGTCGAGGGGACGTTCACCGTCGAGCAGGCCCCGGGGCGCCTGACGGTCCTCGCACGCCACCGCTTCGCCTACGCGCTCGTCCCGGCCGACGACCCGCGGGCCGCCCCCTCGCTGTTCCGCCTCCACCGCGAGGTGGTCCTCAGCTTCGGTGAGGCCGAACTGGCGGCGGGCCAGGTCTCGCTGGAGAGCGTCACGGCGACCGCGGGCCCACTCGACTGCGCAGACCCGGCCGACGCGGCCTCACTGCGCCCGCTGCTGGCCGGCCAGCGCGCGGCGGGCGCGCCGCAGGACACTTCCGGCACCGGGGCAGGGGACGACCCCGACCCCACGCCGGGGGCGGGAGCAGGGGAGCCCTCGGCGGAGGCGAGCCCGGGCGCCGCGCCGCGCACTGCGCCCGATGAGCGACCGCCCGTCGCCCCGGGGGCGGACGGGAGCGGCGACCACCCCGTGGAGCAGGGCCCGGCCGGTGGTTCGGAAGCCCCGGACGGGCTCGACCCGCTGTCGCTGCCCGCCACCGGTGCCTCGCTCTGCGGCGTGCTCGCCGACGGGTGACGGAGGGCCGCCCGCCTTGTGCGGTCCCCGGAGGGCCCGCCCCGGAGTACCGGCCCCGGAGGGCCCGCCCTGGAGGACCCCGCACCGCACTGCGCTCCGCCGGCCGCGAGCGGCGAGACCGAGGCCGCCGGCCCCGACGTGGCCCGGGGGCACGGCCGCGCCCGTCCGACCGGGTCAGCTGCCGGAGCCTCGCCCCTCGCCGGCACCGCCCGGCCGGTCACCGTCGGAACGCCCCTCGTCCCGCCGGTCGTCCCCGTCCTCCGTACCGCCGTCCGTGCCACCGCCGGTCCGCGCGTCGCCGGTCCGCGCGTCGCCGGTCCGCGCGTCGCCGGGACGCGGCCGCCCGGCTCCCCGCGCGAAGTCCCGCAGCTTCCCGCCGAACTCGCCCGCGCCGGAGGCCACGTCGGTGACCAGCCGCATCAACGGGTCCTTGCTGGTGCGCACCGCACCGGCGTAGTGCGCCGCGGACTCCTTGACCGAGTCGGTGACGCGCGACTGCGGGTCCTCGTCGCGGCGCGGGTAGTGCCCGTGGCAGAGCCGCTGGTAGTCCCGGGTCTTCGCCCACCGGTTCAGTTCGGCGGCCCGCACCGCGGCGAACGGGTGAGTCCGCGGCAGGACCGTGAGGATCTTCAGCACCGAGTCGCGGACATCCCCGCCGGCCTCGTACTCCTCCGCCTGCTTCAGGAACGCGTCCACGTTCATGTGGTGCAGGTTGTTGCCGCCGGCCAGCTTCATCAGACCGCGCAGTGAGGCGTCGAGATCCTGACCCACCAGCAGGCCCGCGCGGTCGGCCGAGAGCTCGGACTTGCGGAACCACTCCCGCAACGCCGACACGATGGCCATGATCGCTATGTTCCCCAGCGGGATCCACGCCACCCGGACCGCCATGCTGGTGAGGAACAGCAGGATGGTGCGGTACACCGCGTGACCCGACAGGGCGTGACCGACCTCGTGGCCGATCACCGCCCTCATCTCCTCCTCGTCCAGCAACTGCACCAGGCCGGTCGTCACCACGATGATCGGCTGGTCCAGCCCGATGCACATGGCGTTGGGCCGCGGGTCCTGCGTGACGTAGAACGGCGGGACCCGCTCCAGGTCCAGGATCTCGCAGGCGTCGACCAGCATGTGGTGCAGCTGGACGAACTGGTTCTCGTCCACCCGCACCGAGTCGGAGAGGAACAGCAACCGCAGGCTGCGCTCCGGGATCATGCCGCTGAGGACCTTGAAGACCGTCTCGAATCCGGTCAGTTTCCGCAGCGACACCAGCGCCGGCCGGTCCGCCGGGTGCTCGTACGCGCGCGACGAGATCCCCGGGTACCGGCGGCGGACCCGCGCGGCGCCGTCGGCCGCGTCACCCGCCCGGCCGCGCTCCGCGCCGGCCGTCCCGTCGTCCGGCGCCGCAGGGCCGGCGCCGTCGCCCGCCCCGCCCCTGCCCGGCTCGTCCACGCCGCCCCCTGCGGGTTCCTGCTCGCTCATCGGGTCCCCCTCCGTCGTCCGTCGCGCCCACTGCACCCCATCCGCAGCGGTGGGGGCAAGAGGTCGCCGAGATCGGCTGCGCTTACGATGACCCTACGTTCCTGGCCACCCTCATCCCGATTGGTCGTCGCATGATCCTCAGCAGTGCCGTCGTCGCAGCCGCCACCCTCGCGGAGGGCGACGGCCCGAACAGCTCGCTCAACCCCTACATGGTCGGTGGGCTCGTCCTCGCCGCGCTCCTCGTGCTGCTGTTCATCACCATGCTGCTCAACCGGGACCGCTGAACCCGTCGGGAGCGGCTAGGGTCTGCGCATGGGAGACCACACGGACCACATAGCGTCGGTGCACCGGAGGCGCCGGCTCGGGGTGATGGGCGGAACCTTCGATCCCATCCACCACGGCCACCTGGTCGCCGCCAGTGAGGTGGCGTCGCGTTTCCACCTCGACGAGGTGGTGTTCGTCCCGACGGGCCAGCCGTGGCAGAAGAGCCACCGCGCCGTCACGCCCCCCGAGGACCGCTACCTGATGACGGTCATCGCGACCGCGTCCAACCCGCAGTTCTCGGTGAGCCGGGCCGACATCGACCGGCCGGGCCAGACCTACACCACCGACACGCTGCGGGAGCTGCGCCAGCAGCACCCGGATGCGGACCTGTTCTTCATCACCGGCGCCGACGCGCTGGGGCAGATCCTGACGTGGCGTGACGCCGGCGAACTCTTCGCCCTGGCGCACTTCATCGGTGTCACCCGGCCCGGGCACCCCCTCGCCGACCCGGGCCTCCCCGACGGCGGGGTCTCGCTGGTCGAGGTCCCGGCCCTCGCCATCTCCTCCACCGACTGCCGGGCCCGCGTGGCCGCCGGTGAACCGGTCTGGTACCTGGTACCCGACGGAGTGGTGCGCTACATCAACAAGCGTGAGCTCTACCGGACCCCGCCGGTCCAGACGAGCTGATCCGGCCGCGAGGGCGAGAGGGCGAACCGGTGAACGACCGACAGCACCCGTACGGCGAGGTGTACGGCTACGACGAGTACGGCCGCCCGCTGTACCGGCAGCCGGACGGAGCAGGGTACGACTACGGCTCCTACGCCGCTCCGGGACAGTCGGAGGCCCCGCCTGCCGGCCCCGGCCACCACGGCGACCCCGGCGGCGCCCACCAGCCGCCGTACGCCGGGCCGAATCCCTACGCGACGGACCCCGCGGGGTACGCCGATCCGGGGGAGGGATACCGGGACCCCGGCGGCTACGGGGCGCCGCAGCAGGGCGGCTACGGGGGCGCCGCCGATCACCACGGCGGGTACGGCGCGGGCCCCGGCGCCTTCGGCTCGCCCCCGGAGCCGGGGTACTACCAGCACCCCGGCCACGACCCCTCCCGCTCCACCACCGGCTACGCCGAGCCCTCAGAAAGCTACGGCGCACCAGGTCACCACGACGACCCCGCACGGTATCCCGGCGGCCCGCACTCCTCGCAGGACGCCGGGCAGCACCCGCCCGGCGTACCGCAGCAGTACGACTACGGCCGCCACTCCGGCGGTGCGCCGACCGAGGGCGGCCCCGCCGAACCGGACGCCGCCCCCACGCCCCCGGGCGGCAGGCGGGCCGCGGACGGCGGCACGGCCGAACAGCCCGCGGTCGAGACGCCCACCGGAGCGGTCCCCGGCCCGCGGAACGCGGCGTCGGACACGGAGCGCCGCGGGCGGGCCCGGGGCGACGACCACGGCGGCGACGACGAGTTCGCCTTCGTCGAGGAGACGAACGACGACTCCGAAGAAGTCATCGACTGGCTGAAGTTCACCGAGAGCCGCACCGAGCGCCGCGAGGAGACCAAGCGTCGCGGGCGCAGCCGCCGCAACCTCCTGGTCATCGGGCTGGTCCTCGCGGTCATCGGCGGCGCGGGCTTCCTGTGGGCCACCGACCGCCTGCCGTTCCTCACCGGACCCGCCGCGGAGGAAGGCGCCGCCGACGTCGCCGAGTCCCGCGACGTGATCATCCTCCACCTGCGGGAGACCGGCGGCGACACCACCTCCACCGTGCTCCTCGTCGCCAACGAGACCACGGGTGAGGCGACCACCCTCCTGCTGCCCAACGCGCTCTCCGTCTCGCCCGACGGCGGTACCACCACCCTCGGCCAGGCCGTCCTCGACGAGGGGGCAGCCTCCGTGCGCGAGGCGGTCGGCGCGCTGCTGGGCGCCGACATCAAGGGGACGTGGCGGCTCGACACCCCCTACTTGGAGAACCTCGTCGACCTGGTCGGCGGCGTCACCGTCGACTCCCCGACGCCGGTGCCACCGGACGCCGACGAACCGACGGTCGAGGCCGGTGAGCAGAGCCTCGACGGCCGCAGCGCCGTCACCTATGCCGTGCACCGCGCCGACGAGGAACCGCAGGACGCCCAGCTCCAGCGTTTCGGGCAGGTCATGAGCGGTGTGCTGCAGAAGCTCCCGGCCGGCGAGCACGGGGCGCGGCAGGTCGTGGAGAACCTGGCGCAGATCGCCGACCCCTCGCTCTCGGAGGGCGAACTCGGCGCGAGCCTCGCCCAGCTCGCCGAGATGGCGCAGGGCGGCGACCACACGGCCACGCTGCTCGTCATCGAGGACGACGGGACCGTCAGCGACGAGGTGGCCGACACCGTGGTCGCCACCGTACTGGGCGGCTCCGTCAGCAACGCCGACGTCTCCGACAGCCCCAGAGTCGCGCTCCGCGACGCCGCCGGCGGCGACGGCGCCGGGGAGAGCGCGGCCGTCAGGCTCGTCAACGGCGGGTGGGTCATCGTCGACAGCAAGCCCGCCGACCCGGTGGAGCAGAGCGAGGTCCGCTACGGCTCCGAGGCCGCCGCCGAAGCCGCCCTCGAGGTGGCACGCACCCTGGGTGTCCCGGAGGACCGCGTCACCCAGGCCGAGACCCCCGGCAACGCGGATGTGCTGGTCGTCATCGGCGAGGACTACGCCGACTGAGATACGGCGGGGCGGCCGGACCGCCCCGCCCCACCCCGGCCCGGCCCGGGTGTGCCCGCCCCGGCCGGGGTCTCTCCCGTCCCGGCAGGGGCCCCGGTCGCATCCGCCGCCGTCCGGACTCCGCCGGCCCTCGCCGGGCCTGCGCCCGCCGCTGTCGGGCCGCTCCTCGCGGCGCGTCCCACTCCCAGCCCTCGCCCCACCCCGCGGGCCCGTCCCGGCACCTACCGGAGCCGTGGCGGGTGCCGGTGGGCGCGCCCGGACCGACGCGGTGCGGGACGGCCCCCGATCGCTCGCCGCCCCGGACGTCCCAGCCCTCCCGGCAGGGGTCGCAGGCGGGCGGCAGGAGCGCCCGGAGCGGGCGCGGCGCGGCATGAGACCCTGGATCGGTACCCGATCGACCGTGGAGACTGCTGACCCGTGACCGCCACCGACCACGCCACCGAGCTGATCTCCGTCGCCGCCCAGGCGGCGGCCGACAAGCTGGCGCACGACATCATCGCCTACGACGTCAGCGACGTCCTGGCGATCACCGACGCCTTCCTGCTGGCGTCCGCCCCCAACGACCGCCAGGTCAAGTCGATCGTCGACGGCATCGAGGAGCAGCTCCAGACGCAGCTCGGCATCAAGCCGGTGCGGCGCGAGGGGGAGCGCGAGGGCCGCTGGGTCCTGCTCGACTACTCCGACATCGTCGTGCACGTCCAGCACTCCGAGGAGCGGGTCTTCTACGCCCTCGAACGGCTCTGGAAGGACTGCCCGGAGCTGCCCCTGCCCCCGGAGGCCCTCGCGACCCGCGGCCGCGGTGCCGAGGCGGCGGACGCCGCCGGTGCGAGCGCCGACGACGAGGGACGACCGGGCGGTGAGCTGAACTGAGCAGCGAACCCGCCGGCCGTCGCGTCGTTCTCTGGCGCCACGGCCAGACCGCCTGGAACCTGGAGCGCCGCTTCCAGGGCACGACGGACATCGCCCTGACGGCGGAGGGGGTGGCGCAGGCCCGCCGTGCAGCGGCCCTCCTGGCGCGCCTCCGTCCCGACGCCATCCTCTCCTCCGACCTGTGCCGCACCGCCGACACCGCGGCGGAGCTGGCGTCCGTCACCGGGCTGGAGGTCACCCACGACGAGGCGCTGCGGGAGACCTACGCCGGAGTGTGGCAGGGCCTGACGCACGACGAGATCCTGGAGAAGTACGGCGAGCAGTACGCCGCCTGGAAGCGCGGCGAGCCCGTCCGGCGCGGTGGCGGCGAACTGGAGACCGAGGTCGCCGACCGGGCCGCGCCTGCGGTGGAGCGGGCGGTGTCCCGGCTCCCCGAGGACGGCACCCTGATCGTCGTCTCCCACGGCGGGACGATCCGGACCACGATCGGGCGGATGATCGGTCTCGCCCCGGGCAGCTGGGAGGCGCTCGGCGGCCTCGCCAACTGCAGCTGGTCGGTGCTGGGCGAGCACGAACGCGGCTGGCGGTTGCTGGAGCACAACGCCGGCAGTCTCCCTGAGCCGGTCATCGGCGACGACACCTGAGAACCGGGGCGGGGGAGGGCCGGAGCGGCACCACGCCGTGACGGCCCCGCTCCCCACCCGCTCACGCGCTCACGTCAACCCCGCTCCCGCCACGCCCTCCTTCGTAGGGAACTCCGGTAGCGACCGGCACCGGCAGGCCGGTGCGCCGGTGCCGCAGGGCGCCGGCGACGCAGCCGGCGCGGGTCGCCCGAGGGGCGCCGAGCCGAAGGGGGCGGCGTCCGGGGCGCGCGGCGGCCGATGGGGACGCCGCATCGGTGTGCGGCGTACCGGGTGTGCGGCCGGGGTGCGAGGACGCCGGTGGTGCTCCCGCGGTTGTATCGATCACGTCTCCATGCAACTCGCGCGGGAATTCCCGCTTATGGGGCGGCGCTTGCCATGGCAGAATCGCAAAGGCTCCACCAGGCCGACCGGGAGGGGGACCCGGAGAAGCCTCGCGACGACCTCACGACGATGACGGAGGCTGCCACGTGCGCATGGTCCGCAACCGAGTCCGGGGCTGATCGGTGACATGGGTGCACACAGCCGGAAGTGTGATTGGTGCGGGAGCGGGACTCCGATCGTCCGCGACCTCGAACCCGTGAACGACTCCTACCAGTACTGGTGCGTCGAGTGCGCGCGCGCACTGATCATCAAGGGCGACCCCATCGAGGTCTACCGCGAACTCGAGGGCGAACCCATCTACGGACGTCTGTTGGACGAGCACTGCGCACTCAAGCGGTTCTACTCCTTCGCCAGCGCCTGATCCCACACCGTCGGGCCGACGAGGTCGGCCCCCGCTCCACGGTCACTCTGCTCCGCCCGCCGCGCCATGCAGCGCCGGCGGGCGCCGTCGTCCTGTCCGCGCCTCCGGTCCGCGGGGACGCCAACGGGACGGGGGCACGGGCAGCGGCGGGGCGCGGCGCGGTCCGATGACTCCCGACGCGCGGCGGGGACCCGCTGAACGCCGTGCGGCCGCGGCCCGGTACGGCTCGCGTACGGACCGGGCCCCTCGCCGTCATGCGGCCGCCATACCGCTACCGCCGCCGGGGCGACTCGACAGCGGCCGGCGGGATCCGCGGCGGCGGACCAACTGCTCGGCGGCACCGCGCGGACCGGCGGAACCGCCCGCCGATCGGGGCCCGACAGGGCGTCGGCCGGCGGGGATCAAGGATTTGGCATCGGACCCCGGGAGCCGTGTACAGTAGGCGACGCCGCAGCGCGGACCCCGGGAAACCAGAGGTCAGCGCGGCGGACCAGATCCGGGGCTATAGCTCAGTTGGTAGAGCGCTTGCATGGCATGCAAGAGGTCAGGAGTTCGATTCTCCTTAGCTCCACGGACTTCCCACAGGGAACGACGTGGTGAGTCAGGCGAGGGGCTATAGCTCAGTTGGTAGAGCGCTTGCATGGCATGCAAGAGGTCAGGAGTTCGATTCTCCTTAGCTCCACATTCTTCAGGCGGGCCGTCCGGTAGCGGGCGGCCCGCCTCGCTGTGCCGGGGGTCGCAGGTGGTGCGCTAGGCTGAGGCCATGCGTGCCGTACGCCTCCTGCTTACCGGGCCGCGCTGAGAGAGCACCGCACACCCCGCCACCAGACCGGCGGGCCGGCGGCATCAGCGCGGCGTCCCCTCCTGAGCGGGGGGCTTTTTGCTGTCCGGGGCAGACACAACGATGGAGCCACACAACGATGACCCAGATCCACAAGTACGGAGCCGAACTGGCGGCGGACATCGAGGCACGCTGGCAGGACTACTGGGAGAAGCACGGCACCTACGAGACGCCGAACCCGTTCGGTGACCTCGCCGGCGACGCGGAACTGGCTGCCCGCCCCACCAAGTTCGTGATGGACATGTTCCCGTACCCCTCGGGCGCGGGCCTGCACGTCGGTCACCCGCTCGGGTACATCGCCACCGACGTCTACTCCCGGTTCATGCGCATGACCGGACACAACGTGCTGTACACCCTCGGGTTCGACGCCTTCGGCCTGCCCGCGGAGCAGTACGCCGTGCAGACGGGCACCCACCCGCGGGTCTCCACCGAGGCGAACATCGCCAACATGAAGGCGCAGCTGCGGCGTCTCGGCCTCGGCCACGACAAGCGCCGCTCCTTCGAGACGATCGACCCGGGCTACTACAAGTGGACCCAGTGGATCTTCCTCCAGACGTTCAACTCCTGGTACGACGACGAGGCGCGCCGCGCCCGACCGATCGCCGAACTGGTCGAGGAGTTCGAACAGGGTCGGCGCGCCCTGCCGGAAGGCCGGAGCTGGGCCGAGCTGAGCGAGCGGGAACGCGCCGACGTGCTGGGCCGCCACCGGCTCGCCTACGCCTCCGACGCGCCCGTCAACTGGTGCCCCGGCCTCGGCACGGTGCTGGCCAACGAGGAGGTCACCGCCGACGGCCGCTCCGAGCGCGGCAACTTCCCGGTCTTCAAGGCCAAGCTCCGCCAGTGGAACATGCGGATCACCGCCTACGCGGACCGTCTCCTGGACGACCTCGACGCGCTGGACTGGCCTGAGGCGATCAAGCTCCAGCAGCGCAACTGGATCGGTCGCAGTGAGGGCGCCCGCGTCGACTTCCCCACGACCACCGCTGACGGCGCCGACGAGACCGTGACGGTCTTCACGACCCGGCCCGACACGCTGTTCGGCGCCACCTACATGGTGCTGGCCCCCGAACACCCGCTGGTCGACCGCATCGCACCGGCCGCCTGGCCCCGCACGACCCGCGAGCCGTGGACCGGCGGGCACGCGACGCCCGTCGAGGCCATCACCGCCTACCGCGCGCAGGCGGCCGCCAAGTCGGATGTCGAGCGCCAGGCGGAGTCCCGGGAGAAGACCGGCGTCTTCACCGGCGCCTACGCGGTGAACCCCGTGAACGGCGAGTCCGTGCCCGTCTTCGTGGCGGACTACGTCCTCATGGGATACGGAACCGGCGCCATCATGGCCGTGCCGGGCCAGGACCCCCGCGACTGGGACTTCGCCACGGTCTTCGACCTCCCCATCGTGCGGACCGTCCAGCCGCCCGCCGACTTCGACGGCGGCGCCTACACCGGCGACGGTCCCGCCATCAACTCCGCCGGAGCCGGAGTCGACCTCAACGGCATGGGCGTCGAGGAGGCCAAGCGCACCGTCATCGCCCACCTCGAAGCCACCGGCCTCGGCGAGGGCACCATCAACTACCGGCTGCGCGACTGGCTCTTCAGCCGCCAGCGCTACTGGGGCGAGCCCTTCCCGATCGTCTACGACGAGGACGGCATCGCCCACGCGCTCCCCGAGTCGATGCTGCCACTCGAACTGCCCGAGGTCGACGACTACGCACCGCGGACGTTTGACCCCGACGACGCCGACACCGAGCCCGAGACCCCGCTGTCCCGCAACGAGGAATGGGTCCACGTCGACCTGGACCTCGGCGACGGTCGAGGGGTGCGCCGCTACCGCCGCGAGACCAACACCATGCCCAACTGGGCGGGCAGCTGCTGGTACGAGATGCGTTACCTCGACCCGCACAACGACACCGCCCCGGTCGACCGACGCATCGAAGAGCACTGGATGGGCCCGCGCGCCGACCGGCCGCACGGTGGCGTCGACCTGTACATCGGCGGTGCCGAGCACGCCGTCCTCCACCTGCTGTACGCCCGGTTCTGGTCCAAGGTGCTGTTCGACCTCGGGCACGTGTCCGCGGCGGAGCCGTTCCACAAGCTCTACAACCAGGGCATGATCCAGGCCTACGTCTACCGCGACGAGCGGGGCTTCCCGGTGCCGGCAGCCGAGATCGAGGAGCGTGACGGCGGGTACTTCCACGACGGCCGCCCCGTCCGCCGCGAGCTGGGCAAGATGGGGAAGTCGCTGAAGAACGCGGTCTCGCCCGACGAGGTCTGCGCGGAGTACGGCGCCGACACCCTGCGCCTCTACGAGATGGCGATGGGCCCGCTCGACGTCTCGCGGCCCTGGGACACCCGCGCCGTCGTCGGCCAGTTCCGGCTGCTCCAGCGGCTGTGGCGCAACGTCCTGGACGAGGAGACCGGCGAGGTCACGGTGGTCGACACCGCGCCCGACGAGCCGACCCTGCGTGCGCTGCACAAGGCGATCGACGGCGTCTCCCGCGATCTCGAGGCGCTGCGGTTCAACACCGCCATCGCCAAGATCACTGAGCTGAACAACCTCGTCACCAAGGCAGCCGTCTCCGGCACCCCCGTCGCCCGTGAGACCGCCGAGACGCTGGTGCTGCTCATCGCGCCGCTCGCCCCGCACGTCGCGGAGGAGCTGTGGCAGCGCCTGGGTCACAGCGACTCCGTCGTGTACCACCCCTTCCCCGTCGCCGACCCGGAGCTCGCCGCCGACGAGAGCGTCACCTGCGTCGTGCAGATCAAGGGCAAGGTCAAGGCACGCATCGAAGTCGCGCCGTCCATCAGCGACGCCGACCTGGAGGCCGTCGCACTCGCCGAGCCGGCCGTGATCCGTGCTCTCGACGGAGCTCCGGTGCGCAAGGTGATCGTGCGGGCCCCCAAGCTGGTCAACGTCGTTCCCGGCTGACCGCACGGTCCTGGACCCGCCGACCGGCGGGTCCAGGACCGCGCCCGCCCTCCGGTCGGCTCGGCCTCACCGGGCGCAACAGCTCACCCGCTGCGGGGCTCGGCCGGTGCCCCAGCCGGGGCCCTCGTCGCGCGTCCACTTCCCGGCTCCCACCGCCGCGGGCGCGGAGAACCATGCCGGTACGCCTACCCTGGACAGGACGCGAGACGGGCCGGGCCGGCCTCCGGTCGCGCCCCGACTCCACGTCGTCGGCGCGCGACGGTTCGCGAGACACGAGGGAAGTACCGGAGGGGCAGTCATGGAGATCGTGCTCGGCGTGCTGGTGGTGTCCTTTCTGCTGTTCGTCTTCCTGGCGGTAGCGGCCGTCCGCGCCGCCAAGCGGGGGATCGAGCGAGCCGGGGCGCAGGCGCGCCGCACCTTGGGGGACGCCACCCTCAAGGCCCGTGCCGCCCAGCCGGGCGCCGTCGGGGAGCTCGCTCGCCTCCGCAGAGAGCTGCGCGGTTCCATCGACGCCACGCGGGGAGCGCTGGAGTCCGGCTCCCGGGACGACCCCTCGCTGCGGGAGGCACTCGACCTGCTGGACCAGCTCCACGGGCACGCCCGCAGGGTCGACGCGGAGCTGGGTGAGCTGATGCAGGGCGATCCCGACCGGGCCCGCATCGCGGTGCGCCTTCCCGACCTCCGTGAACGGAGCGCCCGTATCAGGGGCTCCGCCGACGCCCTCCGCAACGCGGCGCTGGACCGGGCGCACCACTACGACCGTGGCGAACTCGACTCACTGCACCAGCAGATCGAAATCGAGGCGAGCGCCCTGCGGCACTGGTCACCGGCGGCACCGGCGCCGGAACCCGAGCGTGAGCTGGACCCCGAGACCGAGCGGCGCCAGCTCTTCCGCCGTCGGGGGACGGGCCGTGAGACCGGGTCGGAGTAACCCGCGGCCCTGCCGTATTCTCCGGTTCCATGCCACGTTCTGTCGCTGTCGTCACCGACTCCACCGCCTACCTGGAGCGGGCCGATGTGGACCGCCACGGGATCGTCTCCGTCCCGTTGACCGTCGTGGTGGACGGCGCACCGTTGGAGGACGGCACCCCCGAGGCGGCGGCCGCGCTCGTGCCGGCGCTTCGCTCGCGGCTCGCGGTGACCACCTCCCGCCCCGGCCCTGAGCTGTTCGCCCGTGCCTACAGGGCCGCGGCCGAGGCGGGCGCGTCCGCCGTGGTCTCGGTCCACCTGTCCTCCGAGATTTCCGGGACGTGGGACGCCGCCGTCGTCGCTGCCGAGCGGGCCACGGTCCCGGTCCACGTCGTCGACAGTGGGACGATCGCTGCCGCGCTCGGGTACGGCGTGCTCGCAGCAGCCGAGGCCGCGGCATCCGGAGCCTCCGCGGAGGCCGCGGCGGAGGCTGCCCGTCGCCGAACTGCGGCCAGCCGAGCCCACTTCTACGTGGACACCCTCGACCACCTCCGACGCGGTGGCCGCATCAACGCGGCCCAGGCGCTGTTCGGGTCCGCTCTCGCCGTGAAGCCGTTGCTGGAGATGAGGGACGGGCGGATCGAGCTCCGCGAGAAGGTCCGCACGGCGGGACGGGCCCTTGCTCGCCTCGAGGAGCTGGTGGTCGAGCACGCGGGTTCGACCGAGGTGGACGTGGCGGTCCAGCACCTCGCGGCCCACGATCGAGCGGCTGAGCTCGCTGAGAGGCTTCTGCAGCGGCTTCCGGCGCTGGGACGACTGCAGGTAGGGGAAGTGGGCGCGGTCCTGGGGGCCCACACGGGCCCAGGGCTGGTGGGCGTCATCACGGCACCGCGATGAACTGCGCCGCGGGCGCTCCCTCGGCTGGTAGCTGCGTGCCGATCATGCCTTGGTGACGCCTGTGGTGGTGCGAGGTCCATGCTGCCCCACCCCGAGCGCTCTGCGTGAACGAGTCACTCGAACGAGTGGCCGAGTTATCCACAGTCGGCTGCTTGTCCACAGGAACGCTCCATGATCACCGAAGGCCGCGAGGAATCTCCTAGGGTCTCGCGCCATGACCACGCGAAGCCCCTCGGAGACCCGGGGACCAGGGCGCGGCGGCCGTCGCCGCCGTGCCGCAGCAGACCTGACCCGCGCCCGCACCCGTGCCGCTGCTCTGCTGGTCGGGACGGAAGGCATCGAACCGCCCGACGGAGACCGGGGGCGTTCTGCTCACGGCGCTCTGCCCGCGGGAACGGACGACCGTGGACACCCCGCGCCGGTCCCACCGGGCCACGGCACGGAAGCGCCCTTCGCCGTGCCCGATCCCGCGTCCTTCGCGAAGGACGACGACGCGGCGCTCCCCACCGGAGCCCGCGCGGAGGGCGCAGCCGACCTGCCGGCCGACGACCCGGCCCCGCCGCCGAACAAGCTTCCCGTCGCCCTCCGGGCACGGCTGGCGTGCCAGGACGCGCTCAGCGGCTGGGTCCTGCCGCGGTGCGGCGTCGAGCCGCGCACCCTGGCTGCCGCAGGGGTGGTCCTCGCCATCGCCGTCGGCTTTGCGGCGCACCACTACTGGACCGGGCGGCCGCAGGACGTCACCCCCGGCGACGCTCCGGCCGTCGCCGTGTCCGCTCCCGGCCCCGAGCCGACGAGCGCCTCCGGTCCTCCCTTGGAAGTCGACCTCGGCGCCGATCGCGACCAGACCGCCGACTCCTTGCTGGTCGTCGACGTCGCCGGGGACGTCGTCGAACCCGGGCTCCGCACGCTCCCACCGGGGTCCCGAGTGGGCGACGCCATCGACGCAGCCGGTGGCCCCACTCCCGGCACGGAAACAACTCTCATCAACCGGGCACGCCCGCTCACCGACGGAGAGCACATCCTCGTCGGAGGTGACGGCGACGGTGTCGATGCCGGCACCTCCCCGGCCCCGCCGCTGCCGGGATTCGACAGCCAGGGCAAGGTCCGCCTCAACACCGCGACCGCCGACGACCTCGAAGAACTCCCCGGCGTGGGCCCCGTCCTGGCCGGCAACATCGTGGCCCACCGCGAGCAGCACGGACACTTCACCTCCGTGGACCAACTGATCGCGGTCTCCGGCATCGGAGAGACCCGTCTCGCGGACCTCCGGGATCGGGTGGTCCTGTGACCAGGCGCCTCGCACAGCCCCTGGGGCCGGCGACCGGGCAGCCCCTCGTCCGCCGCAGCGACCGACACCGGTACCGCGACGAGCCGGGCGCGCGAGTCCCGTCCCCACGTGCCGGACAGCGCGCCCGCCCTGCCGACGCATCGAACGCCATCCGCCTCTCGGTGACCATCACCGTCGTCATCGCCCCGGCCGAGGCGCCCTCGCCCCGCCGACGGCGCCCGCGATGGGAGCGTCGACCCGACCGCACCCCGTCGCAGGCCTCGCCGACCGCCGCGCCCCCCAGCCGCTCCACCGGGACGACCAGCCATGCACGAAGCGCGAAACTCTGCCCGGGGCGTGCGGGAGATCCCTCCGAGGCCCGGGGAACCGCAACCACTCGATCTCCGTCTCGTGCCTCCCGCGATCAGCGCCTGGACGGCGGCAGCGCTGTGCCTCCACCTCCCGGCCGCGACCGCCGTCCCGCTGCTCGCGCTGGCGTGGCTGGCGGCATCGGTACTCGCGGTCCCGGCGCTGCGCAGTCGTCGGACCGGGACCGTCACGGCGACGTTGGCGCTGCTGGCAGCAGCGGCCGGGGGGACCGCCGCGGGGTTGCACGTGGCAGCAGCCCGCTCGGGGCCCCTCCCGGCCCTCGCGGAACGGGAGGCCTTCGTGGAGATCGACGCGACGATCACCGGCGACCCTCGCACGGCCCGCCCCAAGCCGGGAGCCTGGACCCGACCGCTGCTGGTCACAGCGACAGCGGACCGGCTGACCACCGCCGAGGGGGATTCCACGGAAATCCGTACCCCGATCCTGCTCATCGTCTCCCGACCCCACGAGGCCTGGGCACACCTTCTGCCGACCACCCGGCTGACCGTCACGGGTCGCGCCGCGCCACCGACGGGCAGCGGAGCGGACGTAGCAGCGGTCCTGTTCGTCCGGGGCCCGGAGCCCCCACAGACGTTCGGCGACCCCACGATGGTCCAGCGGCTGGCAGGCGCACTCAGGGAGAGACTTCGCGAAACCGTCGCCGACCTCCCCGCCGACCCCAGGGGACTCCTTCCGGCCCTGATCGTCGGGGACGCCTCCCTGATTCCGGACGACCTGGACGAAGCCGTACGCGCCACCGACCTGACGCACATGATCGTGGTCTCCGGCGCACACCTCTCACTCCTGCTGGCCGTGGTGATCGGGTCACCGACGACCGCGTCCCGGGCGGAGCGCGGCGGTCTCGTGGCGAGGCTCGGCCTCCCACTGCGCGCCACGGCAGTCCTCGGCGGAGCAGTGGTGATCGGGTTCGTCATCCTGTGCCGTCCGGGCCCCAGCGTGCTGAGGGCCGCGGTCTGCGGCGGGATCGCCCTCCTGGCCGTCGCGACGGGCCGCCGGCGATCCCTGCTCCCGGCGCTCGCGGCGGCGACGCTGCTGCTCATCCTCTACGACCCGACCCACGCCGTGTCCTTCGGATTCCTGCTGTCGGTACTGGCGACGGCGGCCCTCCTGATCATCGCCCCGCCCTGGAGCCTGGCGCTGCAGCGCAGGGGAGTCCCGCCACGACTGGCCGAGGGGCTGGCGGTCGCGCTGGCCGCGCAGCTGGTGTGCGCCCCGGTGGTGGCGGTCTTCTCCGCGAGAGTCAGCCTGGTGGCGGTCCCGGCGAACCTTCTCGCCGAACTCGCCTTCGCTCCGGTGCTCGTCCTCGGCTGGGCGGCCATGATGGTGGCGCCCGTGTCCCTGCCGCTCGCCCAGGCGCTCGCGTGGCTGGCGTCCTGGCCCGCACGCTGGATCGCCACCGTCGCTCGGACGGGAGCGTCCCTGCCTGGCGCGGAGTTTCGATGGCCGGACGGCTGGTGGGGCGCGTCCCTGCTCGCGGGCCTGAGCCTCGCGCTCATCGTGCTCGTGCGCAGGCTGCGGCGCCGCCCGTGGACAGCGGCCCTCTGCGTGCTCCTGCTGCTCCTTGCCCTGCTGAGACCGCAACCGTTGGAACGGTGGCTGACGGGCTGGCCTCCCCCGGACTGGAGAGTGGTGGCCTGCGACGTGGGTCAGGGAGACGCCACGGTGCTGGCGGCGGGCCCGGGCCGGGCCGTGGTCGTCGACGCGGGTCCCGACCCGAAAGCGGTGGACACCTGCCTGAGGGCCCTGGGGGTGCGCCACGTCCCCGTCGTCGTGCTGAGCCACTTCCACGCCGACCACGTCGCCGGCCTGGCGGGAGTGCTGGAGGGGAGATCGGTCGGCGTCATCCGAACGACCGCGACCCGGCTGCCGGAGTCACAGGTACGCGAGGTCGAGGCGACCGCCGCGGAGTTCGGCGTGCCCATCGAGGAGGCGGCAGCCGGCGACACGGGATCCGCGGGACCGGACCTCACCTGGGACGTGCTCTGGCCTCCGGCGGGCGAGTCGATGCCCAACGCGAACGACGGCAGCGTGACCCTGCTCGTCCGCACCGCGGGGCTGACCGTCCTGCTCCCCGGCGACCTGGAGCCGGCGGCACAGCAACGGCTGCTCGCCTCCCGTCCCCGACTCCCACCCGTCGACGTCCTCAAGGTGCCTCATCACGGTTCGGCCTACCAGGAGGAGGCTTTGCTGCGGGGGCTCGCACCGCGGTGGGCGATCGTGTCGGCGGGGGAGGACAACTCCTACGGTCACCCCGACCTGACCACCCTGGCCACCTTGGAGCAGATCGGCGCCACAGTGCTGCGCACCGACCTGCACGGTTCGCTGGCTCTGACACCGCGCGGCGCCACGGTCGTCCCGACCGGATGACGCTGCGCCTGGTAGTCCCGCGGTTTCCCAGCACCTCCGCTGCCGTGGGAGTGGGCGCCGCCCACGGGTCAGTCCCGCTCCAGCCAGCCACCGTGCGTCTCCGCCATGCCGGCCAGCCCCGCTGCGTCGAGTGCCTTCCGCGGGTCCTCCAGGACGACGAGCCACTGTGCGTCCTCGGCGTCGTCCTCACCCGCCAGCGCCTCGCGGTGCACCTCCGGCTCGACGCCCGGAGAGCAGAGGTCGGCGCACTGCTCGGCCACTGCCTCCGCTGCGTCGCGATCGGGCAGCACCAGGATGTGTCGTACGTGGGTCACGCGCACCATTGTCCCCGCTGTCGTAGGGCCGTGGGATGCTGACCCCGATGGCAGGGAAGAAGCAGACCACAGGTAAACGCGGCGAAGACCCGCTCGCTCCGGTGACAGTGGCAGTCGGACAGGAGGAGCTGCTGCTGGACCGCGCTGTGCGCGAGGTCGTCGAGGCCGCCCGCGCGGCTGACCCCGACACCGACGTGCGGGACCTCCCGCCCGGTACGCTGCAGCCGGGCGTGCTGACCGAGGTCACCAGCCCGTCTCTGTTCGCGGAGCGCAAGGTGGTCGTCGTCCGCCAGTCGCAGGACCTCGGGGCGGACACGGTCAAAGAGGTCAAGAACTACCTCTCCTCACCCGTGGAGGAGATCTCGCTGGTCCTCCTCCACGCCGGCGGGGCGAAAGGGAAAGGGCTTCTCGACGCGGCACGCAAAGCGGGCGCCCGGGAGGTCGCCTGCCCCAAGATGACCAAGCCGGCAGATCGCCTCGCGTTCGTGCGCAACGAGTTCCGAGGCACCGGCCGGAGCGCCACGCCCGGCGCCTGCCAGGCGCTGGTGGACGCCATCGGCAGCGATCTTCGCGAACTCGCCTCCGCCTGCAGCCAGCTCGCCGCGGACGTCGACGGCCCCATCGACGAAGCGGTCGTGGCCCGCTACTACACGGGGCGAGCCGAGGCGTCGAGCTTCACCGTCGCCGACCGTGCGGTGGAGGGCCGCACCGCGGAGGCCCTCGAGGCGCTCCGCTGGTCCCTGGCCACCGGCGTCGCGCCCGTCCTGGTGACCAGCGCCCTGTCGCAGGGGGTCCGCGCCATCGGCAAACTCGCTGCCGCTCCGCGACTCTCGCCCGGTGAGCTCGCCCGCGAACTCGGCATGCCCCCGTGGAAGATCGACCGCGTACGGCAGCAGTTGCGGGGATGGACACCCGACGGTGTCGCCGCTGCCGTCCGGGCCGTTGCGGAGGCCGATGCCGCCGTCAAGGGCGGCGGCGACGATCCCGCCTACGCGCTGGAGAAGGCGGTCGTGACCATCGCCACCGCTCGGGCGACGGGCGTCCCCCGGAGCTGACCTCGGCGCTCGGACGGGCCACTGCCGGTGGGCATGCCACAGGCAGAGTGAGTGGCGTTGGTTGCGCCCCGCAGCGCCCCGGCTTCCTGCGCCCTGCTCGTCACGACGACAGCGAGCTGCTGTGGTCCTCTGCCCGTGCCGCATCTCGGAGAGCCCCGCGGGGGAGGGAGAAGAGGGAAAACCGAAAGCCCCGCGCTGCTCGGGGAGAGCGGCGCGGGGCCCGGTGCACTTCGGTTGTCGCACCGCACCCACGTGGCGAACGTCGGGCGTGTGCGGTGCGTGGACCGCCGACCGGAGCGGAGAGAGGGGCCGCTTGTTCCGACCGGCGGGTCAAGCGGTGGTTCAGGCCTTGAGGGCGGCGACCTGCGAGTCCAGCGCCGACTTCTTGTTGGCGGCGTTGTTCTTGTGCAGAACGCCCTTGCTGACGGCCTTGTCGAGCTTCTGGCCGGCGATGCGCGCGGCGGCGGCGGCCTTGTCGGCGTCGCCGGAGGCAATGGCCTCACGGGTGGCGCGGACGGCGGTCTTCAGCTCGGACTTGACCGCCTTGTTGCGCAGGCGGGCCTTCTCGTTGGTCTTGATCCGCTTGATCTGGGACTTGATGTTCGCCACGAATGAGCCTTTTCAGGTTCGGAAGAGTCACTGGTGTGGTGGGTTCACGCGTCGGAGTCGATCTGCCCGACCCGGTGTCCACCGGTGCCCCCGACCGGAACGGTCGGCAGCACAGTCGGTCAGACTACCAGCGGGCCGGGGGCCGGTCACAATCGGCGTCGCGAGAGCGCCCCGGGGGAGAGGGGCCGCTTCCCCGGCGGACCGTTGTCCGCCCGGCATGGGACGATGGGCCCACTCAACGCCAGTGCCCCGAATCATCGAGCCTTCACCGGACAGGACCCCGCGTGCCCGCGACGACCCTTTCGAATGCGCCGGAGCCGAGCCGCACCGACCCGGCCGTTATCCGCAACTTCTGCATCATCGCGCACATCGACCACGGCAAGTCCACGCTTGCCGACCGGATGCTGCAACTGACCGAGGTGGTCGAGCAGCGCCAGATGCGTGCCCAGTACCTCGACCGGATGGACATCGAGCGGGAGCGCGGCATCACGATCAAGTCCCAGGCGGTTCGCCTGCCGTGGGACCTCGACGACACCTCGCACATCCTCAACATGATCGACACCCCGGGGCACGTCGACTTCACCTACGAGGTCTCGCGTTCCTTGGCCGCGTGCGAGGGGTGTGTCCTTCTGGTCGACGCCGCCCAGGGGATCGAGGCGCAGACCCTCGCCAACCTGTACCTGGCGATGGAGAACGACCTCACCATCATCCCGGTGCTCAACAAGATCGACCTGCCGGCGGCGCAGCCGGAGAAGTTCGCTGCCGAGCTCGCTCACCTCATCGGCTGCGACGTGTCGGACGTGCTGAAGGTCTCCGCCAAGACGGGCGAGGGCGTCGCCGAGCTGCTGGACGAGGTCGTCCGCAAGGTGCCGGCGCCCGTCGGTGTCGCGGATGCTCCCGCTCGAGCGATGATCTTCGACTCGGTGTACGACTCCTACCGCGGCGTCGTCACCTACGTGAAGGTCGTCGACGGTCGCCTGGGCAAGCGGGAACGCATCCAGATGATGTCCAGCGGCGCGACGCACGAGCTGCTGGAGATCGGTACCAACTCGCCGGAGATGACCGCCGCGGCGGGCCTCGCCGTGGGGGAGGTCGGCTACCTGATCACCGGCGTGAAGGACGTGCGTCAGTCCCGGGTCGGCGACACCATCACCCTCTCGAAGGGCGGCGCCACCGAGGCACTCGGCGGCTACAAGGACCCCAAGCCGATGGTGTTCTCCGGGCTGTACCCCCTGGACGGTTCGGACTACCCCGACCTCCGGGACGCCCTCGACAAGTTGCAGCTCAACGACGCCGCGCTCACCTACGAGCCGGAGACGTCCGCGGCGCTCGGCTTCGGGTTCCGGGTCGGCTTCCTGGGCCTGCTGCACCTCGAGGTCGTTCGGGAGCGACTGGAGCGCGAGTTCGGCCTGGACCTGATCGCGACCGCCCCGAACGTGGTCTACGGCGTGACGATGGAGGACGGCAGCGAGTACACCGTCACCAACCCGAGCGAGTTCCCGTCGGGCAAGATCGACGAGGTGCGGGAGCCGGTGGTCCGCGCCACGCTGATCGCCCCCAGCGAGTTCATCGGGGCGATCATGGAGCTGTGCCAGACGCGGCGCGGTTCGCTGCAGGGCATGGACTACCTCTCCGAGGAGCGGGTCGAGCTGCGGTACAGCCTGCCGCTGGCCGAGATCGTCTTCGACTTCTTCGACGCCCTGAAGTCGAAGACGCGCGGTTACGCCTCGCTGGACTACGAGCCCACGGGCGAGCAGGCCGCGGACCTGGTCAAGGTGGACATCCTGCTCCACGGCGACAAGGTCGACGCCTTCTCCGCGATCGTCCACAAGGACAAGGCCTATGCCTACGGCGTGCGGATGGCGACCAAGCTCCGCGAGCTCATCCCCCGGCAGCAGTTCGAGGTGCCGATCCAGGCCGCCGTCGGCTCCCGGGTCATCGCCCGTGAGACGGTGCGGGCCATCCGCAAGGACGTCCTCTCCAAGTGCTACGGCGGTGACATCTCCCGTAAGCGGAAGCTGCTGGAGAAGCAGAAGGAGGGCAAGAAGCGCATGAAGGTGGTGGGACGCGTCGAGGTGCCCCAGGAGGCCTTCATCGCAGCGCTCTCCTCGGACTCCGACGGCCCGTCGGACGCCAAGAGCAAGAAGTAGCAGTCCGGGCGGCGGGCGCCCGGCCGGGCGC
>NZ_JAAVJC010000009.1:22615-45022 GCF_012033785.1 Streptomyces bohaiensis
AAGAACTCATCGACCACGTCACCGCGCCCTGAGAGCGCGCGGGCGCCGGCCGGTGTGCGGTCGCGTCCCCGGGTGCGCCCCTCGGGCACCCTCGCCTCCTGCGAGTCCGCCCCGGCGGGCATCGACCGCAGGGGTGCACCGTGCTGATCGAGTCATGTCCTCCTCGACAGTGCCCGTGCCTGGCCCCCTGAGGCGACACAGCAGCCCGCCCCGCTCCTCCCGGGCCCTCGGCTGCGATGCCGTAACCCGCCACCGCTCCGAGGAGAGGGCGAGCAGCGAGCCGCGCGCTGCTTTCCGAGGCGCCCGGGTGGCAGCCGACCGCCACAGCGTGATCGCGCGGTGTCCGTCCCCTTACGCACAGCCCTGACGGGCCCTAGGGTGAGCGCCGACCCGGATCACTCGTGGGCCGCGCACCGGAGCGCGGAGCCGGAGGACGTCGTGAGCGACAAGCGGAGCCCGATCGAGAACCGCCCGCCGTCCATGGCACATCTGTTCCGGGAGCGGGTCGAGGCGACACCCGAGCACGAGGCCTACCGCTACCCGGTGCCGTCCCCCGACGGCGGCCCGGACGAGTGGCGCAGCTACACCTGGGCTCAGGCGGCCGACCGGGTGTACGCCGTCGCCGCCGGCCTGATGGCCCTGGGGCTGCGAACGGAAGAGCGTGTCGCGATCGCGTCGACCACGCGCGTGGAGTGGATCGTGTGCGACCTCGGCGTGCTCTGCGCGGGCGGTGCGACGACCACCGTCTACCCGCAGACCGACGCGGGGGAAGCGGCCTTCATCCTGGCGGACTCCGACAGTCGCGTTCTGATCGCCGAGGACGCCGAGCAGCTCGCCAAGGTCCGTGCCCGCAGGGAGGAGCTCCCGGGGCTCGCCCACGTGGTGGTGATCGAGTCCGAGGACGCAGCCCCGGCCGACGGTGATCCGCCCGGCTGGGTGGTCTCCCTCGACGACCTCCTCGCCCGCGGTCGGAGTCACCTCGCGGCCCATCCGAACAGCGTCCTCGATTCCATCGGCTCGTTGGCCGCCGACCAGCTCGCGACGCTCATCTACACCTCCGGCACGACGGGCCGCCCCAAAGGGGTGCGGCTCCGCCACGACACCTGGTCCTACATGGGGCGTGCCATCGGGAGCATCGAGCTGCTGCGCGCCGACGACCTGCAGTACCTGTGGCTGCCGCTGGCACACGTCTTCGGCAAGGTGCTGCTGGCCGCCCAGCTCACCGTGGGCCATTCCGCAGCGGTGGACGGCCGGGTCGACAGGATCGTCGAGAACCTCCCGGTGGTCCGGCCCACCTCCATGGCCGCGGTTCCGCGGATCTTCGAGAAGGTCTACAACGGCGCGGCGAACAGAGCCCGCGACGCCGGCCGCATCGAGCACCTGGTGTTCCGTTGGGCTGCGGAGGTGGCGAAGGAGTACGGGCGCGTCAGCCAGGAGAACCTGCGGCGCATCGGGAGCGCCCGGGTCCCCACCGTGCTGCGGCTCCGGCACGCGGTGGCGGACAAGCTGGTCCTCTCGAAGCTCCGGGAGCGGTTCGGCGGGCGGCTGCGCGGCTGCCTCTCGGGCTCGGCGGCGCTCTCCCCGGAGATCGGGTACTTCTTCGCCGGGGCGGGCATCCCCGTCCTGGAGGGGTACGGGCTGACGGAGTCCGGCGCGGCGAACTTCGTCAACCCGTTGGACGCGTACCGCACCGGTACCGTCGGGAAGGCGCTGCCCGGCCTGGAGGTCCGGATTGCGGAGGACGGCGAGATCCTGCTCCGGGGCCCCGGCGTCATGGAGGGCTATCACCACCTCCCCGGCCGGACGGCCGAGGCCCTGGCGGAGGACGGCTGGCTCCGCACCGGGGACATCGGAGAGTTGTCCGACGACGGGTATCTGCGGATCACCGACCGCAAGAAGGACCTCATCAAGACCTCCGGCGGCAAGTACATCGCGCCGACCGCGATCGAGGGGCGCCTCAAGGCCGTCTGCCCCCACGTCTCGCATGTCCTGGTGATCGGGGCCGGCCGCAGTTTCTGCTCGGCACTGATCGCCCTGGACGAGCCGTCGGTCACCGCCTGGGCGGCGGACAACGGTATGGCGGGCCGGTCGTACCGGGAGATCGTGGCCGATCCCCGCACCGTGGCCATGGTCGACGGCTACGTGGCCCGGCTCAACGCCGGACTGCAGAGATGGCAGACGATCAAGCAGTTCCGCCTCCTGCCGCGAGACCTCGACGTCGAGCACGGCGAACTGACCGCCGGCCTGAAGCTGAAGCGGCCGGTCGTGGAGCGTGAGTACCGCGACCTGATCGACCGGATGTACGGGGGCGACCGGCCGGCCTGACCGGCCCGCCTGACCGGCCGCCGCCGGGCCCCGCATCCAGGGCGCCGCTGCCGGCAGGCCCCGGGAGCAGCCCTGGAGCCGGGCCGCGTCCGGCGCCGCCCGGAGCGCCGCGGCACCGCCCAGCGTGCCGCTCGTGCGAACTCCGCCCGGTGCCCGTCGGTCCTCCGACGGCGATGCGGGACAATGGACCCCATGCCCTCCGCACTGCCCGCCGGCGAAGCCGTGCCCGCCGACGGTTCTCTCCCGGCCCACGCCCTGCAGGCCGTCGCGGGACGCCCGCTCGGTTTCTATCTGCACGTCCCGTACTGTGCCAGCCGCTGCGGGTACTGCGACTTCAACACCTACACGGCGGCCGAGCTCCGGATCGGCTCCGGTGCCGACGCCGTGCTGGCGTCCCGCGACACCTACGCCGACAACCTGGTGGCCGAGGTACGGCTGGCGCGCGCGGTGCTCGGTGACGACCCGCGGCCGGTCGAGACCGTCTTCGTCGGCGGTGGTACCCCGACCCTGCTCCCCGCCGCCGACCTGGTGAAGGCGGTGGCAGCCATCCGGGACGAGTTCGGCCTCGCGGACGGGGCCGAGGTGACCACGGAGGCCAACCCGGACTCCGTCGACCCGGCCTACCTCGCGGAGCTTCGGGCCGGCGGCTTCACCCGTGTCTCGTTCGGGATGCAGTCGGCGCGGCCGCATGTGCTCCGGGTCCTTGACCGCACCCACACCCCGGGCCGGCCGGAGGCGTGCGTCGCCGAGGCCCACGCCGCGGGGTTCGACCACGTCAACCTGGACCTGATCTACGGGACGCCCGGGGAGAGCGACGACGACTGGCGCGCGACGCTGGACGCGGCGCTCGGCGCGGGACCGGATCACGTCTCGGCCTACGCCCTGATCGTGGAGGACGGCACCGGGCTGGCGCGCCGCATCCGGCGCGGGGAGATCGCCCCGACCGACGACGACCAGCACGCCGACCGCTACCTGATGACCGAGGAAGCGCTGACGGCCGCCGGTTTCTCCTGGTACGAGGTGTCGAACTGGGCCACGTCCGCTGCCGCCCGCTGCCGCCACAACGACCTGTACTGGCGGGGCGCGGACTGGTGGGGCGCCGGCCCGGGCGCGCACAGCCACGTCGGCGGAGTGCGGTGGTGGAACGGCAAGCATCCCGCCGCGTACGCCCGGTCGCTGGGGGAGGGCCGGTCGCCGGGCGTGGGGCGGGAGGTGCTGTCCGACGAGGACCGCCGGGTGGAGCGCATCATGCTCGAGCTGCGGCTCGCGGACGGCTGCCCTCTGAACCTGCTGGCGCCGGCGGGCGCCCGGGTCGCGAGCCGCGCTGTCGACGAGGGCCTCCTGGAGGAGGACGCGCACCGGCGGGGGAGAGCGGTGCTGACGCTCCGGGGCCGTCTCCTCGCCGACGCCCTGGTGCGGGACATGGTCGACTGACCGTGCGGCGGGCTCCGCTCGGCCCCGGTGGCCGTCCGGCGGTCCCGGGCGCTGCGCGAGCCGCCCGTGGTGGCCGGCCCCCGCCGCGCGGTCTCAGGGCGCGGTGACGTGGTCGATGAGTTCTTCGACCCGTCCCAGGAGGGCGGGTTCCAGGTCCTTGTAGGAGTGCACGGACGCCAGGATGCGCTGCCACGCGGCGCCGGTGTTGTCGGGCCAGCCGAGCGTGCGGCACACGCCGCGCTTCCAGTCCTGGCCGCGTGGTACGTGCGGCCAGGCACGGATGCCGACGGACGCCGGTTTCACCGCCTCCCAGATGTCGATGTAGGGGTGTCCGACCACGAGGGTGTGGGCGTCGGTGACCTGCGCCGCGATGCGTGACTCCTTCGACCCGGGGACGAGGTGGTCGACGAGCACGCCGAGCCGGGCGTCGGGCCCCGGCCCGAACGCGTCGACGATGGCAGGCAGGTCGTCCACGCCCTCCAGGTACTCCACGACCACGCCCTCGATGCGGAGGTCGTCGCCCCACACCCGTTCGACGAGTTCGGCGTCGTGGCGGCCCTCGACGTAGATCCGGCCGGCGCGGGCGACGCGCGCCCGGGCGCCCGGGACGGCGACCGAACCGGAGGCGGTGCGGGCGGGGCCGGTGGCCGCGGGACGCGACGCGGGTCGGACGAGCGTCACCGGCCGGCCTTCGAGGAGGAAGCCGCGCGGCTCCATCGGGAACGCGCGGTGCTTGCCGAACCGGTCCTCCAGCGTGACGGTGGGGCCCTGGGCGGTCTTCTCGCACCGTACGACCGCGCCGCAGAATCCGGTGACGACCTCCTCCACCACCAGGTCGGGGTCCGCGGGGACCTCGGGCGCCGGCGGGCGCTTCCGCTTCCACGGCGGGGTCAGGTCCGGTCCGTACTGTCTGCTGCGCACCGGCCAGAGCTTACGCGCCGCGGTGCGGGGAAGCAGGGTTCCCGCGCGCCGCGCTGCCCGGCGTGTCGGCGGTGAAGCGCCGTGCGAGATCGGCCCGTTGGGCACGCACGAATCCGGCGTCCACCACGGCGCCGTGACCTGGCACGTACCGTGCGGACTCGCCGCCGAGCGCCAGGAGCGCATCGAGGGCGGCGGCCCAGCGGGCGGGGTGTGCGTCCTTCCCCGCCTGCGGCTCGCCGGACTCCTCGACGAGGTCGCCGCAGAACACGAGGTCGGCGTCGGGCACGTGGACGACAAGGTCCGATGCGGTGTGTCCGGGGCCGACCGAGGCGAGGACGACGTGTCGCCCGCCGAGGTCGAGGGTGGCAGTGCTGTCGACCTCGACCTCCGGTGGTGTCAGGCGGGCGGCGTCGCGCCGGGCCTGGTCGCCGTCGGCGCCGTGGGCCGTGGCGTCGGCCACCAGGTCCGCCAGGGCCTCCGGGGTGAACAGCTGCCGGGCGCCCTTCGCCGTGTACCGGGTTGCGGACGGGAGGGCGGGGGCGCCGAGCACGTGGTCGAAGTGGATGTGGGTGAGCGCGAGGTGGCGGACGGGCTGCGGGAACCGGGCACGCAGGTCGTCCAGGAGCGCGGCCGTGGTGACGGAGTCGGGGCCCGCGTCGACGAGGAGGACGGCTTCGGTGCCGGCGATCGCCCCGACGGTCTCGTCCCAGCCCCGCAGTCTCGTCCGTACCACTCCCGGTGCCGGCTCTTCCCAAGTGAGCTGCATGCCGCGACAGTAGCTGCACTCGTTCGACGCCCGCGGTCGCGCCGCGAGCCGTCGGCGGTGCGGGCGGAGCCCGGTCGAGCGCGGTGGCCGGAGTCCTTCCGGGATGTCCGGGCAGCCCTTTACCCGATGGCGCCGCCCGGCCGTACACTGATCCAGAGACCTGGCACTCGCGGTCCGCGAGTGCCAGGAGATCGAGCGGAGACGCCGGACGGGAGGTGCGCGGCATGCTGAGTGAACGCAGGCTTGAGGTGCTGCGGGCGATCGTCCAGGACTACGTGGGGACCGAGGAGCCCGTGGGCTCGAAGGCTCTCACCCAACGGCACGACCTACGGGTCTCGCCCGCCACGGTGCGCAACGACATGGCGGTGCTGGAGGAGGAGGGCTACATCGCGCAGCCCCACACCAGCGCCGGACGGGTCCCCACCGACAAGGGGTACCGGCTGTTCGTCGACAAGCTGGCCGACGTGAAGCCGCTGTCGGTGCCGGAGCGCCGCGCGATCCAGAACTTCCTGGACGGCGCGGTCGACCTGGACGACGTGGTGGGCAGGACGGTGCGGCTGCTCGCGCAGCTGACCCGCCAGGTCGCCGTCGTGCAGTACCCGTCCCTGTCCCGCTCGACCGTGCGGCACGTCGAGCTCCTCTCGCTGGCACCCGCCCGCGTGATGCTGGTGCTGATCACCGACACCGGCCGGGTGGAGCAGCGGGTGGTGGATTGCCCCGCCCCGTTCGGCGAGGCCTCCCTCGCGGAGCTGCGGGCGCGGTTGAACGCCCGTGTCGCGGGGCAGCGCTTCACGGAGGTCCCGCGGCTGGTCCAGGACCTTCCCGAGTCGTTCGACACCGACGACCGGGGACTGGTCCAGACCGTGCTGTCCACGCTGCTGGAGACGCTGGTGGAGGAGACCGAGGAGCGGCTGATGATCGGCGGCACCGCCAATCTGACACGCTTCGGCCACGACTTTCCGCTGACGATCCGGCCCGTGCTGGAGGCGTTGGAGGAGCAGGTCGTGATGCTCAAGCTCATGGGCGAGGCCAACGACCCCGAGATGACGGTGAGCATCGGTCGTGAGAACGCCCACGAGGGGCTGACCTCCACATCGATCGTCACCGTCGGCTACGGTTCGGGGGACGAGGCCGTGGCGAAGCTCGGCGTGGTCGGACCGACCAGGATGGATTACCCCGGAACGATGGGAGCCGTGCGCGCGGTGGCACGGTACGTCGGACAGATTCTCGCGGAGAAATAAGTGGCGACTGACTACTACGCGGTCCTTGGCGTGCAGCGGGACGCCTCGCAGGACGAGATCAAGAAGGCGTTCCGCCGGCTGGCGCGTGAGCTGCACCCGGATGTGAACCCCGACCCGAAGACGCAGGAGCGCTTCAAGGAGATCAACACCGCGTACGAGGTGCTCTCCGACCCGCAGAAGAAACAGATGTACGACCTCGGCGGCGACCCCATGGGGGGCGCGGCGGGGCAGGCGGGGTTCGGCGGGAACTTCGGGAACTTCTCCGACATCATGGACGCCTTCTTCGGGACCGCCGCGCAGCGCGGTCCGAAGTCGCGGACCCGCCGGGGTCAGGACGCCATGATCCGCCTGGAGATCGACCTCAAGGAGGCGACCTTCGGCACCACGAAGGAGATCCAGGTCGACACGGCGACCATCTGCAAGACGTGCGACGGCGAGGGTGCGGCGCCGGGCACCTCGGCGCAGACGTGCGACATGTGTCGTGGACGCGGCGAGGTCTCGCAGGTCACCAGGTCTTTCCTCGGCCAGGTCATGACCTCGCGCCCCTGCCCGCAGTGCCAGGGCTTCGGCACCGTGGTGCCGACGCCCTGCCCGGAGTGCGCGGGCGACGGCCGGGTGCGCTCCCGCCGCACGCTCACGGTGAAGATTCCCGCCGGTGTGGACAACGGCACCCGGATCCAGCTGGCCGGTGAGGGCGAGGTCGGCCCCGGTGGCGGGCCGCCCGGCGATCTCTTCGTGGAGATCCGCGAGAAGCCGCACGAGATGTTCCAGCGGCGTGGCGACGACCTGCACTGCACGGTGACGGTCCCGATGACCGCCGCGGCGCTGGGGACGCAGGTGCCGTTGGAGACGCTGGACGGCATGCAGGAGGTCGACATCCGGCCGGGCACCCAGTCGGGGCAGTCGATCCCGCTGCACGGTCACGGTGTGACGCATCTGCGGGGCAACGGTCGCGGCGACCTCATCGTCCACGTCGAGGTGCAGACTCCGCTGAAGCTCGACACCGAGCAGGAGGAACTGCTGCGGAAGCTCGCCGAGCTGCGGGGCGAGGAGCGGCCGTCCGGGCAGTTCCAGCCGGGCCAGCAGGGGCTGTTCAGCCGGCTCAAGGACGCCTTCAACGGTCGCTGACGGCGGTGGCGGTGGCGGCGGGTTCGCCGTCGCTCCGCCGCGACCGGGCCCGGCTCCGTCCGTCGCGAGGTCGTGCGCCCCGGGCCGCTCGACGCGTCTCCTGCGGGGTCGGCGCCGAGGAGTCCCGGCTCGTCCGTCGCTGCGCCTCGTCCCATCACCCAACCACGGGTCCCTTCACCGAACCACGGAGTGTTCGCGCCCATGACGGCACCGGTCTTCTGCCACTCCGAGGTCGCCCGGGCGGTCGCCGGCGCCTGCCTGACGCTCGACGGGCCGGAGGGGCGCCACGCCGTCTCGGTGAAGCGGCTGCGCCCTGGCGAGGGGTTGGTCCTCACGGATGGCGCGGGCTCGGGGGCGGCCGCCACCGTCGTGGAGACCTCGGGCAAGGACCGGCTGCTCGCCGAGGTCCGTGAGCCGCTGCGGGAGCCGGTGCCGGATCCGTGGCTGACGGTGGTCCAGGCACTGCCGAAGGGGGACCGGGGCGAGGTCGCGGTCGAGACGATGACGGAGACCGGCGTCGACGCCGTGGTGCCGTGGGCCGCCGCCCGCTGTGTGACGCGTTGGCGTGAGGAGCGCGGCGCGAAGGCGCTGGCGAAGTGGCGGTCGACGGCGCGGGAGGCCGGGAAGCAGGCGCGGCGGCTGCGGTTTCCCGAGATTGCCGATCCGGTGACGACGCGGCAGCTGGCGGCGGCGGTCGCCGCCGCCGATCTCGCGGTGGTCCTGCACGAGGAGGGCGACGTGCCGCTCGCGGACTGCGCGCTGCCGGCTGCCGGCCGGATCCTGGTGGTCGTCGGCCCCGAGGGGGGCGTCGCGCCGGAGGAGCTGGCGGAGCTGACCGCGGCGGGTGCCGTGCCGCGGCGGCTGGGCCGCAGTGTGCTGCGCACCTCGACGGCGGGGACCGCCGCCGCCGCGGTGCTGTTGGCCCGTACGGGGCGCTGGAGCTGAGACGCCCCGTGTCGGCGAGGTGCCGCCGCGGTGACCGTCCTCCCGGCAGGCCGCGCCTGGTGGTTTCGCCGAGCCCGGCGGACGTCGAGGCGCCGCGGCGGGATGTCGGGTGCGATGCAGTCGTGGGACAGGGTCGGCGCGGCCGGGCCGCCGTCGGCCGGTGGTGCCCGGCACCCGCACGGGGGAACGGGCACCACCGGCCGTGAACGCGTGGCGCGTCGTCAGTCCTGCTGCGGTGGCTGTTCGGCGGAGTCGCGCTGCATGTCGGGCTGACGGTGCACGTTGATCATGGCGGCGATCATCCCGCCCCAGAGCAGGGTCATCGAGATGATCATCATGATGATGGCGCTGGTGGACATCAGCGGCTTCCTTCCGTGGTGCCGTCGTCGTCCGAGCTGCGTCCGGCACCGCCGGCGTCGGGTGAGCCGGCCGGCGGGTCGGCCGGGCGGGCGCCGGTCCCCGGGGGTGCGGCGCCGGTGGCGCCCGCCGCCCCACCGGCCGCTGTCGCGGGTGCCGGTTCGTTCTCCGGCGTCGGCGGGTCGTCCCGCTTCCACGGGAGAAGCGACAGGAGGACGCCGACAAGCAGCGCGCCGGCAGCCACGCCCCACCCTCCCCACAGGAGGAACGAGGTGGGGAAGCCTCCGTAGTTCTCCTGGAACTCGCCGGTCAGGCTGTCCACCATCATCCAGCCGAGGACGACGGGGGTGATCACACCGAGGCACAGTCGCCACCACGCGCCGAGCCGTACGCTGGAGCTGGAGTCCGCCTCCACCTGCTGCTGCGGCAGCTTCCGCAGGTACCAGGAGACGGTGATCAGGACGGCCAGCGCTGCGAGGGTGAGGCCGTAGCTGTTGATGAAGTGGTCGGCCGCGTCGATGAGGTACAGCCCGCCGTCGGTGGCGAAGAGGCCGGTGGAGGTGACGGTCAGCGCACCACCGATGATCAGCACCGCGCGGGTCCGGCTGATGCCGGTGTGCTCCTGCACCGCCGCGACGATGACCTGCACGAGGCTGATGAGCGAGGTCAGGCCCGCTGCCACGAGCGAGGCGAAGAACAGCACGCCGAAGAAGGCCCCGGCGGGCATCTGCGAGACGATCTGCGGGAACGCGACGAACGCCAGCCCGATGCCCTCACTGACGACGTCGTCCACGGGGACGCCGGACTGCGCGGCCATGAAGCCGAGCACGGCGAACACGCCGATGCCCGCGAGCAGCTCGAAGGAGCAGTTGGAGAAGCTGACGGCGAGTGCCGAGCCGGTGAGGTCCGCCTTCCGGTTCAGGTAGGAGGCGTAGGTGATCATGGCGCCGAAGCCGACGGAGAGCGAGAAGAAGATCTGCCCGTAGGCGGCGATCCACACGCCGCTGTCGGTCAGCGCGCCCCAGTCGGGGCGGAAGAAGGCGTCGAGCCCGTCGAGCGCGCCGTCCAGCGTCAGGGCCCGGACGACCAGGATGAGGAAGAAGGCGACGAGCAGCGGGATGAAGATGCGGTTGCACCACTCGATGCCGCGCCGCACGCCGAGCCAGAGGACGACCAGCGCCACCAGCCAGACGGCCAGCAACGTCCACGCCACGCCTGGCACGAACGAGGTGATGGTGCCGGGCTCACCCTCGGCCTGCAGGAACTCGTTGAAGAAGTACCCGTTCGGGTCATCTCCCCAGCTGAGGTTGACGGAGAAGCCGACGTAGCGGACCGCCCACGCCAGGATCACCGAGTAGTAGGCGGCGATGACGAAGCAGATGGCCACCTGCCACCAGCCGAGCGCCTCCGCGGGGCGCCACATCCGCCGGAACGAGCCCGGGGCCGAGGCGCGGTACCGCCGGCCGATCGTGTACTCGAGGATCAGCAGCGGGATGCCCGCCGTCAGCAGGGCGATGAGGTATGGCAACAGGAACGCACCGCCGCCCGCGTCGTAGGCCACGGCGGGGAAGCGCCAGATGTTCCCGAGCCCGACGGCCGACCCGATCGCGGCGAACAGGAAGCCCGCGCGGGTGCTCCACTGCTCCCGGGGTTGTGCGGACATGGCACCAGGCCCTTCATGGTTCCTCGGACGAGCAGACGAGCAGACGAGCGGTACCGGGCAGGGCCCGGGCAGTGCGAGGACGTTGTTCTCGCACTGCCCGCGCACGCCGGCAGCGCAGGGGCGCGAGTGCTCTGTTGTTCCGCATGATGAACCGAACGTGCGGGCGGATCACCGAAAGCCCCTTGGTTCCGGCGTGTCGCGCTCATAGGGTCGGTGGGATGAACTCACCTTCCTACCTTCGCCATCCCCACCTGCGGGGTGACGTGATCACCTTCGTCGCCGAGGACGACGTCTGGGCGGCCGCGCTCGACGGTGGCCGCGCCTGGCGGATCAGCGCGGACCAGGCTCCGGCCGGCACCCCCCGGATCTCGCCCGACGGCACCCAGGTGGCGTGGACCTCCACCCGGGACGGTGAGCCCGAGGTCCACATCGCCTCCCTGGACGGCGGGCCCTCCCGCCGCCTCACCTACTGGGGCAACCCCGCAACCCGGGTCGTCGACTGGCTGCGCGGCGAGGACGGCGCCACCGACACGGTCCTCGCGCTCAGCGCTCACGGCCGTCCTTCCGTCCTGCGCCCGTGGGCCCACGCCGTGCCCACCGACGGGTCGCCGGCGCGGGTACTGCCCTACGGGCAGACCGGCGGGGTCGCGCCCGGGCCCGGCGGCGCGGCGCTGCTCGTCTCGGCCGGTCAGAGCCGAGGCCGCGACGCGGCCCGCTGGAAGCGGTACCGCGGCGGCACCGCCGGCAAGCTGTGGATCGACACCGCCGCGGACGGTGAGTTCACCCGCGTCCACGCCGACCTCGACGGCAACCTGGAGTGCCCGATGTGGGTCGGGGACCGCATCGCGTTCCTCTCCGATCACGAGGGCACCGGCGCGGTGTACTCCTCCCTCCCCGACGGCTCCGACCTGCGCCGCCACACGCCGCTCGAGGGTGGCTACGCCCGCCAGGCCGCGACCGACGGCCACCGCGTCGTCTACGCACGGCGCGGTGAGCTGTGGCTCCTGGCGGACCTCCACGGCGCCGTGCCGAAGCGCCCCGACTTCCGCTTCGCCGGCCCGCGGACCGAACGGCAGCCGCGCCCCGTCAGCGCCGCGTACAACCTCGGGTCGTTCGCCCCCGACCACACCGGGCGTGCCACCGCCGTGGAAGCGCGCGGCACGGTCCACTGGGTCACCCACCGGGACGGCCCGGTGCGGTCGCTGGCTGCCGCGCCCGGTGTCCGCGCCCGACTGCCTCAGGCGTTCCGCGCCGATGACAGGGACCAGGTGCTGTGGGTGACCGACGAGGAGGGCGATGACGCGCTGGCCCTGGCGCCGGCGGCTCCCGAACCCGACCACGGCGGCCCGCGCCTGCTCGCCTCCGGCGCACTCGGCCGGGTGCTGGAGCTGCGGGTGTCGCCCGACGGCGGCACGGCCGCCGTGGCGTCGCACGACGGTCGCCTGCTGCTGGTCGACCTGACGGACGGCGGAGTCGTCGAGCTCGACCGCTCCGACAACGGCGACGTCGACGGCCTCGCGTTCTCGCCCGACTCCCGCTGGCTCGCCTGGTCCCATCCCGACGTGCAGCCGCTCCGGCAGCTCCGGCTCGCCGACCTCACCGAGCGGACCGTCCATGAGGCGACCCCCGCGCGGTTCAAGGACTTCTCGCCGGCCTTCACCCGCGACGGCAAGCACCTGGCCTTCCTCTCCGAGCGCACCTTCGACCCGGTCTACGACGCGCACGTCTTCGACCTCGGGTTCTCCGCCGGGGGGCGGCCGCACCTGCTCACGCTGGCGGCGGACGCGCTCTCACCGTTCGGTCCGCAGCGCCACGGCCGACCCAACGGTGCCGACGACGACAGCGGCGAGAAGGCGGCTGCCGCGGACGCCCCCGACGCGGGGACCGCAGCGGACGGGGCGACGGCGGCCGACGGTCCCGGGGCCTCGACCGCCGCCGGGGCGACGCCTTCCGCCACCCGGGTCGACCTCGAGGGCCTCGCCGACCGCGTCGTTCCGTTCCCGGTCGACGCCGCCACCTGCTCTCAGCTGCGGGCCTCCGCCACCGGCGTGCTGTGGTTGGAGCATCCGGTCTCCGGGGTCCTCGGCACCGGCAGCGAGGACTCCCCGGACACCCGGCTGCGCCGCTACGACCTCACCCGTCGCCGGGCCGGCACCCTCACCGAGCGCGCCGACGCCTACGAGGTGACCGGCGACGGCCGCCAGGTGGTCGTGCGCGCCGCGGGCAAGCTGCGGGCCGTCCCCGTTGACGCGGACGCGGACAAGCTGGACGGCGACGACGACCGCAACCAGCGGATCGACCTCGCCCGGGTCCGGATCACCGTCGACCCCGCTGCCGAGTGGCGCCAGATGTTCGACGAATGCGGCCGCCTCATGCGGGACAACTTCTGGCGGGAGGACATGGGGGGTGTCGACTGGGACGCGGTCCTCGCCGAGTACCGCCCGCTGGTCGACGCCGTCGGCACCCACGACGACCTGACCGACCTGCTGTGGGAGGTGGTCGGCGAGCTGTACACCTCCCACGCCTACATCGTCCCCGCGGGCCGGCACACCCCCGCGGCACGTCGTCAGGGGCTGCTCGGCGCCGACATCTCCCGGCACGAGGACGGATCCTGGCGTGTGGACCGCATCCTGCCGTCGGAGAGCTCGGACCCGCACGCCCGCTCCCCGCTGACGGCCCCGGGTGTCGCCGTCCGTGAGGGGGACGTGCTGGTGGCGGTCGACGGCCGCCCGGTGGACCCCGTTGCCGGCGTCGCGCCGCTGCTCGCCGGCACTGCGGACCAGGCGGTCGAGCTGACAGTGGAGCCTGCCGACGGCGGCCCGCGCCGCCAGGTCGTGGTGGTGCCGGTGCGGAGCGAGGAGGCGCTGCGCTACCAGGACCTGGTGCGGTCGCGCAGGGAGGAGGTGCACCGCCGGTCGGGCGGGCGGCTGGGCTACCTGCACGTCCCCGACATGACCGGCGTCGGCTGGGCCCAGCTGCACCGTGACCTGCGCACGGAGATCGGCCGCGACGGTCTGGTCGTGGACGTGCGCGAGAACCGGGGCGGCCACACGTCGCAGCTGGTGATCGAGAAGCTGTCCCGCCGCGTCATCGGCTGGGACCTCATCCGCGGCGCACGCCCGGTCACCTTCCCCGCGGAAGCCCCACGGGGGCCGATGGTGGCACTCTGCGACGAGTTCTCCGGCTCGGACGGGGACATCGTCACCGCCTCGTTCAAGCAGTTGGGCCTGGGCCCCGTCATCGGGACCCGTACCTGGGGCGGCGTGGTCGGCATCGACGGCCGGTACACGCTGGTCGACGGCACCCACACCACGCAGCCCAAGTACGCGATCTGGCTGGACGGCCCGGGCTGGGAGGTCGAGAACTACGGCGTCGACCCCGATGTCGAGGTACCGGTGGCCCCGCAGGACTGGGTGGCGGGGCGCGACCCGCAACTCGACGAGGCGCTGCGGACGGTGCTGGCCGAGTTGGACCGAGTGGGGGCCATGACTCCTCCCGCCCTGCCCGACGTCGGCTGACCGCGAGTACGGGGAGTGCCGGGGCGCGCCGACCGCGCTCCCCGGCACGGGCCCCGGCCGGTGACGCCCCCGGGGTGCGCGCCGGGTGCCCGGGGGCCTCACCGACCTGGCGCGGCGGGAGTGTGCGGGTACGATCCGTCCATGGCTGGAGAACCCCAGGCGGACTGCCTGTTCTGCAAGATCGTGGCCGGTGACGTGCCCGCGACGCTGGTGCACGAGACGGAGACGACCGTCGCCTTCCGCGATATCAACCCGCAGGCGCCGACGCACGTTCTGGTCATCCCGCGCGCGCACTACGCGGATGCCGCGGCGCTGGCGGGAGCCGACCCGGCGGTGGCCGCCGACATCGTGCGGGCCGCCGGGCTGGTCGCCGAGCAGGAGGGCGCGACGGACAGCGGCTACCGCATCGTGTTCAACACCGGCGCAGGCGCCGGGCAGACGGTCTTCCACGCCCACGCCCATGTGCTGGCCGGGCGCGGCCTGAACTGGCCTCCTGGCTGAGCCGGCGCCGTGTCACCGCGCGAACTGGTCGTCCTCGGCACCGCCAGCCAGGTCCCCACCCGTCACCGTAACCACAATGGCTACTTCCTGCGCTGGGACCGGGAGGGCCTTCTCTTCGACCCCGGCGAGGGCACGCAGCGACAGATGCTGATGGCAGGGGTCAGCGCCCACGACCTGACCCGGCTGTGCGTGACCCACTTCCACGGGGACCACTCGCTCGGTCTGGCCGGCGTCATTCAGCGGATCAACCTCGACCGCGTGCCGCATCCGGTCACGGCCCACTACCCCGCCTCGGGGCAGCACTTCTACGACAGGCTGCGCCAGTCCACCGCGTACCGCAGCAGCGTGCGGATCGCTGAGCACCCGGTGCGGTTCCCGCCGGCGGCCCGCGAAACGGTCGGCTCGGCGGCGCCGGAGACGGCCGCGGCAACGGCGCCCGGTGGCGGCGCGCACGCTGCGGGCAGTGGGGCGGTGGTCGCGGGCGGACCAGCCGGAGCCGCCTGGTCCGTGGCGGGCGACGGCTTCGTCCTCAGCGCCGCTCCGCTGTCGCACCCGGTGGATGCGGTCGGCTACCGGCTGGACGAGCCGGACGGGGTGAGGATGGTGCCGGAGCGGCTCGCGGCAGCCGGGCTCAAGGGCCCCGACATCGGGCGCCTGCAGCGCGAGGGGTCGCTCCGCGGTGTCGCCCTCGAGGACGTGAGCGAGCGGCGCCCCGGTCAGAGCTTCGCTTTCGTCATGGACACGCGGCTCTGCGAGGGCGTCCACGCCCTGGCGGAGGCGTGCGACATGCTCGTCATCGAGTCCACCTTCCTCGACGCGGACGTCTCTCTTGCCGAGGAGCACGGCCATCTCACTGCTGGGCAAGCGGGGCGGGTCGCTGCCACAGCGGGAGTTCGGCACCTCGTGCTGACCCACTTCAGCCAGCGCTACCCCGACGCTGCGCAGTTCGGCCGGGAGGCGCGTGCGGCGGGCTTCTCGGGCGAACTCACGGTGGCGCGCGACCTGGACCGGATCCCGCTGCCTGCTCGCCGGTGACGACTCTACCACGACTTGACTACCGTGCGTAGTCGTGGTTACTCTCTGTCTCGAGAAGGGGCGTGGCGCCGGGAGGCGTCACGAGAGGAGCATCGCGGCGGGCTGCGGAGTGGCGCCGAGCCCGCGTCGACGGACGAGTGACGACCGGAACGAGGTCGCAGCCGGCGAGGGCCTCGCGGTGGTGGCGCGGGCCGCGGACCCCACGGGGGATCGGAGGTGCAGCTGCCGGTCGACGACACCGGCGGGCCGGCTCCCGGAGGAGCCGACCAGCGGCGGGCAGGAGACGCCCCACGGCGAAGCGGCCGACAGGAGCGGCTCGTGACGCCGTCAGAAGCCGAGGCGTCGCAGCTGCTTGGGATCGCGCTGCCAGTCCTTCGCGATCTTCACGTGGAGGTCCAGGAACACCGGGGTGCCGAGCAGCGCCTCGATGTGCCGGCGCGAGGTCGTGCCGACGTCCTTCAGCCGGCGGCCCTTCGGTCCGATGACGATGCCCTTCTGGCTGGACCGCTCGATGAAGATGTTCGCGTGGATGTCCAGCAGCGGCCGGTCCGCCGGTCGGCCCTCGCGCGGGAGCATCTCCTCCACGACGACCGCGATGGAGTGGGGCAGTTCGTCCCGCACACCCTCCAGGGCCGCTTCGCGGATCAGCTCCGCCACCATGATCTGCTCGGGCTCGTCCGTCAGGTCGCCCTCCGGGTAGAGGAGCGGCCCCTCCGGCAGCAGTGGCACCAGGAGGTCGGCCAGCAGGGACAGCTGGGTGTCCCCGACAGCGGAGACGGGCACGATCTGCGCCCACTCGATCCCCAGCTCCTGGCCGAGGCGGTCGACGGCGATCAGCTGCTCGGCCAGTGTCCGGGGGTCCACCAGGTCCGTCTTGGTGACGATGGCGACCTTGGGGGTGCGCTTGATGGAGGCGAGCTCCTTGGCGATGAACTTGTCGCCGGGGCCGAGCTTCTGGTCCGCCGGCAGGCAGAAGCCGATGACGTCGACCTCGGCCCAGGTGGTGCGGACGACGTCGTTCAGCCGCTCACCGAGCAGGGTCCTCGGCTTGTGGAGGCCGGGGGTGTCCACCAGCACCAGCTGGGCGTCCGGGCGGTGCACGATGCCGCGGACGGTGTGCCGTGTGGTCTGCGGACGGTTGGAGGTGATCGCGACCTTCGTCCCCACCAGCGCGTTGGTCAGGGTCGACTTGCCCGCGTTCGGGCGGCCGACGAAACAGGCGAACCCCGAGCGGTGCGGGGTGTCGGGGGCGGCGGGGGAAGGAGCAGTCATGAGGGCCATTGTCCCCGATGCACAGCAGGCGCCTGACGTCGGCAGGGTCCCCCGCGCCGCTGTCGAGCCATGGCGGCGGGGTGGCCGCGCTGCCCGACCGGCCGGGCCGGCGTCCCGAGGAGAGGAGCGCGAGCCTCGCGCCCCGGGGCGCTGCCGAGTCTTCGCCGGGTCGGGCAGCCGTCGAGGCACGGGCGTCATGCCGCCGCATGCTCCGCCGATTGCCGGCCGGAGGGTGGGCGCCGCGGGCGTCGCAGCTTGCGGCCGGCCTGGGCGGCTCCGGGCGGGGCGCCGGGGTGACGTGGTCGGCCACCGGGGAGCCGGACGGTCGGCTGTGGGTCCTGCTCCCGTGACGCGCTGCCGGCGGTCAGCCGGCGGCGCGCGTGATGCGCAGCTCGCCGTCGGGGCCGGCTAGCAGAACGGGCGTGTCCGCCCCGCCGAGGTCCGACACGGCCGCGAGGTCGGCTGCCGGGAGCTCCGCGGCCTCGGAGACCACCGCAGCCGCTTCGAGCGAGGTGGCGCCGCTGGCCACCGCCATGGCGACGGCGGTCCGCAGGGCACTCAGGCGCAGGGACTCCAGCGCGACGGTGCCCGCCACGTAGGTGCGTCCCATCTCGTCCCGTACGGCCGCGCCCTCCGCGACGCGGTTGCGCGCCCGGGCGCTTCGCGCCAGCGTGATGATCTTGCGGTCCTCGGGGTCCACGGTGTCACTCATGGGCAGAGCTTACGGGCGTCCCTCTCCCCGGCGGGCAGGGGCGTCAGCCCCCACGGCGATGTCGAACGCGGCTGACGGCTGACGGCTGACGGCTGACTGCCGACCGCCGGCCCCCGAGCGGCCGTTCGCCGACCGGCGGTCGGCCGGTCGTCCTCCAGCGGGCCGGGGCGGGGCGGCCCGCCCCGCCCCGGCCCGGCCGAGGTGACCGGTCAGAGTTCTGTGCCGTCGAGGTCGGTGGGCGGCTCCGGCGTCCGGCCCTCCTGCACCGCGTACAGCTTCTCGACAGCTCGGTCCAGCATGGGGCGCAACTCGCCGGTGCCGGCGTCGTCCCGGCCCACCTGGGCCACCAGCACGGTGTGCTCACCCACCCGGACCAGGGCCGCCTCGGCGACCACCGCGGGCGCCTCCGTGCTCTCCGGCTCCCGCTCGAAGCGGACCGCGGCGACCTCGTCCGCGGCCGAGTCGTCGAGCGAGGGTTCCTCGGTGCCGCCGCCGTTGTACACCACCCGCAGTTCGGTCGGGCCGTGCCCCTCACCTTCGACGACGGCGAACGAGTTGCAGGCTTCGGCGGTGCGCCGGTAGTTCTCCAGGGCGGCCTCCGCCGCGCCCTCGCCGTCGTGCGCGGCCGCGGTGGTACGGACGAAGGGGCCGGAGAACGACCGGGCGAACGCGGTGGAGGCGGCGGTGTCAGCGCCGCCGTCGAACAGCGCCCTGCAGTTGGCCTCCTGCGGCGCCGGGACGCCGATCCCGCGCTGGGCCTCCGCCTGCTCGCTGTCCCGAGCCCAGTCCTCGGGAAAGTCCATGTGGTCCAGCAGCGCGCTCCGCAGCTGCTCCTCGTCCAGCGACTCCGCCGAGGCGCTGGCGCCGGCGCCCGGTAGCAGCATCGCCGCCCCGACCGCGCCCATCACTACTCGCAGTTGCCATCGCATCCCCCTATCGGACCATCGCTCCCCGCACCCCGCCACTCGGCGCGGAGCGATGCCCAGGCGCTCGGTCGGGGTGGTCCGGGACGCCGGGCTGGGGGGGCGGCCGGGACACCTGCCCGAGGCGTCGGCGGGGCGTCGGGCGAGGACAGCCGGCGACCGCGGCAGCCGTCGGACGGCGCTGCGACTGCGGCCCCGGGGCGGCGGTCCCGAGCGGACAGCGGGTTCTGGGGCGGGTGGCCGGTGCCGCTGTGCCCCGGACGAGCCGGGTCACAGGCCACCCGGACAGGGGTGAGGGCGTCCCGGGGCCGTACGGCCCCGGGACGCCCTCACACGGTCATCGCCTCGGTCGTCGTCTCAGTGGGCGTCGGGGCGGTCCGCGGCGCCGCGCGGGGTGTGCTCGCGCGGCCGGTCCTCGCCCGAGTCCGCCACAGGGTCGCCGTCCTCGGCCGGTGGCCGGAGCAGCGGCTCCACCAGGATCGTGATGATCTTGTTCCGGCGTCCCGCCTGGGATTCCGCCGTCAGGCGGAGCGCACGGAGCCCCTGGTCGCCCGGGCCCTCCGGAAGGGGCGCCTCGACGGTCGCGCCCGGGATCGGCACCCGTCCCAGCTCCTTGGCGAGCAGGCCGCCAACCGTCTCGACGTCCTCGTCGTGCAGCGTCAGGTCGAAGAGTTCCCCGAGGTCACCGAGGTCCAGGCGGGCGGTGACGCGGTAGCGGCCCTCGCCCAGCTCCTCGACCGGCGGCAGCTCCCGGTCGTACTCGTCGGTGATCTCGCCGACGATCTCCTCCAGGATGTCCTCGATGGTGATGAGGCCCGCCGTTCCGCCGTACTCGTCGATGACGACCGCGACGTGGGAGTGGTCCCGCTGCATCTCCCGCAGCAGGTCGCCCGCGTTCTTGGTGTCGGGGACGAAGGTCGCGGGCCGCATGGCGGCCTCCACCAGCTCGGACTCGGCCGTCCGGCTGGTGTGCACCCGGCCGGCGAGGTCCTTGAGGTAGACGATGCCGACGATGTCGTCGTCGTTCTCACCCGTCACCGGGATGCGCGAGAAACCGGACCGCAGCGCCAGCGTCAGCGACTGCCGGATCGTCTTGTCCCTGCTGATCGAGACGAGATCGGTGCGGGGCACCATGACCTCGCGGACCATGGTGTCGCCCAGTTCGAAGACCGAGTGGACCATGCGCCGCTCGTCGTCCTCGATCAGCTGGTGCCGTTCGGCCAGGTCGACCATGGCACGCAGTTCGGCCTCCGACGCGAACGGCCCCTTGCGGAAGCCCTTGCCCGGGGTGAGGGCGTTGCCCAGCAGGATCAGCAGCTGCGTCAGCGGCCCGAGGACCCGGGCCAGGGGGACCAGGACGTAGGCGGCGGCCGTCGTCGTGTTCACCGGGTGCTGGCGGCCGATGGTGCGGGGGGAGACACCGACGGCGACGAAGGAGACCAGCAGCATCACGGCGAAGGCGACGGTCAGCGCCGACCAGGTGCTGTCGAAGGACGTCAGGCAGATGTAGGCGACGAGGACCGCCGCGGCGCTCTCGGCCGCGACGCGCAGCAGCAGCGCCAGGTTGAGGTAGCGGACCGGGTCGGCGGCAACCGTGGTCAGCAGGGACGCCCCGCGGCGGCCGTTGAGGACGGCCTCCTCGGCACGGTAGGCGGTGATGCGGGCGAGCCCGGCCTCGGCGCAGGACGCCAGCCAGGCCAGCAGGACCAGCCCGACGACGGCGAGCAGTAGGGAGGTGGTCATCGCAGCGGCACTCGCACACTCGGGTGGGGATGTCGTCGCGTCATGGTGGGTTGGTCATCTCCGGTCGGTTTCGGGGCATGCCGAAGGGACGGCCCGTCGGTGACGGGCCGCCTGGGGCGGGTGCGCCGGCTGGTGGTCAAGGCGTGGCCGCGCCGCGGAGCGGGGCCACGCCTCGGTAGAACGCTCATGTCACGGTCGGCGCCGGGGAGGGGCCGGTCAGACCCCGCTCCGCGCGCCACCCGTCCACGATGGCCTGCTGGAGGCCGAACATCTCCGCCTTCTCGGCGGGCTCCTCGTGGTCGTAGCCGAGGAGGTGGAGAACCCCGTGGACGGTGAGCAGCTGCAGCTCCTCGTCCATGGAGTGGTCGGTGGGCGCGTCCGCGCCCTGCTGCCGGGCGACCTCGGGGCAGAGCACGATGTCGCCGAGGAGGCCCTGCGGCGGTTCCTCGTCCTCCCGGCCGGGCCGGAGCTCGTCCATGGGGAAGGACATGACGTCGGTGGGGCCGGGCAGGTCCATCCACTGCAGGTGGAGCTGTTCCATGGCGTCGGCGTCGATCGCGACGACGGCCAGCTCCGACAGGGGGTGGATCCGCATCCGGGCGAGGGCGTAGCGGGCGATGTCGAGCACCGCCCGCTCGTCGATGTCGATCCCGGACTCGTTGTTGACCTCGATGGCCATGGTGGGGGTGCTCAGCTACTTTCCGTGCCCGGTGACGCGGTCGGTGCCGTGGCGTGCGCCGCGTCCGCCGCGGTGGTCGTCATTCCCCGCCGCGCGGTCGTCGTACCGCTCGTAGGCGTCCACGATCCGTCCGACGAGCTTGTGGCGGACCACGTCGCTGCTGTCGAGCCGGGAGAAGTGGACGTCGTCGACGCCGGTGAGGATGTCCTGCACCTGCCGCAGACCGCTCTTGGTGCCGCCGGGCAGGTCGACCTGGGTGACGTCACCGGTGATGACGATCTTGGACTCGAACCCGAGGCGGGTGAGGAACATCTTCATCTGCTCGGGGTTGGTGTTCTGGGCCTCGTCGAGAATGATGAAGGCGTCGTTGAGGGTCCGGCCGCGCATGTAGGCGAGCGGTGCGACCTCGATGGTGCCGGCCGCCATCAGGCGCGGGATGGAGTCCGGGTCGAGCATGTCGTGCAGCGCGTCGTAGAGCGGCCGCAGGTACGGGTCGATCTTCTCGTAGAGGGTGCCCGGCAGGAACCCCAGCCGCTCGCCGGCCTCGACGGCGGGGCGGGTGAGGATGATCCGGTTGACCTGCTTGGCCTGCAGCGCCTGCACGGCCTTGGCCATCGCCAGGTAGGTCTTGCCGGTGCCCGCGGGCCCGATGCCGAAGACCACGGTGTGCTTGTCGATGGCGTCGACGTAGCGCTTCTGGTTGAGCGTCTTCGGGCGGATGGTGCGGCCGCGGTTGGAGAGGATGTTCTGGGTGAGCACCTCGGCGGGCGACTCGGCCTCGCCGTCGCTGCGGAGCATCGCGATGGACCGCTCCACGGCGTCCTCGGTCATCGGCTGGCCGGTGCGCAGCACGAGCATCATCTCGTCGAAGAGGCGCTGGACCAGCGCGACCTCGCCGGCGTCGCCCGTCGCTCGGACCTCGTTGCCGCGGACGTGGATGTCGGTGCGCGGAAAGGCGGCCTCGATGACGCGCAGCAGGGCGTCGCCCGAGCCGAGAACGGTGACCATCGGGTGCTTCGCCGGCACCTGGAAGCGGGCGGTGGCCTCGCCGTCGGTCCCCGCGGTCTGGTGTGTGGATGTTTGCGTCATGGGCGGCCTCGGACGGCCCTCGTCATCCCTCTCCGCTGTCGTGTCCGGTACGTGACTCCAGACTACGACGCCCCGCCGACAGTTCCACCGGAATATATCCCCGGATTCCGCGCGGTGGGCGGGCTGCGGCGGGTGAGCCCGCTCACCCGCCGCAC
>NZ_JAAVJC010000009.1:45032-48552 GCF_012033785.1 Streptomyces bohaiensis
CCCCCCCCCCCCCCCCCCACCGCACTGCTCACCGCACTGCTCGCGGGGTGCCCGTGCGGGCCGCCCGTCGCGGCCGCGTGTCCGCGGCGCGGGCTCAGCCGCGGGAGCGGAAGCCGAGGGTGGGGGCGGCACGCCGGCGGGCCTCGGCGGCGGCGTGGGTGCCGGGCGCGGGGCAGCGGAGCGCCGCGATCACGTCGTCGAGGAAGGCGTGGTCCGGGGCGGCGGCGCGGTCCCCCGCCAGCACCTGCCGGCGCCATGCGGCGACCTCGGGCCAGCCGGGCGCCGAGAGCGAGCCGCCGAACTCCTGCACCGACAGCGAGGCGGTGAGCCCGGCGAACGCCAGCCGGTCCGCCAGCGGCCATCCCGCGAGGGAGCCGGTGACGAACCCGGCGACGAAGACGTCCCCGGCGCCGGTGGTGTCCAGTGCCTCGACGGGCACCGCGGGGACCTCCGCCGTCTCGCCGGTGCGGCCGTCCGCCGCGTAGGCGCCGCCGGCGCCCATCGTCACCACGACCAGCGGGACGGTCTCCGCCAGCAGCCGGGCCGCGCGGCGCGGGCAGTCGGTGCGGGCGTAGCGCATCGCCTCGTCCGCGTTGGGGAGGAAGGCCTCGCAGTGGGCGAGCTCGGGGAGGGCGGCCAGCTCCCACCGGCCGGACTCGTCCCAGCCGACGTCGGCGAAGAGAAGGGTGCCCTGGCGGGCCGCGGCGGCGGTCCACGGCTGGGGCCGGCCGGGCTCCAGGCAGGTGACGGCGGACCGGGCAGGCGGCGGCGGCCCGTGGGGCGGTTCGGGCAGCGGGGCCTGGTGGCCGTGGGAGACCATCGTCCGTTCGCCCTCGTAGGCCATGGAGACGGTGACGGGGGAGTGCCAGCCGGGTACGGTGCGCGACAGCGAGAGGTCGATGCCCTCGCCCTCGCGGAGGGTCTCCCAGCAGTACTCGCCGTACTTGTCGTCGCCGAACGCGGCGGCCAGGGAGGTCCGCAGGCCGAGGCGGGCGAGGGCGGTGGCCATGTTGGCGATGCCGCCGGGGCTGGAGCCCATGCCGCGCGCCCACGACTCGGTGCCGCGCACGGGGGCGCCGTCGAGGCCGGTGAAGACGATGTCGAGGAAGACCGTTCCCGTGAGGTAGACGTCGCAGGTGACGTCACCCGGCCGGCGCAGGGCAGCCAGGGGGTCCTGCGCCGGGCACCGCTCGCCGCCGATGGGGTCGTGCATCTGGGTCCTCCCTGTCGGCCGCCGTCGGCCTGACCGTCGTGACGTGGCGTCTACGGTACGTTCCGGGCATGAGGCTTACGATCATCGGCGGCGGCGGCTTCCGTGTCCCTCTCGTCCATCGGGCGCTGCTCGGCGCCCCTCCCGGCGGCGGGGTCGCCGAGGTGGTGCTGTACGACACGGACCCGGCCCGGGCCGCGGTGATCGCGGCCGTGCTGCGGCAGCAGGGCGACGGTCCGGCGGTGACGGTCGCCGGCGATCTGGACGAGGCGCTGCGCGGTACGGACGTCGTCTTCTCCGCGATGCGGGTGGGCGGCACGGCGGGCCGGGCCAGGGACGAGCGGCTCGCGCTGGCCGAGGGGGTGCTCGGCCAGGAGACGGTGGGCGCGGGCGGGGTGCTGTACGGGCTGCGGACGGTGCCGGTCGCGGTGCGGCTGGCCGAGCGGATCCGCGAGGTGGCACCCGAGGCATGGGTCATCAACTTCACCAACCCGGCGGGGATGGTCACGGAGGCGATGTCCGGGGTGCTCGGGCCCCGGGTCATCGGGATCTGCGACTCACCGGTGGGGCTGGTCCGCCGCGCGGCACGGGCGGTGGGAGTGGACCCGGCCCGCGCCGAGTTCGACTATCTGGGCCTCAACCACCTGGGCTGGTTGCGGTCGTTGACGTACCGGGGGCGGGACCTGCTGCCGGGGCTGCTCGCCGACGACACGGCGTTGGCGTCGTTCGAGGAGGGGCGGCTGTTCGGCGCGCGGTGGCTGCGGGCGCTCGGGTCGCTGCCCAACGAGTACCTCCACTACTACTACTTCCGCCGCGAGGCGCTGGAGCAGGCGTGGGAGGCGACGGAGACGCGCGGTGAGTTCCTGGACCGCCAGCAGTCGGCGTTCTTCGCCCGTGCCGCCGCGGAGCCGGAGCGCGCGGCGGCGCTGTGGGACGTGACGCGGATGGAGCGGGAGCGCACCTATCTGGCGGAGGCCCGCGAGGCGGGCGGCGGCGGGGAGCGCGACCCGCGGGACCTGGAGGGCGGCGGGTACGAGCAGGTGGCGTTGGATCTGATGCACGCGCTGTCGGGCGAGCGTCCGGCCCGGTTGATCCTCAACGTGCCCAACGCGGGGACGGTGACGGCGCTGGACGACGCGGCGGTGGTGGAGACGGTCTGCGAGGTGGACGCGGCCGGTCCGCGGCCGCTGCCGGCGGTGCCGCCGGGCGACGGTGAACTGGGTCTCATGCTCCAGGTGAAGGCGGTGGAGCGGGCGACGATCCGGGCGGCCCTCACCGGCTCGTACGACGCGGCGCTGCGGGCGCTGACGCTGCATCCGCTGGTCGACTCCCCGGCTGTCGCCAACCGGCTGCTGCTGCGGCGGCTCGGAGACTGAGCGTGGCGCTCCGGGTGCCGGCCGTGGCGGGGGGTGCCGCCGGGCGGGCGGCCTCCCGGCGGATTCCGGCCAGCCTCACCGGTGCGGCACGCCGGGGCGGACGGGCCGTCGCGGCGGTGGGCCCGGCGGTGGGGCCGGCGGTGGGCGGCCGGGTTCCGGGGGCGGTGCCCCGGTCGCCGCGGGCCTCGGGCTGACGTCACCCGGTCGGGTGAGGAGTGCCGTCCGCGGGCTCGCCCCGGAGGGGGACGGCGGGGCGCGCGGTGGACGCCTGCGTCCGGTCGCGGCGGTGCGTGGCGGGTGGCGGTGCGTGGCGCGGGGCCCGGGTCGCCACGGGAGCCGTCGCCCTGCTCATTGCTCGTCCGCCCCGCTGCGCGTTCCGGCCCCGCGCCGTCGAACGCTCCGAGGGGTCGGCGTCGGGAGCGGTCAACTTCGGCGCCCGGTCGGGGTGGTGCGGCGTCGAGTCGCCCCGATAGGGGGTGGTGCCGCACAACTGGCGTAAATGTGGCCTGCATCACGCTGATCTGTTTGTGATCGGCCGTACCGGTAAGGCGGTTGTCATGGTCACACGTAGTCGAGGAAACCCGGTCGCGTTCATCGTGGCGCTGCTCGCGAACCTGGCAGCCGTCATCATCGTGCTGTGGATTCTGCTCTTCATGCTGGGGGCCAACCGTGACAACACGGTGGTGGACTTCGTGCACGACGCAGCTTCATGGCTGGCCTCCTGGTCGCGGGACATGTTCAACGTCTCGCCGGACTGGTGGCACGTCCTGCTGAACTACGGCATCGCCGCCGTGGTCTACGCGGCCATCGGCAACCTGGCGGCGGGCGCGCTGCGCCGCCGCTGGTAGGGCGCCGGCCTCGGGGCCGGCGGTGAGGAGGAGTACCACGGGCCGCCGGGACGCGCCGCCACGAGGATGTGGCGGCCCGTCCCGGC